>JAEUIR010000100.1 GCA_016795025.1 Phycisphaerales bacterium
GGCGAGTTCTCCATGCGGCGCGTATTATTGCAACATGGAGATTTGATTTGGACCGGTGGGCGGCGGCAATTAAGCTGCTTTCGCCGGTAGTGCAAGGTGCGTTCACGAGCGGTGTTAGTCCGCTGTTATCGTAATTCGGGCCATCAGAAACGGGCCATCTTCGGGGTTATTATTGCTCTGACGAACTGCTCAGAGCGTTTTTATCATTAGGAATACGTATCCGCCCCTGAACCATGCAACCCGACTGATCCCGCGGCGACCGTTGTGACACGCTTTCGCCCTGCCGACCGGCGGTCCGGCGCGACCTCGAACCCGGACGATCGCGCCGTCTCACCTTAGCGCCCGCGCGTTCGGACGCGCAGCGCACCAATCGCTTGATAAAACGCATCGGAAACCAACAAAATGGGACCGCAATCGATTCTTGTCATTGCGGCCTTGGATTTAACAAGCATGGGCGGCGGCGGCGGAGCAGGTTTGCTCATCGGCGCGGTGCTCATGTGGGGCGTGTATCGTTCCCGGTTCCAGGCCGCAGTGACCACCCAACGTCTCGAAAACGAAAAATCCATTGAAGAAAGCCGCGCAAAGGCCCGCGAGATCATCGCCGACGCCGAGGCCGATGCACGCCGCAAGCTGCTCGAAACAATGGAGCGCTTCGAAAAAGAAACCGCCGAAACGCGCAATGAACTGAAAAACGCCGAGCGCCGACTCGAAAAACGCGAAGACGCCCTCGACAAGAAAATGGAAGTGCTCAATACCAAGGAACGAAAAATCGAGGTCGGCGAGCAGCGCGTCGCCAAGCTCGAAAAGGAATTGGAAGGCAAGCACGGCCAGGCCGACAACCTGGTCGCCCAGCAACGCGAAGAACTGCTCCGCGTCGCCCGTCTCAATCCTGACGAGGCCCGTGAAATGTGCCTGCGGCGCATGGAAACCGAAGTCTCGCGCGACGCCGACCGCATGGTCGAGCGCATCATCACGACGGCCGAGGAAACTTCGCGCGAAAAAGCTCGCAACATCGTCATACAGGCGATCCAGCGCTACGCAGCCGAGGACACCTGCGAAACCGTCGTCGCCACCATCGATGTGCCCAGCGACGACCTGAAAGGCCGCATCATCGGTCGCGAAGGCCGCAATATTCGCGCTTTTGAAAAAGCCACCGGCGTGACGGTAATCGTGGACGACACACCGGGCGTCGTGGCGCTCTCTTGCCACGATCCTGTTCGCAAGGAAATCGCGCGCGTTTCACTCGAACGTTTGACGCGCGACGGGCGCATTCACCCGGCCCGCATTGAGGAAGTCGTCACCGAGGTGACCAAGGAAGTCGAGCAGCGCATCGTCGAAGCCGGGCGAAAAGCCGTCATCGAGGCAAACGTGAACGGCTTGCAAAAAAAAGTCGTCGATACCATCGGGCGAATGCAGTTTCGCACGAGCTATGGCCAGAACGTTTTGCGGCATAGCATCGAAGTCGCCTACTTGTGCGGCATGATGGCCGACGAGTTGGGCCTCGACGGCGCGCTGGCGCGACGCTGCGGGTTGCTGCATGACATCGGCAAAGTGCTGAATCACGAAATGGAAGGATCGCACACGAAGATCGGCGCGGAATTCATGAAGCGCTTTAATGAGCATCCGGCCGTCATCAACGCGGTTGCGGGACATCATGGCGACGTGGCCGCAACGCATCCGTACACGCCGTTGGTGACGGCGGCGGATGCGATCAGCGCGGCACGTCCCGGCGCGCGGCGCGAGTCATACGAGCGCTACGCGAAGCGGCTGGCCGATCTGGAAGGCATCGCGACGGGCTTCACGGGCGTCAAACAGGCGTACGCGATCGAAGCCGGGCGCGAAGTGCGCGTGATTATCGATGCGGTGCGCGTGGACGACCGGTCGTCGCTGCGTCTGGCGCGTGACATCGCCAAGAAGATCGAAGAGACGATGACATTCCCCGGCGAAATCAAAGTGACCGTCATGCGCGAAGTCCGCGCGACTGAATTCGCGATCAGCGGCCGCGTCCGCGGCGAAGAGCGCATCTCGGTGGATGAGCAAATTTAGCGTGAAACCGAACAGCGCCGCCGAACAAACAGAGCCGCGACCATAAGGGAGCGGCCGCTGGCAGTCATTTTCGTCGTCGCATCGCGGTTCTTCCCCGCCGTCAGGGCGCGCGACCGTTGCCGGACGGCTTCAGCCGCCGACCGTGTTCCCTCCAACCCAATCCTCGCGGCCGTGCCGCCTCGTCGTTATCTTCGTCCCGCCCGATCTTCGCCTTGTGTCCTTTGTACCTTGCTCCCCATCCGCGACAAAATCCGCCATTTCCCCGCAATCCGCGGATCGCCATTCGCCAACGCGCTCTCGCCCCCTACCATCCTCGTCGGGAGATGCCCATGAACGTGTTTGGTCGCGCAACGATTCGCCAACCGCTTTTCTCGCATGGGTTCCCGAAAACCAACATGCTCAAAATGGCGCTACAAAAACACGAGCGCCTTGAGCGCCTTCGGCTTCTGCGACGTCGCACAGGTTTCCCACCTCGTGCGCAGGTCCGGGCTCTGTGGTACATTTCGCAAATTCATTTGCGGAGCGCGATAACATGGCGATTCCCGGAGTCTTGTCCGACCTGCTTAATCTGCCCACGGCTGCTTTTGTCGAGCATGCGGTTCGCGACCATCTGGCCGCCGCCTGCGATAAGCTCGCGGGCGTCACACGAAAACTCGATCGTCACGGCAACCTTGTGGCGCGCTATCGCCGCAATCCGCCGCGCCGCCCACCGCTTGTGTTCACCGCGCACATGGACCACCCCGGGTTCTGCTCGCTGCGGATGACCGGCAGGAAAAAGCTGCTCGCGGCTTTCCGCGGTTGGGTTGAGCCGGAATATTTCGCAGGGCAGCGCGTGCGATTCTGGAGTGGCGGCCGCTGGATCAAAGGTCGCGTCGCATCCATTGAAAAAGTCGCCCCGGTATATGGGCTGATCGGGCGCAGCGGACGGCCGGAAGAAGTTGCTATCGCCGTTGAAGGCGACGTAGCGCCGAATGCGCCCGGAATGTGGGATTTGCCGGATGCGTACGAGAAAAAAGACTGCGTTCACGCCCGCGGCTGCGACGATATCGCCGGGGCGGCCGGGTTGCTGGCGATGCTGCAACAACTCTCACGATCGCGCGCGGCGGCCGATGTAATTGTTCTGTTCACGCGCGCGGAGGAAGTCGGATTCGTGGGGGCAATCGCCGCGTCGCGCACCGGGACGATTCCGCGCAAACTGCCAATCATCGCCATCGAAACCAGCAAGGCCATTCAGGGCGTGCAAATGGGCGGCGGACCGATCCTGCGCGTTGGCGACAAGACCAGCATATTTACGCCGGCATTAACGGCCTATTGCGAGCACGTCGCCAAATCGCTGGCGGGTATTTCGACTAAGAAACCGGCGCAGGCGGGTCAGGGCGGCTTCAAATTCCAACGAAAGCTCATGGATGGCGGCACATGCGAATCAACCGCGTACATCGCGTACGGTTACGCTGCGACCGGCATCTGCCTGGGGCTAGGCAATTATCACAATATGAACATGGACAAACGCCGCATCGAAAGCGAGTACGTTCATCTCGACGACTGGCGCTGGATGGTCGAGTGGTTTGTCTCGCTCGCCTGCGACCGCGGCGATTGGCGCGACGGCGATCCGGCCGTCCGCGAGGCGATGGACCAGCGCTACGACAAATACCTGCCGCTGCTGCACGAAGGACCGCGAGCACGGCGCTTCGCGAAAGCATGATTGCGCCACAGCAGAGCCGCCGTCGCGGTTTTCATCCGTCCGACCAGACGCTACGCTCCGCATATGCTTGATCGCGGCCATCTGCTCACCGAGCAACGCAACCCAGCCAGTCGTCACCTCGACGAAATGACGCTCGATGCGGCCTTCGACGTGATGAACACGGAAGATCAGCGCATTCCGTCAGCCGTCGCCGCGGCCAAGCGCGAGATCGTCGCCGCGATCGAAATGGTGGCCCGAGCGTTTGAAGGCGGCGGACGCCTAATTTACATCGGCGCGGGCACGAGCGGCCGGCTCGGCGTGCTGGACGCAACCGAATGTCCACCCACGTTTCTTACGCCCCCCGAGATGGTTCAGGGCATCATCGCCGGCGGACCCGCGGCGCTCGTTCGATCAATCGAGGGCGCCGAGGACGACCCGAGCGCGGGGGCGGCCGAGATAGATTGCGCCAACGTCACCAGCGCTGACGTGGTATTCGGCATCGCAGCCGGCGGCACAACGCCTTTCGTGCATGGCGCGATTCGCCGCGCACACGAGCGCGGCGCGAGAACGATCTTCCTTGCCTGCGTGCCGCGCGAGCAAGCCGACGACCACGCCGACATCTCGATTCGCGTGCTCACCGGCCCGGAAGTGCTAAGCGGCTCGACGCGCCTGAAAGCGGGGCTTGCCACCAAAATGGTCTTGAACATGATCAGCACGCTCGCGATGGTGCGCATCGGCAAGGTATATGAAAACCTAATGGTGGATGTCAGCGCTCGCGCGTGCGAAAAGCTCACGGACCGCGCGATTCGCACACTATGCGCTGCGACCGGACTCGACCGCACGGCTGCTCACGCTTTGCTCGGTCGAGCCGACTGGCACGTCAAAACCGCCATCGTGATGCACCATAAGCGAGTCGAGGCCGACGCGGCGCGCGATTTGCTCGACAAATCAGGCGGAAAGACTCGCATCGCGCTGGGGGCGCCGGAGAGATAAGCGTTGCGCGTTGCGCTGTTGGTCACCGATTTGGAGCGCGGCGGCACGCCACTCCGTCTGGCCGCGACGGCGCGACATCTCGCGGCGCGCGGCGTTGATGTTCGCGTGGGCTGTCTAAGACCGCCCGGTCCGGTCAGCGAAAAGCTGAATCGCACGGGCATCGAGACGTTTGCGTGCGGCGCGCGATCGGTGAGCGATGTTGGAGCCGTCTGGCGGCTTCGAAACATACTGCGCGGATTTCGGCCACACTTGATTCACTCCACGCTATTTCACGCAAACATAGCCGCGCGAATCGTGGGATGGACGCTGCGTATTCCGGTCGTGACGTCGACGGCAACGATCGAAGTCGAGCGAAAGTGGCATCTGGCGATCGAACGACTTACCCAACGGTGCTCGGCCGCCCATGTCGTAAACAGCATCGCGCTCGCCGAGCACTTAATTCGCGATCTGCACATCGCGCGCCGGCGGATTCACGTTGTGCCCCCGTTTCTCGAAACGGAGGACATACCGGAGCGTGCGGCGGCCCGCGCAAAATTCGGGCTGGGCGATCATGAATTCGCCGTGGCATGGCTTGGGCGTTTTGACGTCGTGAAGCGATTGGATCTTGTAATCCGCGCTGCGGAGATCCTCAGCGGTTCGCCCTATCGCTTCTTGCTGGCCGGCGACGGACCGGCCCGCCAGGCGCTGGAAAAGCTGATTCGCACGAGCAGCGTGGCGCGGCGGGTGACGTTACTGGGCTGGCTCGAACAACCGGCAGAGCTGCTCACGGCGGCGGACGCGTTCATATTCCCGTCGCTGACCGAAGGGCAACCCAACGCCTTGATGCAGGCGATGCGCGCCGGATTGCCGATCGTCGCGAGCGACATCCCCGCGCATCGAGCGCTGCGCGGCGACCCACAGAGATTGGAACTGGTGTCGAGCCAAGAACCCGCGCATTATGCGAGGGCGCTGAGCGAAATCAGGACGAACATCGCGGCTGCTCGCGACATGGGCGAGCGAGCACGCGCGTTCGCCCTGCGCGAATTCGACTCAAGCGCCTCGATTTCGGCGTTACTGTCGGCATATTCGCACGTTCTCGAAAATTCGTAACGAAACGCAGCGGTTTCGGCTATATGGCTGTAGCAGCCGATTTTCACGCGACCGGCCCGTGACTGAACCGACGCTGCTCGCTTAAGATAGAGCTTCAAATCGCAGCCAGACCGCAGGAGCAAATCATGTCTGCAAAGTGCTTTCGCATTCTCTCGATCGACGGCGGCGGGATTCGGGGCATCATTCCGGGGCAGATTCTGGTCAACGTCGAGGAACTGCTTCGCCAGGAGACGCACAACCCTCAGGCGCGACTTGCGGATCACTTTGACCTGATCGCCGGCACCAGCACCGGCGGCATCCTGACATGCGCTTACTTGATGCCCAGCGCGGACGACACATCGCGTCCGCGATACACCGCAAAAGAGGCCGTCGATCTGTATCTGGAATGGGGCGATGACGTTTTTCAGGCGTCGGTGTTTCATCGCATGCGAACGGCGGGCGGCACGCTGGATGAACGTTATCCGGCGGATGGGCTCGAAGGCGTTTTGTTGCGTTATTTCGGCGACACCCGGTTGTCGAAACTGCTGCGGCCCTGCTTGATTACGTCGTACGACATCTTTCATCGTCGCGCGCACTTTTTCTCGCAACACGATGCGATCAGCAAGGGTGACGGATGGGATTTTCTTGTTCGCGATGTGGCGCGGGCCACGTCCGCCGCACCCACTTTTTTCGAAACGGCGCGGGTGGTGTCTGGAACGCAGTTGCCTTATGCCCTGATCGATGGCGGCGTGTTCGCGAATAATCCCACGATGTGCGCGTTCGCGGAGGCGGCCGCCGCGGGCGGGAAATCCGACCCGACGGCACTCGCGATC
Organism: Phycisphaerales bacterium; assembly: GCA_016795025.1. GTDB lineage: Bacteria > Planctomycetota > Phycisphaerae > UBA1845 > Fen-1342 > JAEUIR01. The sequence goes on from JAEUIR010000100.1 coordinate 6,622, forward strand.
CTGTCGCTAGGGACCGGGAGAGTGAATAAGGCGTACCAATACTCGGTGGCGAAAGACTGGGGACTGATCGGATGGGTAGGTCCGCTCATCGACATTCTGATGTCAGGCGTTTCCGAAACGGTTGACTATCAGATGCGAAAACTGTTCGACTCGGCCGGCGCGGGCAACCGATACATGCGCATCGATCCAAGCCTTGAGAATGCCAAGCCCGAGATGGATAACGTAGATCGCGAGAATCTGATCGCGCTGCGCGAGGCCGGACAGCAGGCGGCGCAACATCACGCGGACGCGCTGCGAGCTTTCATTACGAATTATCTGATCGCAACATAGTGGTCCGATGCAACTGGCGCAGCGACGAGGTTTGTGTTTCGTGATTCTCGAAGAAAACCAGACCGAGGGCGACGGCGCCACACCTTGTCATGGGATGACATGCAGTTGGCTCAACATCTCGAAGCACCGCGTTACAGGACACGTCTTCGAAAACAATTGATTCTGTTTGCCGGTGCGCGAGCGTGGCCCCGATCGCGCGGCTCGATTCCCCGAGTTTGAGACCACGACTTATGTTGAATCGAGTTTGATCACTCGACGCGCAGGGCGTTCGCAATCGGCCGCTTTGGAAATTAGAATCCTCCCACGATGAGTAACGAGAATCTCCGTATCGGCATCGTGGGCGGTGGACTCGGTGGCGCGCTCTTGGCTACGCATCTCGGCCGCGCCGGATATCAGGTCGATCTATTCGAGCGCCGATCCGACCCAACCGCGGGTAACTATGTCGGCGGCCGGTCCATCAACCTTGCGATCTCCACCCGCGGCATCGCCGCGCTTCAAGAAGTCGGACTCGCGCAGGAAGTTCTCGCCAGCGCCGTCCCCATGCGCGGCCGAATGATTCACGCCCGCGACGGCCGTACTCACTTTCAACCTTACGACAAAGACCCCGCGCTTTGCATCAACTCGGTCGGTCGCGCCGCGCTGAACACGACGACCATCGCCGCGGCAAAGAGCCTGCCGAATGTGCGCGTCCAGTTCAATCAGCGCTGCGTAGACGTCGATCTCGATCGCCCGCTCATCCGACTGGCCGATTCCGACAGCGGCGCGGAAAGCGATCATCCGGCCGACCTGGTCATCGGCGCGGATGGCGCGGGTTCAGCAGTTCGGAGAGCGATGACCCGCCTCGAACGCTTCACATACTCGCAGGATTTCCTCGCACACGGCTATAAGGAACTGACCATCCCGCCCACGGACGAAGGCAGTTTTCGAATGGAACCGAACGCCCTGCATATCTGGCCGCGCCGCAGTTTCATGATGATCGCGCTGCCGAATCACGACGGGTCGTTCACCTGCACGTTATTCTTCCCGCACGATGGTCCCCTAAGTTTCGCGTCGCTGCGCACACCGAGCGACGCGCGCCGCTTTTTCGACGATCAGTTCTCCGACGCCGTTCCGCTCATGCCGATGCTTTTGCATGACTTCTTCGCCAACCCAACCGGCGCCATGGCCACGATTCGCTGCGCCCCTTGGGTGCATGGCGATCGCGTCGCGCTTCTCGGCGACGCGGCGCACGCGGTGGTTCCGTTCTATGGCCAGGGCGCGAACGCGTCGTTTGAAGACTGCTCGGTGCTCGTGCGCTGCCTGCGTACGCACCCGGGTGATCGCGAGCGCGCGCTGCGCGAGTATGGGGCGGAACGGAAGCGAAACGTCGATGCGCTGGCCGATCTCGCGCTGGAGAATTTCCTCGAAATGCGAGACAAAACGGCGTCTCGCTGGTTCCATCTATACAAGCGCACTGAGCGCACGCTGCACCGGGCGTTGCCGGGCTGGTACACGCCGCTCTACACGCTAATCTCATTCAGTTGCGTCCCATACGCCGAATCGGTGCGGCGCGCCCGCCGCGCGAATCGCGTCGTCGCAGCGGTCACGCTCGTCCTCGCCACACTGGTGCTCGGCGCGATTTTGCGGTTTGGGTTGAACGAGCGCTGGGTGGGCGCGCTGGGCCTTTCCGCCGTCGCGATGACCGGCCTGCTTCAGTTGGTGAAATCCCGGCTCGCCCGCTATTCTGACGAAGCTCGCCGCATTGGCGTACGCGGTGTATCGGTCTAACTCCAGCGGCGCGCGATCGGTCTCTGCGGCGCCGCGCCGACCCGCAACAAATGAGACGCCACGCGCTTTGAAGGCCGGATTGACGAATGGAACAAAAACCCGCGCTGACCTATTCGACTTATCTGCAAGTGAACGAGCTGCTCGCGCTCCAGCGGCCGCGCTCCGAACCGGCTGAGCATGACGAAATGCTCTTCATCGTCATTCATCAGGTCTACGAATTGTGGTTCAAGGAGCTACTGCACGAGTTCGACAAAGTGAAGAACGACTTCACACGCGGCGATCTTTACGCCTCCATACACACGTTCAAACGCTGCCGCACAATCATGAAAACGCTTGTCGGGCAGCTTGATATCCTCGAAACGATGACGCCCATGTCGTTTACCAGTTTCCGCGATCGCCTCGAGACGGCGTCCGGCTTTCAGTCATTCCAGTATCGCGAGGTCGAATTCGTGCTCGGCTATAAGCGCCCCGACATGAACTTCGCCGCGCTCTACGGCCGCGATACAGCCGGTTATGCGTCTTTGCAGCGCCGGCTGGCCGAGCGCACGGTAATCGACCACTTCTACGATTTTCTGGCAGCGCATGGCGTCGAGATTCCGCGCGAACTGCGCGAGCGCGATTTGCGTACCTCCAACACGCCCAGTGAAGCGGTTCAGGATGGGCTTTTCCGGCTTTACAAATCGCGTCCGGAGCTCGCAATCCTGTTCGAGCTGATGACCGATTTCGACGAAGGCTTGCAGGAATGGCGCTACCGCCACGTCAAACTCGTCGAGCGCACGATCGGCCAGAAGCACGGCACCGGCGGCTCAGAGGGTATGGAATTCCTGAAGCGCACGTTGTTTAAGCCGATTTTTCCCGATCTGTGGGCGATTCGGCATAAGCTGTAGAGGATGAAAAAAACAAAACCGATCTCGCTGCGCGTGCTGCGGCCGGATGCGGCGCGGCGCCGCGTACCGTGGTGGGCGGTGACGATCGGCCTGATTGTGCTTGTGGCGATCGTGGCGCAATTCGCGCGATAGCGGGGTCAATATGTCCGAGGCCACTTGTTCATTATCGAATCGGCGCACGCTCGCCGTCGGTGCTCTGGGCGTGTCGCTTATCACAAACGCGCTCACCTGCGTTTTCTCTCAGGCCGCGTATTCAACGAACACCGAGACGTACTATGCCACCCTCCTTGCGCTCGCAAGCGGCACCATTTCATTTGCATTTGCGGGTGTATTTCTGTACATCGCGCAATCGTCATGGAAACTCACGATCGTGCCGCTGATGATTCCACTTGCAATATGCATGGTTGATAGCGCGCTCCGAATCTACTTCATCGTGATAAGGTGCTGAGATGGCTCAGAGGATATTTGATATCACACCGCCGATTTCCCCTCGCCTCGGCGTCTGGCCAGGCGACACACCCGCTTCGCGCGAGGTTCTGCTGGAAATCGAAAAAGGCGCAACCGTTACACTTTCGACGCTGCGCGCCACGGTTCATCTCGGCGCGCACGCGGACGCACCGAATCATTACGTCTCGCCCGGTGTCGCCATCGAACAGCGCAGCCTGGACTTCTATCTTGGGCCGTGCCAGGTGATCCGCGCAAACGTGCCTCGCGGCCATCGCGTCATCCCCGCCATGCTGGCGGCCGTGCCGCGGCTGCCGCGTGTGCTGCTTCACACCGGCACATTCGCCGACCCGACAAATTGGAATAATGATTTCGCCGCGCTATCGCCAGAATTAGTCGACCATCTGCACGAACGCGGCGTGCGCCTGATCGGCATCGACACGCCCAGCGTCGATCTGATGGATGACAAGCTGTTGCTGGCGCACCAGCGCATCGCTTCGCACGACATGGCGATTCTCGAAGGGATCGTGCTGTGCGACGTGCCGGATGGAGACTACGAACTGATCGCCCTGCCGTTGCCGCTCGTCGGCTTCGACGCCAGTCCCGTGCGGGCGGTGCTGCGCACGCTATGAAGATCCGCCCGAGAATTTGCTCATCCGCAGCCCGCGCGCCGGCAATCAATTCTCGACACTTGGCCGGTTCGCCAGCGCTCGCAGTCGCGCCAGATTCTCGCGATTGCCCAGCACAACCAGGATATCGCCGGCGGACAAGCGGGTTTCCGGCGCTGGAACTCCCATGAGCTTTCCCGAACGCTGACGCAGGGCAACGACGTTGACGCCGGTTTCGCGGCGGATGCTGGTTTCCGCGATCGTCGCGCCGTCCAGCGCCGAGCCGATCGCGATTGTGATTTCTTCGAGCCAAAGTTCCAGTTCCTGGTCGTGCATGACAAATTCGAGAAACTCGACCACATTCGGACGCAGCGCCAACTGCGCCATGCGCCGGCCGGCGAGGTTGTACGGCGAAATCACGCGATTCGCGCCCGCGATCGTCAGCTTGGATGTCGATTCATCGCGATTCGCCCGCGACACGATCAGAATTCGCTCATTCAGGTTTCGCGCCGTAAGCACGACGAACACATTTGCGGCGTCATCGTCCAATGCCGTGATCAGCGCGACGCAACGATCGATGCCCGCACGCTTGAGCGTCTCGTTGTCGCCGGCATCGCCTTGAACAGCCGCGACGGCAAGCTCGCGCGCCCGCTCGATCGCGCTCGCATCGTTATCCACGACGACGATCGCGTGTCCCTCGCGAGACAATTCGCGCACAACCTGCATGCCGGTGCGGCCCAGCCCGCACACGATGTAATGCCCCTGCATTCGTCCGATCTCACGCTCCATGCGTCGCCGTCCCAACAGGCCGCGCAATTCGCCGGCCACCAGGAATTGTGTCACCGAACTGACAAAGTAGCTGAACGCGCCCACTCCCAACAGAACGAGCACAATCGTCCACACGCGTCCCGCAGTGCTCAGCTCCCCCACCTCCTTAAAGCCGACAGTCGAAACGGTGATTACGGCCATATACACCGCGTCGAGCGTTGAAAGCTCCGGCTCAAAAAGCAAGTACCCGGTCATACCAATGAGAATGACCGAGAAGAACGCGCCCACGGGCGCGAGATAGCGCCAAATCGTCGGCGGAGCCGGCACGACGACCGCCGTAATGGCATCGCTGTCGCGCGAAGAAGAGTCGGATCGGGTCACAGGCGGCTATCCCAAAAGGAACTTCGCCTCCTCGGCTTCCTGGGTGCCTGGGTATTGCTCGATGATCTTCTTGAGCAACTCCTGCGCCTTGGTTTTCATGCCGGTTTTCAGAAAAGCACGCGCCTCGCGCAGCATGCTGGCGGCTTCGGGATTGCTCGGCAGCTTGCCGCCGTCTTTTGGCTTGGTCTGATGCACAACCGGCGGCGCTTCACGCGATTCGGCCCGTTGGCCGCTTTGTTCGCGCGGCATGATGACCGCCGCGTCGCCGCGCGCTTCGCTCACCGCCGCGAGGACAGCGGCTCGAAACGCCATCTCACCGGCGTGACCTACCGCGCGAATGTAACCATTCTTGTCGATCAGCAACTGATACGGCGCCCGACCGGCGTGAAACGCCTCATGCGTAAAAGGGGCGTTGGTCATCTGCTCTTCATAATGCTGCTTCCATTCGAATTTCGCCGACTTCGCAAACTCTCTGGCTTTCTCCAACCGCGCCGGGCTGTCCGCGTTGATCCCGATCAGCAGAAATTTCGGCTCGGCGCGATAGACCTCGAACAACCCTCGCAGCGCCTTGACGCTCGCATCGGATGGTTTGTCCAGCATGTTCCAGAAATCGATGAGCAATACGACCCCCTCGCGCGACGCGAAATCCACGATCGTGTCATCGTCGGTAACACACGATGTTTCGGGCGCGGATTGCCCGACCAGATCCAGACGCCGCCGGCGATCCGCGACGGCCTTGCGATCCTTGACTTGAGCGTGATTCGACAACTCCGCGAAGGCTTCGTCCGCGAGCTTGGCGTCGCCGGCTACGGTCGCGCCGAGAATCACCGATTCGAGCGAGGCCGCATCGAGCAATCCCCCGAGATTTCGCAATTTTTCCGCGCGCTCGCCCGCCGCCATCGCCTGTCCGCAGCCGGCGGCCGCATGAATCGCTGTTCGGAGCAACATCACTTGTTGCGGCGGCTGGAGCTTTTCGAGCGGAAGGTTCAGTCCGTTCAGTTTCGCAAACGCTTCGGCGGCTTCTTTCTTCGCGGGCAACGCGTCGGGCTTCACCACCGTTTTGTAGAGTTTTTCCATTTCGGCGATGCCGGCGGGATCCTGCGCCGCCGACGATGCCACGATCGCCATGAGCGCGATCAGAACGTGAAATAAGCGCGCTGTTGCCACGCGAAGCTCCTCAGATACAGGTACGTCGGGCGATTGTACGAAACGTGCCGCCCATCGCCAAATGCCAACGCAATGTGGATAGGCCGACTTCCCTGTGAATTCTCTGCCTCTGTCTCCCCGATCCGCGTTGCATCTCACTCGCCAGTCTTTATTCTTCGCCCGCTTCTTCTCAAAACGCCACACGGGCGCGACCTGCTTTCGCAAGCCGCGCCCGCGTGATTTGTTCACCAAGCTCGCCGATTCGAGTCTATCGGCGACTCAACGAAAACCGACCCGAATTACGGGCAGGCGCCGTTCAGCAGGCACTCAACGAACGGATCGAGGTCAAAGTTGTTGACCGCGCCATCACCGTTGATGTCGAGCGCACAGCCAAACTCGTTGTTGTATTGCGACTCGTACGTCGCTTCGCCGTCGCTCAAACCGACGACAAACGCGTCGATGTCGAAGTTGTTGATCAAACCGTCGCCGTTGGCGTCGCCCTTGACCGTAACGAGCAACGCGGCCGCCGCGCTGGTTGTCGAACCACCGGCGTTCGTCACCACGACATCGTACGACCCGCGATCAGCATACGTCGCCGCCGCGATGTTGTACGTCGAGTTGGTCGCGCCGGGGATGTTCACGGTGTCCTTGCGCCACTGATACGACAGGCCGTCGCCCGTCGCCGTCACACTGAACTGGAACGCCGCGCCGGCGCAGATCGAGCCGCCGGTCGGCTGCCCGGTGATTTCCGGCGCCGTGATCGGCGCGAGCGGAACGTTCGCATCGAAGACGAAGTCCGTCGGCGTGCCGGGGCGGAAGAGCCCAATCGTTGCATTACCACGGGTCGGGCCGACATTTGCATCGAACCGGAAGTTGTACAGCGTGCCCCAGCGAAGCGCGTTCGCCGACTGGTTCTGCTCAAACGTCTCGGTCGACCACGTAATCGCGCCGTCCGCCACAACCGCGGCCCAATCCGTGCCGCTGTAGTTCACATTGCTCGGGCCGTCGCCGTTCAGGTATTCGACATCGTGGAAACCGATATTCGTCACCGTCACGCCGGCCGGAATCGGAATCGAGAACGTCCGCGCGCTGCGATGCGAGTTTTGGTTGTAGACGGCGTATTCATAGTGCCAGGTGTTGTTGCCCAGATCCGTGACTTGGTAGGCGATGATGTAACGACCATCGCCGGTCAGATCAACCACGACTTCCGTGACGTTGTTCGTGCTGTCCTGCCACGCACGAATGCCTGCCTGCATGCGCTGCGTCGAGCCGGTGAAGCCGAACGTCCAGGCGCTGCCCGAACCGCTCACCGTCACCTGGCGATACGACTCATTGTTGTTCTTGTTGCCGGCGGCCGCGTCATCCGGCGTCACGTACATGCACGAGCCGTAATAGCGGATCGACGAGCTGCTCGGCTCCAGGTCGGTCGTGCGCACTTGCAGGCGGCGCGCCGTCTGACCCGAATAGCTCGGGTTGGCCGGCGGATACGTGAACACGCCGCTCGAAGCGTTGACTTGCCACTTCGGGCCTAGACCGCCTTGCGAGCCATTGCGGGCGGCGGTGTACGGGTCGGCGCAACCGACGCCGAGGTGCGTGCCGTCTGTCGGCTGTTCGCATGTGCAGCAAAGTGTGTTGCTCAAGGCGAAGAACCCGTGTTTCAGCCAGCTCTGGCCGATCTGCTCAAATCGCCACGAGCCGTCGACTTGCTTGAGCTTAAAGAGATTGCCGCCGATGACCGGGTGCTGGTTCGTGTCCGCGAACCAGTTCAGCCACACGTTGCCGATGTTGCATGAATACGAGCCGATCGCCAACGCCTCGTAGCCGTTCGCCGCCGTGTAGTTCTGCGGGCCGGTCAGATCGCCGACGATGACGTCCGGGCCGGGGCTCGATGTGCAGCCGCCCGCGACGCCGCCCCCACCCATCGGAACGCCGGCCGGCAGAACGCCGCCCTCGGCCGTTCCGGCCAGCGCGAAAGTGCCGACAATCGCGCCACTCGCCTGCGTCGCGCCGAATTCAATCGCCCACAACGGCGACACCGCGATCTCGCCGCCCAGCAGCAGCGTGCCGGAATTCGCGTCAAACTGCGTTTCGGTGATGTTCAGGTCGAACAGATCGCGCTGCGAGTACATCGTGTCGATCACGCGCCAGGCGATGCCGTCGTACATCACTCGGAAATCGCCCACCAACGTCGCGTCCTCGCCGTAAAACATCGGCAGCAAACCGCTGGTCTGGAGGAATTGCCCCGGCGTATTGATCCCTTCGGCCATGCCGCTGTCGGTGCGGAAATAGAAGCCGGAATCCGTGCGAATCGCGAATGACGCTTGTGACTGCGGGAAATACTGAAGAATGCCGTTGTCTTGCAGCGATTGGCCGTCGAGCTGAATATTCAGCGTGCCGCCGGTCACGGACGTGTTCGCGGCCGTCTTGGCCTGCGACGCGTCACTGGTTCCAAACTCGTCCGCAACCGCGACGAAGCCGCACGCCGACAGTGCGGCCAAGGTCACAAACGACCGAAACTTGTTGGAATACTTCATCTGCCTGGACCTCCGAGTGCCATTGAATAAAATTACACGATACCCACAACGAGCGAGCGTTCGCCCCAGTATTCGCCTGAACACGATCTACATTCACCGTGCGCCTGAGATTCCGGTCGGGGAGCCACCCAGCGCGTACGGGGAATGCCCCAGTTAACGCCTACTCTATCACACGGGTCAGCCTATTTGCAAGCGCGAGTTACGAGACGCGCTTAACAAGATTCCGCTAATGCAAAATCCGACAACATCGAAAACAGCAGTTTGCTCGAATTCCACCGCGATTGCCCCCGCACAACTGCGCTCTCACCCGCCCGGCGTGCCAGTATTATTCCTATGATCCATCGATCGCCATTCCGTTAAGCGATTGCCGAACAGATAGTTACGAGACGCACGTCCACGCTCACGGTAGCGACAACGCCAGCATTCATCTAGTCCTATAACATCATCTGCTCGTAGACCACCTTGCTGTCCGACAACAAGATCCAAAAATTGCCGCACTTGAAATTGTCCCATTGCAGCGTCGTCGTCGTCGAAGCGCTGGCCCGCCAAACGCCCACATGGCCGCCTGGCCACGTGTCGTCAACCGCCGTCGTCGTCAGTCGCAGCGTACCGGCCACGTACACCTTCAACTCCTGC
>JAEUIR010000101.1 GCA_016795025.1 Phycisphaerales bacterium
GCGGCATTGCTCACGTCCGCCGGATTGCAGATCGACGCGAGCGGGCTGAACCTGCCGGCCAACGGAAAGCTTGACCTGAACACGCAGTCGCGCAAGTACATGATTCGCCAAAACTCGCTGAACATTCTGGAATTCAACCTGACCAGCGACGACAACGCCTGGTCGCTGGACGCGGGCGCGAATAGTCGAGTAAACATTCGCTCTGAAGCGTTTACCAGCGCTCGAACGACATTGGGCGCGACCGGTCTATTCTCCGGCGTGATCGCGAATTCGGACAGCGAGACCGGCCTGCTTGTGGACATGTCCAATTGCCAGCTTGCCTTTCGAGCGACTCAAACGACCGTGATCCGCCGCAGCACCGGAGGTCAGCTTGCATTCAGCGACCTGCAAACCGGCGGAACGGTGGTGATTGAAGCGGAATTCGCGCCGGATCGAATTCTGATCGCCACACGAATCACGCTGGTCGAGTCCGAATAATTGAAGCGAGATTGCGATCCGCGCCACGACTAGGCGGTGAATAGCTGAATGCCGGGGGACGTCTGTCAGCCGGCGGTACCTGGGATCCGACTGGCGGATTGCGAGATCGCGGACTGGAATTTGACAGAAGCATGCCCCGCGCAGTCGTCCAGACCTTTAGCCAGAACCCGGCCGGACCGATATAATTCGGAGTTTGTCTGAGCCAATTTTCGGTCAATTCTGGCACGCACCGTTCGGCTGGAGCCGAATACTGATGACGCGCCGCAACCACGGCGACGAAAGGATGACGTTCATGAAAATGAGATCGATCGCGGCGATGTTGGCGCTCTCATGCAGTGCAGCGCTCTTTGCCCAGGAGTCCAAGCCCGAAACCGTGAAGCCGGCCGAAATCAAGCCGGCGCCGCAAGCTGAAACCAAGGAAACCAAACCCGAAACGACACTGACCATCGGCGACAAGGCGCCGCCACTGGCCATCGAGAAGTGGGTAAAGGGTTCGCCAGTCTCATCGTTTGAAAAGGGCAAGGTTTACGTCGTCGAATTCTGGGCGACATGGTGCGGCCCGTGCGTCGCAGGCATGCCGCACCTCACCGAAGTGCAAGGCAAGTTCAAGAGCAAAGGCGTGACGGTCATCGGCGTCACCAGCACCGATCCGCGCAACACGCTCGAAGCGGTGGAGAAAATGGTGAAGGACAAGGGCGACGAGAAAATGGGGTATACGGTCGCCTGGGACAAGGAACGCACCACGAACGAAGCGTACATGCGGGCTGCCAAGCAACGCGGCATTCCGTGCGCATTCGTCGTCAATCAGGACGGCGTCGTCGCCTGGATCGGCCATCCGATGGAAATGGACGAGCCGCTGGATCAGATCGTCGCCGGCAAGTTCGACGTTAAGGCCGCCGGCGAGGAATTCAAGAAGCGCCAGGCTGCGGAAGCCGCGGAAATGGCTGCACAGGAAGAACTGTCGAAGGTGATGCAACTCGCCCGCAAACAGGATTTCGCCGGCGCGGTGAAGGCCGCCGACGAAGTCATGGCCAAGCGTCCGGAACTGGCCGCGAACGTCGCCACGATCAAATTCCGTCTGTTGCTCACCGGCACAAAGGAATATGAAAAGGCGTACGCATTCGCCCGCGAAGCCGCGGAGAAGTATTACTCCAAGAACGCTCAGGCGCTGAATGACATGGCGTGGACCATTTTGGACGCCGAGGGAGTGGATCGCCGCGACGCCGACGTTGCCATGACGCTGGCGAAGAAGGCCGTTGAGCTTACAAAAGAAGCGGACGGGATGATCCTCGACACGCTTGCGCTGGCTCACTTCCAAAAGGGTGATGTTCAGAAGGCCGCCGAAATTCAGAAAAAAGCGCTGGAACTTGTGACAAAGGACGGTGCGCCGGAGGACATGGTCAGCGAGATGAAAGGCCGCCTCGAGCAATTCGAGCAGGCCGCCAAGAAGAAAGAGTAATCACCTCAGACCGGTGAAATCTGCGATACGCCAGTTCGGCCGGATGAACGATCCATGATTCGTCCGGCCGAGTTTTTTTGCGCAGTGCATCCAGTATCGCCGACGGGCATCATTAACCCGTGCGCAGCTGATAGGCGTGCGGCGATCTCAAAGGGGCTCGACGCCCGTCCCGTGAATGCTTTCGATCACACCTGATCCGTAATCCGAATCGCCACACCGGCGGTACGCAGTTCATCCAGCGCCCGCTGCACATCGCCCGGATTCAACTCAACGCCGCGGCACGCGTCCGCCAGCACGCTCGTGCGAAATTCCTCGCGAGCCGCGTCCAGTGCCGTGAACTTCACGCAATAATCCGTCGCCAGACCACACACGCACACTTCGTAAACGCCGCGTTGATGGAGAAATTCCGCCATACCCGTCGAGTGCGTGCGGCCGTTGTCGTAAAACCCGCTGTAGCTGTCCACGTCCGCATGTGTGCCCTTCAGAAAAATCCGGGCGAACCGATATTTCTGCAAAGCTGCGGCGAGTTCAGCTCCATGCGTCCGCTGCACGCAATGCACCGGCCAGAGCACCTGCGGCAGCCCGTTCAACGTAACCATGTCGCCCGGCTTGGTCCCCGCGTGATTCGCCGCAAAACTTTGATGATCCGCCGGGTGCCAATCCTGCGTGGCAAGGATCAGGTCGAATTTCTGCTGGATGCGATTGATGGGCCCGATGATCTCGTCGCCGGCCCTCACCGCCAGCGCCCCGCCCGGCAGAAAGTCGTTTTGCACATCGACGATGATCAGCGCTCGCATGCTTATCCTGCCCTGGGGCCTCGGTTCGGGTTCAACTCAACAGCCCGCGCGTGGCGAGAATCAGCGCTTCCTTCTTGTCATGCAGGCGCACATCCAACCCCACCGGGTACTCGTGCGGATTCACGAATCGCTGCATGGTCGGATGAAGCTGCGACAACTGTTGCCGCACGCGCTGGCGAATCTCATACAATTTCGGCGACTCATATACCGGTCGCCCGGCGCGGATGATCGGCACAAGCAAATCCTCGCTCGCAATATCGGCGGAAATGCGCTTGCGCCGCGTCGCATCCAGCGGATCGACGATCGTGCAGCCACCCGCCAGCGACTCATGCTCTTCATAAATCGCGTCCGCCAGGAATCCGCGGCTCGTATAATAGCGCCGCACCTGAAGCACACCCGGCGTCGATATCTTGCTTTTCTGCTCACTCAACTTGACGCGCATCTGCCAGGGCGTTCCGGGTTTACGGATCGCTGTCAACTTATAAACGCCGCCCAGCGCCGGCTCATCAAAAGCCGTCGCGAGCCGCGTGCCCACACCCCAGATCGCGATCATCGCGCCTTGCCGCTTCAGGCTCTCAATCAGATGCTCGTCCAGGTCGTTGCTGGCGATGATCGGGGTGTCGTCGAATCCCTCCTCATCCAGAATGCGCCGCGCCTCGACGCTCAGGTATGCGAGATCGCCGGAATCCAGTCGGATGCCGGCCAGGCGGTGATTGTTTTCGCGAAGCCACTTGCCGATGCGCACGGCATTTTGCACGCCTTCCAGCGTGTGATACGTATCCACGAGAAAAACGCAGTTGTTCGGCATCGCGCGGGCGTATTCTTTGAATGCTTCCAACTCGCTGTCAAAGCACATCACCCAGCTATGGGCGTGCGTGCCGCGAACCGGAATATCGAACAGCTTTCCCGCCAGAACATTCGACGTGGCCGAGCAGCCGCCGACATACGCCGCGCGGCTGGCCGCCAGTGCACCGTCGATGCCTTGCGCACGGCGCAATCCGAACTCCAATACGGGATCGCCCTGCGCGGCGAGACAAACGCGCGCGGCCTTGGTGGCGATCAGCGTTTGGAAATTTGTGATGTTCAGGATCGCGGTTTCGAGCATCTGACATTCGATGATCGGCCCGCGAACCCGGGCGATCGGCTCGTGCGGGAAAACAACCGTGCCTTCCGGCACCGCGCTGAGATCAAATGAAAACCGCATGCCCCGCAGATATTCAAGAAATGCCGCGGGAAACAAGCGCTCGCCATCGTTACCGTTCAGCGTGGCGAGGTAGCTCAGGTCGGAGTGATCGAACTGAAATCGCCGGATCCAATCGATCACGTGCTCCAGCCCACACGCCACGGTAAAGCCACCCTGAAACGGATTGCGGCGAAATGTGAGACTGAACGCCGCCTCGCGATCCGCGACGCCCGCCTTCCAATATGACAATGCCATCGTGAGTTGATACAGATCCGTAAGCAACCCAAGAGACGTTCGATACATGTCGTGCAGCGTGGTCATGTGCGTTCGCTTGATGGCCCCGGGCCAGGCGCCCGGAAAACTCGATTGGTACGAGCATATCACGCACAAGCGCCCGCCGCGATCAGATCGCCCGGACCGTTGCGCCGTACTCCCGGCGGCCAATCGCGATCCGGTGCGTACCATTCGTTCATGACGGCCATCCAATCCACGCGGCGGCCCGCGCGGATGAACGCCGCCTTCACATCGGCCGCAAAGGGGTGCAGCTCGCTATATTTGATGCCGAATTTTCGCATGATGCGCGATGCGTCCTCGCCGTGTAGCGCCTCGCACAATTCGAAATGTCGCATGATAACCAGGCCTTGTTCGGCCACGCTCGGTGGTGCTGGAAGTGGATCGCCGTTCAACAGCGCTTGCGCCTCGGCGAAAATCCAGGGGTTGCCGATCGCGCCGCGGGCAACCGTCACGCCGTTCACGCCGGTTTGGTCCAGCATGCGCACGGCGTCTTCAGCCGTGAACAAATCGCCGCTGCCCAGCAATGTCACATGCGGTGCATACTCGCGCAGTTTCTCAAGAAACGTCCAGCGGCTCGGCCCCACATAACGCTGCTCGACCGTGCGGCCGTGGATCGTGAAACCGGACACGCCGACTTCAAGCGCGGCGTCGAATATCTGAAAGAACTTTCGCTCGCTTTCCGGCGAATCATCAAGCCCGCGGCGCATTTTGACCGTCACCGGCACGACCGGAGGAACCGCATCGCGCACGCGTCGAACGATTTCGATTGCCGTGCGCGGCTCGGACAGCAAAAATCCGCCGCGACAGCGCCCGAGCACTTTTCGCACCGGGCATCCGAAATTGATGTCGATTACGTCATAGCCGCGTGCGGCCATGACAGCAGCGGCCTCGCCGAACATGGTCGGCTCCGCGCCCATGAGCTGTCCGCCTACGGGATGGTCATCCGCCGGGATGTGAAATATTTCGCGCTGTAAGCGGCCGCGTTGCAGCACGAGTTTGTCGAGCACGACTTCGTGAATGGCATATGGGCAACCGAGTTGCCGCGCGATCTGCCGCATCGGCGCGTCGCTATAGCCGGACAGCGCCGCCTGAACGACTGGAAAAGGGAATTCGAATGGTCCAATGCGCAGCATGGTTCGATTCGCGGCACAGGCTTTCTGCCACCATGAAACTCAGCGCCCGATCAATGATTCACAAGTGTATCATCGCGGATGCGCCGTTGGGACGATCGCCTCCGCTATTCGTTTAGGGTTGCCGCTGAGTCTGGGGGAAACCGCCAGATGATGCGAGCTTGCTGCAATTGGCAGCAAGCTCGCCGCTTGTAGTGACCAATCAACGCACCGCCGACACGAGGAAAGGGCTTAGACCTTCATTTTCTCCGCCGCCTCGGCCGCTTCTTCGATGCCGCCGACATACATAAACGCTTGTTCCGGCAGGTGGTCCCACTTGCCGTCGCAGAGTTCCTTAAAGCTGCGCAGCGTGTCTTCGCGCTTCGTGTACTTTCCGACCTTTCCCGTAAACGCTTCGGCCACGAAGAACGGCTGGCTGAAGAATCGCTCAATTTTTCGCGCGCGGCCGACGATGAGCTTATCCTCTTCGCTCAATTCATCGACGCCGAGAATTGCGATGATGTCCTGCAAGCTCTTATAGCGCTGAAGAATCGCCTGTACGCGACGGGCGATCGCGTAGTGCTCCTCGCCGACAACGCCGGGGTCGAGAATGCGCGAGCTGGAAGCGAGCGGGTCGATCGCGGGATAGATACCCTTTTCAGCGATCGCACGTTCCAACACGATGAACGCGTCGAGGTGCGTAAAGGTCGTGGCCGGCGCGGGGTCGGTGAGGTCGTCCGCGGGAACATACACTGCTTGCACCGACGTCACAGCGCCCTGCTTGGTGGACGTGATGCGTTCCTGGAGCTCGCCCATTTCAGTTCCGAGCGTGGGCTGATATCCGACCGCCGACGGCATGCGGCCAAGAAGCGCGGAGACTTCCGAGCCGGCTTGCGAGAATCGGAAGATGTTATCAACGAACAGCAGCGTATCCTTGCCGGACTGGTCGCGGAAATGCTCGGCCATCGTCAGCGCCGTCAGCGCGGCCCGTAGGCGCGAACCCGGCGGTTCGTTCATCTGGCCGAACACCATCGCGGTCTGATCGATTACCGATTTGCCGGTTGAGCCGATCTTGGCATGCTGCATTTCGAGCCAGAGATCGTTGCCCTCGCGTGTGCGCTCGCCGACGCCGGCGAACACGGAATAGCCGCCATGCTGCGTTGCGATACGAGCGATCAGTTCTTGAATCACGACGGTCTTGCCGAGACCGGCGCCGCCGAACAGGCCGATCTTTCCGCCGCGAACAAACGGCACCAG
This sequence comes from Phycisphaerales bacterium, assembly GCA_016795025.1. Classification (GTDB taxonomy): domain Bacteria; phylum Planctomycetota; class Phycisphaerae; order UBA1845; family Fen-1342; genus JAEUIR01. The sequence goes on from JAEUIR010000101.1 coordinate 6,577, forward strand.
CAAGTCGATGATCTTGATACCGGTTTCGAACTGCTCAGTCTTCGGAGTGAGATCGGCGAACTCCGGCGGTTCGCGGTGGATCGGGCGATATTCCTTCGCCAGCACGGGGCCGCGGCCATCGACCGGCTCACCGACGAGATTGAACACGCGACCGAGCGTCGCTTCACCGACCGGAACGCTGATGGGCGTGCCAATATCGCTGATCGGCGCACCGCGCTTCAGGCCGTCGGTGGAACCCAGCGCTACGGCGCGCACGCGTCCGCCCCCGAGGTGCTGCGCGACCTCACACCACAGCGTCTGCTCATGGGACTTTCCGGCGAGATCGGTCAAGATTTTGACTTTTAGCGCGTTGTAGATTTTCGGCAGATGCGCCTCGTCGAATTCGGCGTCCAGGGTCGAGCCGATGACCTGTGTAACGCGCCCAATATTTTCAGTCGTTGCGACCATGGACAATCTCCGCTGTGCGTATTGGCATAATGCAGACTAAGTTCCGCGTTGTCGTCATCTCAATGACTAATTTCCGATCCTCGTCAGAATCCGCGACCGGGCTTACTTCACGGCCTCCGCGCCGCCCACGATATCGGCCAGTTCCGTCGTGATCTGGCCCTGCCGCGCGCGGTTATATTGCCGCGTCAGGTACTTGATCATGTCGCCCGCGGAATCGGTCGCCGACTTCATCGCCACCATGCGCGCGATCTGCTCGCTCACAATTGCCTCATTGAATATCTGATAAAGCCGAATTTTGACCATTTCAGGAATCAGCTTGGCCAGCAAAACCTCCGGCGCGGGCGAAAACTCGAAATCAATTTTCTTCTTCGATGCCGCTGCCGCATCACTTTTGGGCGGCTCGATTGGCAACAGTTGCGTAACGATCGCCTTTTGCGATCCGGCCGAAATGAACCGCATATACGCCACATCAACGCGCGCGATTTGCCGCGTTTCGTAAAGCTGCATGAACCGGTCCGCGATCTCGGCCACACGGGCGTATGCGATTTTGTCCTCGATATCCGTGATCGCGCTGGCCACGTCCATGCGGAGGAATCGCAAATATGCCACGCCCTTTTTGCCGACCATTTCGATCGACGTCGCTTTGCGCTCCTGCTCAAGCCGGCGCTTGTGTTCCAGCGCCAGACGCAGCACTGAGGAATTGAACGCGCCGCACAAGCCGCGATTCGACGTCATCACCAGCAAAATGCTCTTGTCCACGCCGGCGTTCGGCTTCAGCAAAGGATGGTCGATGGTGCCCGCCGCCGAAAGCGTCGAGATCATTTCGGTCAGCTTTTCCGTGTAGGGCTTGCTGGCCGTCGCGCGTTGCAGCGTCTTCGCGAATCGCGCGGTGGCGATGAGCTGCATCGTCTGCGTGATCTTGCGAATATTGCGAACCGCGTTGCGGCGTTTGACGATTGCGCGAGCTTTGGCCACGAGTCACCTTCGCCAATTCAAAATTCAGAATTCAAAATCTGTGCCGGCCGAAATCATGAATTCGGGGTCGCGGGTATTCCGGCTAATTGCCGCAGGCCCTTGCCCTCAGTCACCGGCTGCCGCAATCTGCATCGCTTTGCATCGCGCATGCTGCACTTCAATTCGCTTCCTACTTCGTGAAACGCTTCTTAAAGTTCCCGACGATCTCTTTCAGCTTCGCGTCCACATCGTCCGTCAGCTTCTTTTCTTTCAAAAGCTGCTCGCGAACTTCCGGAAATTCGTCGCGATAGTGCTTCAACAGCGCCAACTCAAACTCGCGCACGCGATTCAGCGGGATGTCATCCAGAAAGCCTTTCGCGCCCGCGTGGATCGAAAGCACCTGATCGATCACGTCCATCGGCTCGTACTGCGGCTGCTTAAGCAGTTCTACCATGCGCCGGCCGCGATCGAGCTGGCGCTGCGTGGCCGCGTCGAGTTCGGTGCCGAGTTGGGCGAATGCCTCGAGCGCTCGAAACGCCGCAAGGTCAAGACGCAACGAACCCGCGATTTTCTTCATCGCGGGGATCTGCGCGTTGCCGCCCACGCGGCTGACCGAGATGCCGACGTTAATCGCGGGGCGAACGCCGGCGAAGAACAGATCGGGCTCCAGGTAGATCTGCCCGTCCGTGATCGAAATCACGTTCGTCGGGATGTACGCCGACACTTCGCCTTCGAGTGTTTCGATGACCGGCAGCGCCGTCAGCGATCCGCCTGATTTTCTGATCCGGCGAACCTCATGATTCGCATCGCCGAGCGCTTTCAGATCGTGCTGCAAGTGCTCCTTGTCCTGCTCACCGACGTACATTTTGCCATTCACGGGCGTCTCATCGCCGGCCGCCGCGCCTTTCTTCACGATGACACGCTTCTCGGCCATCTTGCAGGCACGTTCGAGCAGGCGGCTGTGGAGATAGAACACGTCGCCCGGATACGCCTCGCGGCCCGGCGGACGACGCAATAGCAGCGACAACTGGCGATACGCCTGGGCCTGCTTGGTCAAGTCGTCATACACGCACAACGTGCCGCGGCCATGCTCATACATGAAGTACTCGGCCATCGCGCAACCGGCGTAAGGTGCGATGTATTGGAGCGGGGCAGGGTCGGACGCAGACGCGACAACCACAATGGTGTAGTCCATTGCGTTGTTTTTGCGGAGCGTCTCAACGATGCCGGCAATGGTCGATTCTTTCTGGCCGACCGCGACGTATACACAGATCATGTCGCCGCCGCGCTGATTGATGATCGTGTCGATCGCGACGGCCGTCTTGCCGGTTTTGCGGTCGCCGATGATGAGCTCGCGCTGGCCGCGACCAATCGGAATCATCGAGTCGATGGCCTTGATGCCGGTTTGCAGCGGCTCGGTGACGGGCTGGCGCTCGGCAATGCCCGGAGCGATGATTTCCATCGGCCGGCGATGCGGCGTTTGAATCGGGCCCTTGCCGTCGAGCGGGCGACCGAGTGGATCAACCACGCGGCCAACCATCGCTTCACCAACCGGGACGGACAGCAGGCGGCCGGTGGTGCGGACCTCTTCGCCTTCCTTTACATCGAGATAGCCGCCGAGCACGACGCAGCCAATCGAGTTTTCTTCGAGGTTAAACACCAGGCCGGTCGCGCCGCTGGCGAATTCGAGCATCTCGCCGGCCATGGCCTTGGACAGTCCGTATACGCGCGCGACGCCGTCGCCGACTTCCAGCACTTTTCCAATCTCGGATACGTCGAGCTCGGATTTGTACTGCTGAATTTCCTGCTTGATGATTGATGCGATTTCAGACGCCTGGAATTTCATCATTACCTCGTTTGATCCATGCGATCATGCGCCGCTAGGCGCTTTCGTTCAAAGTTAATCCGCCGCGGCGACCGGAAGCCCCACCTCACTCCGAATCGCCAATCGCTCGCGCGCCTCGTTCAACTGCGACCGCACTGAGTTGTCATACCGAATATCGCCCACTTGCAAAATCAGGCCACCGAGGATGTCCGGATTCACGCGAAAATGCATGATCGGCCATTTCCCGGTTTTGTCCGCCGCCACTTTCGTCACGGACGATTTCTCGTCATCGCTCAATTCGACCGCGGTCGTCGCGAACACCTCAACCTGGCCAGCCGCTTCCTGCTGCTGGAGCGCGAAGCACCGCGCCAAAGCCCGGAGCAACCCGTTGCGCCCGTTGCGATTCAGCACTTGCAGCGTGTTGAGCACTTCGTCGCTGAGCTTTCCGCGAAACATTCGCTCAAGCCCGGCGGCGCGATGGTCGTCATCCAGCGCATCGGAGTTCAGAAAGGCGTCGAACTCCGGCGTCTGGTCGGCCAGCTTCACGAGCTCGTCCAGCTCGCCGCGCACAGTGTCGATGTTGCCGCGCTCACGCGCCAGATCGAACAGCGCCGTCGCATAAACGCCGGCGAATTCCATTAACGAATCAAGCGAAACAGCCATGCATCACCAACCCCGCCGGTTGTGCCGGCGGCTCTCGCAGCTAATTCCGCGACGACGAAATCCGCTGAAGCGACTCGGCCACGAGGCCGCGATGGTCATCCGCGCGCAGCTCCTTGCGGATGATGCCGCCTGCCACACGCACCGCCAGCTCCGCGGTTTGGTCGTATAGATCCTTCACCGCGGAATCCTTGGCAAGCTGAATCTCGCGCTTCGCACGGGCGATGGTTTCGTCCGCTTCCTTGCGCGTTTCTTCCTGAATGCGGCGGCGCACGGCCTCCGCATCGCGCTTGCCTTCATCCACAATTGCGGTCGCTTCGACACGCGCACGCTCGATCTTCGCCGTGTAATCGCGCAACAGCGCTTCAGCTTTCTGGCGTTCGACCCGCGCGTGCTCCAGTGACTCACGAATCGTTCGCTCGCGCTGCGCCAGGCCAGACACCAGCGCCGGCCACGCAAAACGGCCGAGGATGATCACCACCAGCGCAAATGTCACCGTGGTCCAGATCACATTGCCCAGATCGCCGGCGAAAATATTCGGCTGCGATCCGTGTGCGCTGCCGGCCCCCGCATCAGCCGTGTGGCTCTGCTGTGCGGCGTCCGTCGCATGCGGGTCGTGCTGAGCCAGCGTCGCCATCGATGTCGCCAGAAAGGCGGCACAAACCGCTAGTCGCATCACTTTACGAGTCACTGATCAACTCCCGATTCGGGGGCGAATCTCCAGAAATCGCGGCGACGCGCCGCGCTGGGCGCATTACACCGTTCGGCCGCTGCCACGGGGCGCGCGCGGCGCGAGCAGCTTCGCTCGCTCAACCCATGGCGCGATTAACCCTTGACGAACGCCGCAATGATCGCGAAGAACGCCGCGCCTTCGATCATGGCGGCCGTGATGATCATGGGCGTAAACATCGCGCCGGCCGCTTCCGGCTGTCGCGCGATCGACTCGACCATGCTGCCGCCGATGCGGCCGATTCCGATGCCCGCGCCGACGATCGCCAGGCCCGCGCCGATGATGGCGATGCCTGGAATCGACGTGCCGCCGCCCGCCGCAGGCGCTCCACCCTGCGCAAACGTCGGCGCCGACGCAAACAACGCCACCAAAGCCACACAAGTAACCACCGCCATCATTGAACGAAGCGTTGCCATGCCAGATCCCTTTCTCAGAAAAACGCGCGACGCGCTTGTTGCGACGATCGCGAAACCACAAACTCCGGATTGACGATTCGCACCGTCCTCTTGCCGGACCGACGCGAAGCCTAGTGATGCCCGCCCGCATGGGCCGGGGCATGCTCATGTTCCTCATGCTCATCGTCGTGATGGATGTTCACGGCCAACCCGATGAACACGGCCGTCAACGTCGTGAAAATAAACGCGTGCAGCGGCACCACGATGATGATTTCCAACAAGTTGAACGCAACGGCTCCGATCACCACCGCCGCCGTGATGCCCGCCACCCCCCACATGGGCATGGTCGCGGCAACAGCCGGAATAAAGCTCATCAAGACGGCGATAATGATGTGCCCGGCCAACATGTTCGCGAAAAGACGCACGCACAGCGCCAGCGTCTTAAAGATCAGCCCGGCGACCTCGAGAATCGCGATGAACCAGGCGATGTAGGGCGGCCCCATGAAAAAGTGCTGCACATACGCCATGCCGTGATAACGCAAGCCCGAACCGACCATGAGAATGAGCGTCAAAACGGCCAACGTCGCGGTCACGAACACGTTGCCGGTTGCGGTTCCGCCCACGACGTGATTCGGTGCGGCTTTGAACCACTCGGACAGCGGAATCATCCCCAGCGCGTTCTGCACCAGAATGAAGAAAAACAGCGACCAAAGATAGGGCGCGAAAATCGGCGTATATTTACCGAGATTCGGCTCGAAGATGTTCTTGCGCAGAAACTCGCACACCGCCTCAATCGCATTCCCCAGTCCGCGCGGCACGAGTCGACTTGTTTCATCGCCGTCGTGACGCCGCCGTAACGCCCACGGCACGATCAACACGATCAGCAACGCCGAGACAATCTGCATGAATATGTGATTGCTCATCAGCGTGATCGAAGTCTGGCCGATCTTCATCACCCATTCCGGCGCCGTGTGCTGGACCACGTGCTCCAGCGGACTATGCTCGCCCAGCAGTACGCTTAGCATCGAACCTCCGCGGAAAGTGAAGCGGCCAGTCGCACCAATCCGAATGTGTCCGCGATCAATACAGCCAGCTGCGCCGCGCCGACCCAGATTAGAAACGCATCACCTTGAACCACGCCGGCAGCACGCAGCGCTAAAGCGACGACAAGCGTTACGCCGAAACGCACGCCCAGCCCGGCCAACGCGCCAAACCACATCGCCCGCGGCCCGCCGCGGATGGTCCACGCCACCGACGCGGCAGCGCACAAGGCGCCGATCCAGGCAACCAGCGCCGCAGTTAACATCGCAAGCGCTACATCGGCACCGCCCCACATTCGCGCCGGCCAATACGCCGCGGCCGCGAACAGAGCAGACGCAATCAATGATCGCGCGGCCAGGCGACTGAGCACAATGACCGGATCAATCGCTAGATCTGTCGCTGTCGTCATGAATCCTGTGTTTTTCTTGTCGCCCTTCGCGATCGCGGGCGCTAAACTGCTTTTGAATTTCGTAAGATCGGCGAATCAGCACGTACAGCCCGCCGATGGAACCGATCACTGACGCCGTGACCAGCGCCTTGGGCGCTGTTCCGAATGAGTGGTCGATCCACCAGCCGATGATGACGAATCCGGCGATGCCGCTGCCGAACTCAAGTCCCAGGCTCGCAAGGCGAAACTGAGCGCCGCGCAGCTTCTGCTGCCCTGAGTCATCTTCGGGCCGCACACAAGCACCCGCTTTCATTCGCCGCGATCCGCGCGTCCGTCGGGGCCGCACACTCCCGACGAACGCGGACCAATCTCCGAGCGACTGGCGCACGCGGCGAGTCGGGCATCCTAGCAAGCGCACCAAAATTGCGTCAAGCCCGCAGCGCGAAGAACGCTTGTTTTGAAGCGTGTTTTCAGCCGCGACTTGACCCGCGGCGCTTGTTCGTCAAAACTATGTTGGGGGAAAGTTGCGAATGCGTCACCAATCGATCAAACGCTTCATCATGGCCCGGCAACGCACCCCATTCGCCGAATCGATGTGCCGACTCCTCGGCTGCCCACGATTCCCTTGACGCACACCGCCCTGTCCGTCATTCTGCGTGTGAGATTCAAACATGAAGACCGCTTCATCGACACGCGCGGATCGACTCCCGAAGGCCGGTGGAGGCTTTCGACCACTCCCGCGATCGCGGTCAAACATCTTTCACGAGTGAGATTGCCATGGCCGAACTGCGAATCGAAAAGGACTCAATGGGGGAAATGCAAGTGCCCGCCGACGCGTATTACGGCGCGCAGACGCAGCGGGCCGTGCTGAATTTCCCGGTGAGCGGCTATCGCTTCGGGCGGCGATTCATTCGTGCGATGGGGTTGATCAAATATGCGGCCGCCGAAGCGAACGCGGCGCTCGGCAAGCTCGACCGCAAGATCGCGTCGGCGATTCAAAAGGCCTCGCGCGAAGTCATCGACGGCAAGCTCGACGATCAATTCGTGCTGGACATTTTTCAAACCGGCTCCGGCACCAGCACCAACATGAACGCCAACGAGGTAATTGCGAATCGCGCCAGCGAGTTCATGGGCGGTTCGCGCGGCTCGAAAGCCGTTCATCCCAACGATCATGTGAACATGGGGCAATCATCCAACGACGTCATTCCCACCGCGATTCACATCGCCGTCGTTGAGGCAATGCACCGCGATCTGATGCCCGCGCTTCACCGGCTGCACCAGGCCCTCGATATCAAGTCGCGAACGTTCGACGAAATCGTAAAGATCGGGCGCACGCACCTGATGGACGCCACGCCGATCCGCCTCGGACAGGTTTTCAGCGGCTACGCGTCGCAGGTTTCTCACGCAGATCGCCGCCTGATCTCGAAGATCATCGCGCTGCGCGAGCTGCCGATCGGCGGAACGGCCGTCGGAACCGGAATCAACACGCATCCCGATTTCTCGCGGCGCGTGTGCGACATCATCAATCACGAAACCGGCGAAAATTTCCACGAGGCCCGCAACCACTTCGAGGCCCAGCACGCGAAAGACGCGCTCGTCGGAGCGGCCGGCACGATGAAAACCGTCGCCATCAGCCTGAACAAGATCGCCAACGACATTCGGCTGCTCGGCAGCGGGCCGCGCTGCGGCTTTGGCGAGTTGATCCTCCCGGCCGTTCAGCCGGGTAGCTCGATCATGCCGGGCAAAGTCAACCCGGTGATTTGCGAATCCGTGATGCAGGTCTGTGCGCATGTCGTAGGCGCGGAAGCAGCCGTCAGCTTCGCGGGAGCGACGCTCGGCACATTCGAGCTGCACGTCGGAATGCCCGTGATGGCCCACCACCTGCTCGAAGCGATTCGGCTGACCGCAAACGTCTGCCACGTTTTCGTCGAGAAATGCATCGACGGCCTGCAAGCCAACCGCAGGCGCTGCGAAGACCTCATCGAGCAATCGCTCATGATGTGCACCAGCCTCGCGCCGATCATCGGCTACGACAAAGCGGCCGACATCGCCAAGGAAGCCCACCAAACGGGTAAGACGGTACGGCAGCTCTGCCTCGAAAAGAAGCTGATGAGCGAAAAAGAGCTGAACGAAGCGCTCGATGCGCGATCGATGACGATGCCGAGCGATAAGGTGCTGCCGGTGTCGGGATAGCCGCGGCGTGCTACGCGATGCGAATGGTGCTCTCGCGGTGCGCACGTACCGCCAAGATCGCCGCGCAGGCTGTTTCAGCGGCGATCTAATAGCTTCCGATCGCGACTGAAAGATCGTCCATCATCCGCCGCCGAGCAGCGCAACGAACGGGTCGTCGTGGGGAGTGCGGGCATCTTGCCCGCGTTTCAACCACCGCTCAGTAGCATCACGAATGGATCGATGTCGAAGTTGTTGAAGCTCCCATCGCCATTCACATCGCCGTTCTCGATGTCGCAATCCGGAAACAATGCAGAGTATTCTGCCGGTTCGCTCAACGCCAATACGAACGGATTGATATCGAAGTTGTTGACGAGCCCGTCGCAGTTCAGGTCGCCGAGAACACATGAAGCCCACACGGTCAGCGTGGCCGCGTCGCTGGTCACGCTGCCGCAGGCGTTAG
>JAEUIR010000102.1 GCA_016795025.1 Phycisphaerales bacterium
GAATCGCTGCAAACGGCTGAACTGTTACGATACAACAAGGAAGTCGCGCGTGTCTTCGGCAACACGCGCGACTTTTGCTTTTTTGCAATGGTAACAGGTGATCAGCAACCGCCATTTGCAACGCACACGACGAACAAATCGATGTCGAAATTATTCACGAGTCCGTCGGCGTTGATGTCGGCCAGCATGCGGTCGCAATCGGGGTATTGCGCCTCGTAGGCCGCGGGATCGGAGAGGGCCGCGACAAACGCATCGATATCAAAGTTATTGACGGTTCCGTCGCAGTTTAAGTCACCAACCCGGAAGCTGCGCGGGGCGGGGACATCGACGACAACCGAATCCGGTGAGCCTAGCCGAAACAGTCCGAGTTCCAGGCGTCCACGCGCGGGAGGCGCGTTCGCCACGAACCCGAAGCGATACGCGGTTCCGAACCGCAGCGCATTTCCGTTTGCATTCTGCTGGTAGGTTGGTCCGTCCCAACGAATTTCGGTCGCGGTTCGAGCGAACGGCCAATCGGCGCCATCTACATTCGTGTTGTTCTCGCCGTCGCCACCGCGATAGTCCACGTCGCGGAATTCCGGCTGTGTGACTTCGGTGATTGGCCGCGCAGCGATTGCGACTGACCGGGCGGCGCGGTGTGAGTTCGCGTTGTAAAGCGTGTATTGATATGAATAATTGCCGTCTTCGAGCGGCGTAACCTCGACGCCGAGGACGAATCTGCCCTCGTCGGGCACGGAGATTTCGATAAGCTCGACGTCGGGCCGGGCGGATCGCCAGGCTTCCAGAATGGGTTCGCCGGGGTGCGAGCCGCCGAGCAGACTGAACGTCCACGCGCTGCCCGAACCCGTGACGGCCATTTCGCGCCAGGTTGCGTTGTTCAGGCCGTTGCCGGCCTGTGCGTCATCCGGGGCGATCACGAATTGTTCCGCGAAGTAGCGTGTGCCGCCAGCCGTGGGTTCGATGTCCTCGATGCGCATTTCGACGCGCCTCTGATTCCCGCTCACGGGGGGATTTGCAAAAGGCATCACGAATTCGCCAGTGAAGGCGTTGACCTGCCAGCGCGGGCCGAGCCGCGCCGTCTGGCCGGTGATGGAGGCGGAATCGGGGCTTGAACAGTGAATGCCAAGCGTAGAGCCATTGGTGGGTTGACAATCGCTGCAACATTGCGCGTTGCTGAGCGCGAGAAACTCGTGAAAAAGCCAGCCCTGACCGACTTGATCAAATCGGGCCACACCGCTCGTTGTTTTCAGGCGGTAGACATTGAATCCGATGATCGGATGGCGGTTGGTGTTGTGAACGAAGTCAACCTCTGCGTCGCCGATGTTGCAGACGATCGTGCCGAAAGACACACTCTCCCACCCGGCAATCGCGGAGTAATTCGCAATTGCCGGTATGCCCCCGAGATATGCGTCGGGGCCGATCGAGTCACATTCCTGCCCAAAGCAGGCCGCAGAGATCAAAATCGATAATGAACCAACTAGACCGGGGCATATCGCGCGCATGTTCATCTCCTGTCGCTCGCCTTCGCGGCACAGGTGATTATTGTATCTCCGGCGCGCCATGATCATTGCTCGATTTTGTAACAAGGCGGCAACAACTCCGGCCGGCGGTAACGGGTGAGGCGCTAGTGTAGTGGCGCGAAAATACCAGCCCGCATCAATCGAGGGGAGCACCGGCGAGACGCCGATGCTCCCCTTACATACGGTCATATTATTCTGAGTCACGACACTAGTCGCGGCGATACTTCCCGCGAAACTCCTCAGCCGGGTATTTCACGGCGTTTTTGGCCATCTTGGCCGATATGGCCGCGGACAGGTCGATGTTTAAGGCGCTGCAAAGTGCGAGGAGGTAGCAGCCTACGTCCGCGATCTCCTCGGACAGCGCGGCGCGCTGCACTGCGTCATCTGCAACGGTGTGCAGCGCATCGCTGCGAACCCATTGAAAGTGCTCCATCAGTTCCGCCGCCTCGATCGCGATCGACATGGATAGATTCTTGGCGTCGTGGAACTGGCGCCAGTCGCGCTCGTCCACGAAGCGCGCCATCAGGCCGCGCAGCTCGGCCACCGTGGTCGTGTCGTCGCTCATCCCCAAACCACCAGGTCGTTGTCATGCGGCTCGGCGAGATCGGCGTGATTCGGCACGACTTCCACAGAATATCCGTGCTGACCGCTCGACGCGCAGATGATCGATCCTTCGTAAAGCTGCGCGCCGTCGGCGTCGCCGGCGCGGCGCATCATGACCCGTTTGCCGTGCACGATTTCTCCGGTCGGCGAGATCGGGCCGACATAGATTTCGACGTTCACATCCTTTGGGTCGATCGCCCCCAGCTTCACGCGGGCGCGCAGCGAGAGGCTGTCGCCGACTTTCAGCACGCCGGGCGCGTCCGCTGAAACATCCACGATCTGAATCTGATTCCAGCGTTGCCGCAGATCGTCCTTCCATGCCGACAGGTCGCGGGCGGCGCGGAACGTGTCCGCGGAGAGATGTCGATAGCGCGTCATGGCCGGGGTGTATAGCTGCTCGGAGTATTCGCGAAGCATGCGATGCGTATTGAAGAAGGGCGCGATGGTGCGCATCGATTGTTTCACGCGCGCCAGCCAGCGGCGCGGCAAACCGTCATCGCCCCGGTCATAAAACAGCGGCAGAATCTCGGATTCGAACAGGTTATACATCGCATCGCTTTCGACCTGATCGCGATACGCGTTGTCTTCATACACGCGGCCGTCTCCGATGGCCCAGCCGTTTTCGCCGTTGTACGCCTCGATCCACCATCCGTCGAGGCAGGAGGCGTTCAAACCGCCGTTGGCGATGACCTTCATGCCGCTGGTGCCGCTCGCTTCGAGCGGGCGAATGGGGTTGTTGAGCCACACATCGACGCCTTGAACCAGCTCGCGTGCCAGGTTGATGTCGTAGTTTTCAAGCAGCACGATGCGGCGGCGAAGCTCCGGCTTGCGAATCGTGGCCATGAGCTGCTTGATAAGCTCCTTGCCCGCGCCGTCGCGCGGATGGGCCTTGCCGGCGAAGATGATCTGCACCGGGCGATTGCTGTTGTTCACCAGCGTGGCCAGCCGCTCGATGTTGCGCAGGATGAGCGTTGCGCGCTTATACGGCGCGAAGCGGCGCGCGAAGCCGATGGTCAGCGCTTTCGGGTCGAGAATGCTCTCCGCCGCCTCGATCTCCGCGGGCGGCGCGCCGCGGCGCGTCAACTCATCGCGCAATCGGCGGCGCGCGAACGTGATGAGCCGTTCGCGGCGGCGCTCATGCACGCGCCAGATTTCCGCGTCGGGAATGCTTGATATTCGCTGCCAAAGCTCCGGATCGCCGGTGTCCTCGGCCCATGTCGGGCCCAGATACTGTTCGAAAAGCTCGCCCATCGTCGCGCTGGTCCACGAGCGCAAGTGGATGCCGTTGGTCACGTGCGTGATGGGAATCTCGTCGCGTGGCACGTTCGGCCAGCAGCTTTTCCACATGCCGCGCGACACTTCGCCGTGCAGCCTGCTCACGCCGTTGCTGCGATACGCCAGCCGCAGCGCCAGAATGGCCATGCAGAATTCTTCCGTGAGATCGGCGGGGTTTTCACGGCCGATCGACAGCAGTTCGTTCATGGAGATGCCAAGATCACGAGCCATCCATTCGAGATGCGACTCGACGAGCTTTGGATCAAAACGATCGATGCCAGCCGGAACGGGCGTATGTGTGGTGAAGAGATTTCCGCCGCATGTGGCTTCGCGCGCCTGATGGTACGTGAGGTTCTTCTCGACCATCGCGAGCCGGATGCGCTCCAGCGCCAGGAACGCGGCGTGGCCTTCGTTCATGTGGCAGACATCCGGCGCCACGCCGACAGCGCGTAACACCCGCATTCCGCCGACGCCAAGCAGAATCTCCTGGCGGATGCGCATGGTCGAATCACCGCCATAGAGGCGATGCGTGACGCTGCGATATTCCGGGGGGTTGTCCGGCAGATCGGCGTCGAGCAGAAACAGCCTGACGCGGCCGACGCGAGCAGTCCACACCTGCGCGATGACGGCTTGCTCACCCATGTGAACGGTGACGCGAACGGGAGCGCCTTCCGGCGTCAGCGCTTGAGTGGCCGGCCAGCGGTGGAAGTCATAGGCGTTGTAGATATCAAGTTGCGAACCATCCTGCGTGAGCTGCTGCTCGAAGTAGCCGTTGCGATACATCAGGCCGACGCCGATCAGCGGCACACCGAGGTCGGACGCGCTTTTCAGGTGGTCGCCGGCGAGGACGCCCAAACCGCCGCTGTAAATCGGCAGGCTCTCGTGAATTCCGAATTCGGCGGAGAAATACGCGACGAGCTGATTTTTGAACTGGGGAAAGCGCTCCCCGAACCAGGTTCGGCCTTCGTGATAGATATAGAAAGCGTCCATTACGCGCGTGAGCTGCGCTACGAATGCGTCATCGCGGGCCATGCGTTCGAGCCGTTCCTGACTGATCTGGCCGAGCATGACAACGGGGTTGTGGCCGCAGGTTTCCCACAGGTCGACATCCAGCCTGCGGAACAGGTCGGTGGCGGGGGGGTTCCAGGACCACCACAGGTTGTAGGCGAGCGTGCGGAGCGGTTCGAGCGGCTCTGGGAGTCGTGGTTGAACGACGAATGTGCGCGTGTTCATGGTTTGGCGGCCTGGTCGAATCGGATTCGCGCGGCCGGCGGCGCAACACACGGTGCCGAACCGCGTTGGAATTCGTCTTGATTACACGCGAAGGCGCGGATGAGCAAGCGGTTCAGGGTCGATTGCCAGTGTGAATGACGGCGCGTACGATCCTCCGATCGATTTTTCGTATACGAGGAGCGAACCGCGTCGTGCCCAAACGATATCTTGTCACCGCCGCCTTGCCCTATTCGAACGGCCGCCTGCATGTGGGCCATATCGCGGGCGCGTATGTGCCCGCGGACATTTATGTGCGCTATTTGCGCGCGAGTGGCGCGGAAGTGCGCTTCATTTGCGGAAGCGACGACAACGGCGCGGCCATCGAGATTTCCGCGATGCAGGAGGGGCGGTCACCCCAGGAGATCTGCACGCAGTTTCACTTGCGGCAAAAGGCGGATTTTGAATCGCTGTCGATCGACTTCGACATCTACGGCGGAACGCATCAGCCTGAATATCGCGAGATGCACGAGCAGTTCAGCCAGGAGTTTTTTCGGCGAATTCACGAAAAGGGCTATTTCAGCAAGCGCCGCACGAAGCAGCTTTACGACCCTGTGGCGCAGCGTTTTCTGCCCGACCGTTATGTTCGCGGGAAATGCCACTACTCCGATTGCGGAGCGCCGGGCGCTACGGGGGATCAATGCGACACGTGCGGGCGGATGATCGATCCGCTTCTGCTGATTGAGCCGGTCAGCGTAATCACCCCCGGTCAGCGCGCGGAAGTTCGAGAGACCGTTCATTGGTATCTGAAATTGAACGATCTTGAGCAGCCGTTGCAGAATTGGCTCGAAACCAAGCGCGGACAATGGCGCGTCGCGCCGCTGAATTTCGCGCTGGGGCAGATCAAGCAGGGTCTGCCGGAACGTGCGATGACGCGCGACATTTCGTGGGGAATTCCGGTTCCCCTCGACGACCCCGACGCGCACGGCAAGGTGCTGTTCGTCTGGTTCGATGCACCCATCGGTTATGTGTCGTTTACCGCAGCCCATTGCGCGAAAGCGGACGGCGACTGGCGCGCGTACGAAAAATGGTGGGCCGATCCCGAGACGTGCATTGTGCACTTCATCGGCGAGGACAACACGGTTTTTCATTCGTTGACGTGGCCGGCGATGATGATGGCGGACGGGCGCTATCAATTGCCGAGTTTCGTCGTCGTGAATAATTTTCTGAATTTCCGCGTCAACGAAGAATTTGTGAAGATCAGCAAAAGCTCGACGCCCGCGGATTCGCCTGTATGGGTGCAGGAATACGTCAAGCATCACGACGCGGATGCGCTGCGCTATTACCTGACGGCCATCGCGCCCGAAACCGCGCGAACCGCGTTTGACGAAAAGAGCTTCGCGGCGCGGAACGACAACGAACTTGTCGCGGCCCTGGGAAATTTCATCAATCGCGGGCTTTCATTCGCGTCGAAATATTTGAACAACGCGGTGCCCGGCAGCGCGGCGCAGTCCGAAGCGGATCGCGAGATCGTCGCGAAAGCCGACGCGGCGCTTCAGGCCGTCGCCGGCCACATCGAGCGGCACGCATTTCGCGCCGCGCTTGAAGAAATGATGGCGTTCGCGCGTGTGTGCAACGAATACTTCGGGAAGCGCGAGCCGTGGAAAACGCGCAAGACCGATCCGCCCGCGTGCGAGGCGACCATCGCGACCTGCGTGCATTTGTGCCAGTATCTGGCGGTGATGATGTATCCATTTCTGCCGAACTCAGCGGCCAAGCTGCGGCGCACGCTGCGCTGGAGCGATGGGCCGGTGCGGTGGGTCGCGCCGGAGCCGCTCCCGGCCGGTCATGAGATCGAGACGCCCCAGGTGCTGTTCAGGATGATTCAAACACGCGAGGGGGCGAAGGAATGAACAGATTCGGGCGTTTGATTCGATTCGCAGCGGCCACGAGCCTGTGCGTCGCGCTAGCCGGCTGCAATCCCGCCGCGCCAAGCGGCAGCGCGCCGCCTCCGCCCGTGAGCGTATCGCTCGAAACGCCGATCCTGGCCGCGGTCAGCGCGCTAAAGGTCATGCATGCGGAGATTCGGGCACACGCCGCGGGAGACTCGGCCGCCGCGAAAGCCGCGCGGGGGAAGTTGCGCGAGATATCGGCGTCGAAAACACTGCGTGACGATCTCACCAAGGGGCGCACCGCCGACGAAAGCAAGCTCGCGGCCGCGCAGAATGCGCTGCTTGGTTCATGGGTTTCGACCGTGATGTTCTACGTCGACGGCACGGATTTCGATAAGGCCGAATTGTATTCACAAACCGAGAATCGCGCGATCGTCCGCGTCCCGGTTCACCGCGAGGAGGCAGGGCGGAAATATCACGCGGCGCTGCGCGTCGAATGCGTGCGGCAACCAGAAGGAACATGGAATGTATCGCGCGTGGTGTACTTCGGCCGCAAAGGCGAGAGCGACCCACCGATGACGACGTCTCAGCCGATCGCGACCATCACGATTCCGACCAGTCAACATGCGCCCGCCTCCGATCGATGACATCATCCTGGCGGTTTCGACGGTTTGGGCGCCGACAGACGTGGGCGTATTGCGTTTGTCGGGGCGGGGGTGCATCGGTCTTGTCGAGCGGTTGATGGTGAGCACGAGCGACGCGCATTCGCCCGCGCGGCGCCGGAGCCCGGTAGTTGTCGAGCTCAAAATGCCGGACGGACTGAGCGTGCCGGCGCGCTTGCTGTGCTTTCAGGCTCCAAGCAGCTACACGGGGCAGGATGTCGTCGAGATTCATACAATCGGCTGTTTGCCGCTGCTGCGCGAATTAAGCGAGCGCTTAATCGGGTGCGGGGCGAGGCGGGCGCTGCCGGGTGAATTCACGACGCGGGCATTTTTGAATCGAAAGATCGCGGGCCGCGGTGTTGAGCGAATCGCCGGGCTGATCGCCGCGTCTGATCGGGCTGCCGCTCGCGCGGCAGCCCGATTGCAGCGTGATTCCTACGAACCGCTGATCGGCCGCGTGCGAAATGTATTACTCGACACGCTGGCGGCGATCGAAGCGGGCATTGATTTTGTGGACGAAGAGGACGTGCGTTTCATCGATGGCGGTCGCGTGGCCGGAGCGCTCGAGCCGCTGGTCACGGAACTGTCGGCATTTGGTGCGGGCGGCGGTGGGCAGCGCGAAGCCATGCCGCACGTGGCTCTTGCGGGCCTACCTAATGCCGGCAAAAGCACGCTCTTCAACAAGCTGTGCGGAACGGAGCGCGCGATTGTTTCCCCGCAAATCGGAACGACGCGCGACGTGCTCTCGGCTGAGCTGCACTGGGGCGGGCTGAAATTCGTCTTGCAGGACTGCGCGGGGCTGGGCGCGGACTGTGACGAACTGGAGGTCGCGTCGTATCGGGCGGCCGAGCGCGCGGCGGATCGCGCGGACGTGGTGTTATGGCTGCACGACATTCGAGCCGAATGGACGCATGCAGAACGTGAAGCGCTAGAGAGAATTCGCGATGGGCGCTGTTTGCTCGTGCTGAGCCAGAGCGATCGGATCAGCGAAGTTTCGCCGGGTGTCGGGCGGGTTGGCGCGCGCGATGCGATCGAGGTTAGCGCGGCGACGAGCGCGGGGTTGTCGCAACTCCGCGCGGCGTTGATCGCGGCGATCGCGCAGCGATCATTGGAACACGGTGATCCGCTGAGCGCGGAGTTGGCTTCGATCGGCGCGGCGCTCCACCGTGCGGTCGATCTCGCAGGCGCCGATCCGGCTCTGGCGTCGGCCGAGCTTGTCGCTCTGGAAATCCGAACGGCCTGCGAACAATTGGACCGGGTCGAGCGTGGTCCGCTGGTTGAAGACATTCTTGGGCGGATTTTTTCGACATTTTGCATCGGGAAATAGCCGAAAATCCGTACCCGTCGAGCAACGATTTGCGAAAATCCCCGGGTGGCGGCATAATATTCGGTTCGCGACTCGGCCAGCGCCGAGGCGTACGTGTGACCGGCCGCGGTTAATGTGCCATCCGCCGCCGCGAACAACAGCAAGGAACCGACCATGAAGAAAGACATTCACCCGAATTACACGGAATGCGACGCGATCTGCGCCTGCGGGAACAAATTCCACACTCGCGCGACGGTCAAGGAAATCCGCGTCGATATTTGCAGCGCGTGCCATCCGTTCTTCACGGGCAAGCAGAAATTCGTCGACACGGCCGGTCGCGTTGAACGCTTCCAGAAAAAATTCGGCGGGGACTATTTCGCGAAGGACAAGGCGAAGGTGCCGGCCGACAAGGCCAAGTCAGGCAAGTAGCGTCCGCGTACGACACAATCGCAGCGGTTCCGTCGCTTGGCGTCGGGACCGCTGTGTTTTTTGCGCCGTGTGATCGCGGCGCCGTTCGTGGAATCGCCGCTTCACGGGAGCATGCAATCATGGCCCAAGACCCAGCTTGGATGCCGCGAATCGCCGCGATGGCGGTCCGCATCGAGCAAATCACCAGTGAAATGAACCGACCGGAAGTCGCGTCGAACGGCGCGCTGATTGTGAAGCTGGGCCAGGAGCTCGGCCAACTGGAGAAATTCGGCCGGCCGTATCGCGAATACCGCGCGCTCACGGATCAGGCGGCCGAGATGGAGGCAATACTGGCCGATGCGGCGAGCGATGCGGATTTGCGATCGCTGGCCGAAGCGGAACTACCGGAAATTCAGGCGAAGCGCACTGCGTTCGTTGAGTTGCTTCAGGCCAAGCTGGTCACAGGCGAGGAAAGCGCTGTCAATTCGATCATTCTCGAAATCCGCGCGGGGACCGGCGGCGACGAGGCGGCTTTGTTTGCCGGCGATCTGGTGACGATGTACTCGAATTATGCGGCAAGAAAGGGATACAAGACCGAGGTGATGTCTGTTTCCGAGTCCGAGCTGGGCGGCATTCGCGAAGCGATCTTGAACATCACCGGCGACGAGGTTTATCTGAATTTTGCATACGAAGGCGGCGGGCATCGCGTGCAGCGCGTGCCGACAACCGAAACGCAGGGCCGCATTCACACGTCGCTGGCAACCGTGGCGGTATTGCCCGAGCCGGACGAGGTTCAAGTCGAAATCGACTGGTCCAAGGACGTGCTTGAGCATGTGAGCGCGGCCGGCGGGCCGGGCGGACAAAACGTGAACAAGGTCGCCAGCGCGATCAAGCTCGAACACATTCCGACGGGCATCACCGTGTCGATGCGCGACGAGCGCAGCCAGCACAAGAACCGCGCGCGAGCCCGTCGCGTGATGATGTCGCGCGTGTTTGAGCACTATCAGCGGGCGGCGCACGCTAAGTTGTCCAGCGAGCGAAAGAGCATGATTGGCAGCGGTGATCGCAGCGATCGGATTCGCACGTACAACTTTCCGCAGAATCGCGTGACGGATCATCGCATCGGCAAGGATATTTTTGACATCCCGCGCGTGCTGTCCGGCGACATCGACGAATTCGTTCGCGAGCTTCGGGCATGGGACGTACGCATGCGCCTGGATGCGATGGCCGGAGAGCCGGTCGGGGCGTAGCGTTCCGTTTGGGGAGCATCAGCGTCTCGCCGGTGCGAAATGGTAAAATGCACCGCCTGGAAGGCGATGCTACCCTTCCCCAAATCCCCAATGACCCGCTTCCACGAAAACCGGGCGGTTCTCAGGCGGGCTTGGGCCGCATATACTCTCCGTTTGCGCGCGTCGCAGGTAGTCGTCGCCGCGCCCGGATAGCTCACAAATAAAAGGACTGATTGAATGAAGCGTTTCACGATTCTGGCCGCGTGGCTGGTGTGCGCCTGCCTTCCCGTTGCGTTCGCGGCCGACACATTGGAGTCGGTGGAAAAAGCGATCGTGGAGAAGAATGAGAAGCTGACATCGATCCAGTTTCGGTCGGTGACGAACCAGGAGCTTAGTTCCCCGCAATTCACCATGAAGACCGACTCCGAAAGCACCGTCGAAGCCGCCAAGAAGGGCGATGTGTGGATGTTCCGTGCGGAGGCCAAAACCAAATCGTCGCAGAAGATGGGTGACCAGGAAACCAAGTCCGATCAGGCGACGCTCATGGTATGCGACGGCAAGTTCAACTACGTGCTGAGCGACACCGCCGGCCAGAAGCAGGCGATGAAAATGGCCATGTCGCAGGATGTTTCGATGATCAGCAACAAAAAGTTCTTTGATCAGCTTCGCAAGGACCACGAGTTGAAGCTGCTCGCGGATGAAAAGGCCGAAGGCAAGGACGCCTGGGTGGTCGAGGCGACGCCGAAGAATGCCGCATCATCGCCGATGATGTCGAAAATGAAGTTCTATTTTGACAAGGATTCCGGCATGACGGTGCAAGTCATCGGGCTGAATGCCGAAGGCAAGCCGATGTCAACCACAGTCAATAAAGACATCAAGATCAACGCGTCGATTCCGGATGATCGCTTCACGTTCAAAGCCCCGGAAGGCGTTACGGTGATGGACATGACGTCGCAGCAACCGGCGACCCCGCCGAGCGACAAGCCGGAAGGCGGCAAGTAAGAACAAATCGTTGCGCGCCCGGCAGACAAAATACCCCGCCGGGCGCGCGGCGAAGGCTGCACACACGAATGCGTTGCATTTCCGGCAGTTTCCGGCGGCGAGCTTTGCTGAATTGGGTGACGCTCGTCGTTACCCTGATGAGTGCCGCACCGGTGCCCGCTGTGGATCCCCCGGTCAGACCTGAGTTCGCGCCCGCCGAAATCAAACGAATTCTCGAATTTTCGCAGCTCGGGGCGGTTCCGCCTGACCCGACCAATCGCGTAGCCGATTCGCTCGAAGCGGCTCAGTTTGGTCAGCGGTTGTTTTTCTCGCGCTGGCTGGCGTCGGATATGAACACCTCGTGCGCGACGTGTCATATGCCGGAGCGCTACTTCACAGATGGGGATCGCGTGGGACGCGGCGTCGGCGTCGGAACGCGCAACACCCCCACGTTAATCAATTCGGCATATCAGCGCTGGCAATTCTGGGACGGCCGATCGGATACGTTGTGGTCGCAGGCGTTGCACCCGATCGAAACGCCGCATGAGATGAACGGATCGCGCGTCAGCGCGGTTTTGATGGTCGCATCCGATGAGCGGCTGCGCGCTGACTATGAACGAGTCTTCGGCGCATTGCCGGATTTGTCATCTGCCGTGCGGTTTCCACGGGGAGCGCGACCGGGGGCGGACGCCGGCGAGGCGGCGAAAACCGCGTGGCACGGAATGGCGGAACAGGATCGCGAGTCCGTCAACCAGATATTTTCGCACTTGGGCAAGGCGCTGGCCGCGTACGAACGAAAGCTTGTCGGGCGAGGGGCGGCGTTTGATCGCTTCGTTGACGGTTTGCGCGAGGGCAATCCGGAAAAACAACAGGCCATCTCCGCGGCCGCGATACGCGGCTTGCGACTATTCATCGGCGAGGCGGGTTGTCGCAATTGCCATTTCGGCTCGCGATTCTCATCCGGCGAGTTTCACGACACCAGCGTTCCTCCTGCCGATGGCGGCGTGCCGCGCGACGCGGGGCGGTTCGACGGCGTGCGCAAATTACGCGACGATCCGTTTAACGCGGCCGGGCGATTCAGTGACGATCCGAAAGGCGCGCTGGCCGAGCGCACGATGGCGGCGAGCGCACCGCCGGAGAGCTGGGGTCAATTCAAAGTGCCTTCTTTGCGAAACGTGGCGAAAACCGCGCCATACATGCATGAAGGGCAGTTCGCGACGCTGCGTGACGTGGTGCGATTTTACTCTACGCGCGAGAACGCCGTTCCGGCCGGGCATCATCCACAAGAGACGATTCTGAGGCCGCTGCGACTGACAAACGAGCAGATCGACGATCTGGTGGCGTTTCTCGAAACGCTGACCGACCAGCAGATCGCCGATCCGCAATGGCTCAAGCCGCCCGATTAGGCTGGCTCACTTCATCTTGCGTACGGTTCCGGCGCCGGACACTTTGGACACGACATTTGTCGCGTCGCCGCAATAGCGAATATCGCCCGCGCCGCTTACGGCCATGTCGGCCGATTCGCCCGCGTTTAACGTCACATCGCCCGCGCCGCTGACGCGTGCCTTGGCGCTCTTGGTGATCATGTCGGTCGCGTGAATATCTCCTGCCCCGGAAACCAGATAATCGGCGGAGTTCGTCGAGCCGGACAGGCGAATATCGCCTGCGCCAGAGACGATCGCCTCGATGCCGCCGACCGTCCCGGAGAAAGTGAGGTCACCCGCGCCGCTGATGACGAGGCGCACTTTGTCAGTGTTGTTTACGCCGCTGATGCGGATGTCCCCCGCGCCGCTGCACGATGCCGCGATAATGTTGGCTGTTGTGCCGCGGATGACCAGCGCGACAGTCGGCCGCACCGATTTTTCCGCGGAAATTGTCAGACGCTTGTTGATGACCTCGGTCTTAATCAGCGGGACGATGTTATCATCGCCGGAGACTTCCAGATCGGTCGGCGTGCCGATGCCAAGCTCGATCGTGCCGATACCGCGCAATTCGATTTCGTTGAATTCCGCGACGGTGCGGCGTTCAGTCATTGAGACGCCGCTGCCGGGCACGCTGACGCATCCGACCAGCAGGCCCGAGGCAACCAGACTGACAGCCAGGGACTTACGATTCATTTTGAATACTCCAGTGGTTAAATTAGCAGATTGGTGCAATCGATTTCCTAAATGACCCGCGCCACGAGCCGGGGTTAGCGTCCCCCGAACGATTGTCATAAAAACAACTGGCCTAGTCCTGTGAAGTTATTCTCGGCTGATCGCCGGGTATTTCATGATTTGTGGCCCCGAAGATTCCCGGATGCGCGACGATTCATGCTTATCCGCGAACAGGCTCACTCCCAATTTGATGAGCCGGGCGGCGAGCGTTGATTTTTTTCCCGCCGGCCAGGTTTCCCAGCCCTTCTCGGCGGTCAGAATCTCCAATACGGCGGCGTCCGCGCCGATCGCCGCAGGTCGATTCAGCACGATCGCGTCAAGCCTTTTGCGAGTTAGCTTGTTCAGCGCATTGACTCGCTCATTCTGATCCTCCAGCGCAAATCCGATCGCGACCTGATTCGGCCTGCGGCTCAGCGCCAAGTCGGCCAGGATGTCGCTCGTGGGTTTGAGTGACAAACGCCAGAGGCCTTTTGTTTTTTTTCGCTTGGTCGCGCTGGGCTCCGCCGGCGTGTAATCCGCGACGGCGGCGGACTTGATGAGAACGTCGTGCCGCGGCCATTCGGCACGGCAGGCTTGCAGCATTTCGCTAGCGGACACGACCTGCACCACCCGCGCGCCGCGCGGCGCGGCGAGAGCGACGGGGCCATGCACGAGCGTGACTCGATGGCCTGCGCGAACCGCGGCCTGCGCGAGAGCGAAGCCCATTCGGCCTGATGAATCGTTCGAAAGATATCGCACGGAATCGATGTATTCGCGCGTGGGGCCGGCAGTGATCAAAAAGCGAATCGGCTTCGCGTTGTGCTGGGTCATGTGTTTGGATGCGGAGAGAGTCGCGGAGGCTGTTTGAGCAACTGGGCGCGCACGGCGTCGGCGATCATTTCCGGTTCAGACATGCGGCCGGCGCCGATCGTGCGACATGCGAGCCAGCCATCCTCCGGACCAACCAGAAGCACGCCGGCCTCGCGGAGAAATAGGACATTGCGCCTTACGGCCGGGTGATTCCACATGCGCGTGTTCATCGCTGGGGCCAGCATGACGGGGCAGTCCGCGCCGAGCAGGAGCGAACTGACCAGATCGTCGGCGATGCCGCCG
Organism: Phycisphaerales bacterium; assembly: GCA_016795025.1. Lineage (GTDB taxonomy): Bacteria > Planctomycetota > Phycisphaerae > UBA1845 > Fen-1342 > JAEUIR01. The sequence goes on from JAEUIR010000102.1 coordinate 14,334, forward strand.
GCGAGCTTGCCGATGCAGTTTGCGGTCGCCGGAGCGACGACGATCAGATCGGCCGTTTCGCTGACGCGCAGGTGAACAATGTCGGAGCTATCGCCGGTGCGCCACTGCGAAGTCATTACGGGGCGGGAGGTCAGCGCGCGAAACGTAACAGGGCCGACAAATCGCCGCGCGTTTCGCGTCATGGCGACCGTGATGCCGCAGCCATCCTGCACCAATGTGGATACGAGCGATGCGGTCTTGTATGCGGCAATTCCCCCGGTGACGCAAACGGCGACCTCGTAACCGCGCAGGGCGGTTTGGCCGGTCGCCGCGCCGGTTGTCGAAGGTGCGTTACTTCGACTGGTATTGGGCAAGGCCGGACGCCTCGATGTTGATACTGATCTTGTCCTGCAAAATCTCTTCGACAACGACTTCCATCATTGTCTTTCCGGCGGGGTCGATCAGCGGGCGTGCGCCTTGCATCAACTCGACCCAGCGTTTTTGAATGAGTGAGGCGAGCTTGAAGCGGCCGCCGACCTTGTTGATAATCTCGTCGCTTTTCAGGGCTTCGATCATGCGGGAACCGTCTCCTTGTTGACGATGTTCAGCACCTGCTGAATCGAATCCTCCAGTATATCGTTCGTAATGAAATATTGGTAGTACCCCTCGTTGCGGGCGAAGGCGATCTCCCCATCGGCCTTGGCGATGCGACGGGCCTGTAGCTCTTCGGACTCGGTTTTACGGCCTTCCAGGCGGGCTTTGAGCGTTTCCATTGTGGGAGGCAGGACAAATACGCGAATCGAGCCGGGCATCGCCCGAGCGATCTGTGCACCGCCTGTGACGTCAATTTCGAGCACCACAATCTCGCCGCGCGCGACCGCTTCCTCGACGGGCTTGCGCGGCGTTCCGTAGCACTCACCCAGGTATTCCGTCGTTTCGATGAATTCGCCGGCGGCGGACATGCGCTCGAAATCAGCGCGGGTGATGAAGCGATAATTTCGGCCGTCGATTTCGTTGGCGCGTTTGGCGCGTGTGGTGGCCGACACTGACCAGCGCGCGTTCGGCAGTCGCTTCAGCAAGGCTTCGCAAATGGACGTCTTTCCGGCGCCGGAGGGGCCGCTGATGACGAGGAGATTTCCGCGGTTGGTCGAGGACATGATCGCATTATGCGGCCGGGGAGTGACGAATGTAACGGGGAAAAAGCGCGAATATTGAAATCGCCTGATCCGCGTC
>JAEUIR010000103.1 GCA_016795025.1 Phycisphaerales bacterium
AATCTCGCGCGCCTCGATGCCGGACAGGCACCGTTCGAGCAGCCGCTGACGGTCGTGGGCGCGACCGGGCGCTGGATGCTGTTCATCTCGGAATTCGTCACGCAGGCCGAGACGTTGCAGGCGATCGGCGAGATTCGCTATGCGGCGAAGGATTTTCGCGAGGCGTTGGGCTCGTACTACGAAGCGCTCGCGATCTGTGAAGCCAACTATGGGCCGGAAAGCATCGAAGCCGCGAATTGCCTGAATTACATTGGCGGCTCGCTCATCGAACTGCACGATCATGAGGCAATGGCCGAAGTAACTCGCAGGCGATACAACATATTCGAAAAACGGCTCCGCGGAACGGGCGACTTCAGCCTGGGTGTCTATCAGCGCGAGCTCTCGGATGCGCTGTGCCGCGCCGGCCGGCATGAGGAAGCCGAAGAGGAAGGCCGCGCGGCGCTGGCATATCTCAGATCGATTCTCGGCGACGAGCACCGCGAAGTCGCCTGGTGTGAGGGGATCATTGCGAATCTGTTGGCTTGCCACGGCAAGCTGGATGAGGCCGAAACAATGGCCATTGACGCCGCAACGCGATACTCCCGGCTTGATCCGAACGGCCGACTTACGCCGCTCATAAAACAGGGGCGGGATTTTATTTTCGCGTTGCGCGGAAACTTCGACGCGCCCGAGCTTGCGGAGTTTAAGTCGCGCGACCTCGATTATGCGTTTCTCGCATATGTTCAGAATCATCCGGCCTCCGCCGATGTTTTCCAGCGGGGCGCTGAACACTTTGAGCTCCACGGGCAAACCGAAGCGGCCGCGGAATGGCGGACTGTCGCCGAACGCGCAGCGGCGATTGGCTCCCCCCAAGTCTCTCGGTAGTTCAGTGGAGATTCCAACGCTGGCCGCGTATGGAAAAGTCGACGAAGCCGAGTCGCTATCCCGCGAGGCGCTTGACATGAATCTGCACATCGACCCGACAGCCCGCTTTAACGAAATGCTGACGCACCAACGCGGAATTGTGCTGGCAGCCTGTGGTGACTTCGACGCCGCGCAGAGTTGCTTCACGGGCGACGAGATATTTTCAAACCTCGCAAACTGGACGCAGTCTTATCACGTAGACTTCCACGAGGTATTCGAAAAAGGCGCTGCGTATTTCCGTTCGAAAGGAAATTCGGCGCTGGCCGAGAAATGGCAGGCGACGGCCGACGCTGGCTGCGAATAAATTTCACAGCATAAGATTGCCTTCACGCGACAACGCAAGGCTTCGTAGCACCCACTGCTCGAACCACGCGCTTCGCGCCCCCTATCGCACATTCGAAGCCGAATCGATCGGCAGAACGGTCACTGCAAAATTTATCCACCCGTTGAATCCGTTGATGCGCCTTGGTCTCCGGTGGTGTCACTGCTCTGGTCAACAACCGCGAACAGCCCCGCGATCAACCCATCCGCGATGGCGTTCAATCCGGTTTCCAGATAGTCGGCCGCGGTCGTGCGAAATGTATTCGTCGAGCTTTCGTTGCAGCCGGCCGACATTCCAGCCGCGACAACCAGCGCCGCAATTGCGCTGCATCGCCGGTTCTTACGTGTCGATTTCGCGCTTTCGAACTTCGCAGCCGAGTGACGCATAGCGGCATCCTCCGCGTTTTTTCCGCAAATTCTGGTGTTTCCGGCGAGTTCCGTCGTCGCCTTCACCCCCTGATCTGCAAGCCGCATGCCACACGACTCATCCGACGCCCATCGCTCACAGACGAAACCGCCGCGCCGCCTGCGCAAGCGTCGCATGCCGATCACATGAGACAAGGTGGTCGTTCACCATGCCGACCGCCTGCATGAACGCATAGCAGATGGTTGGTCCGACAAACCGGAATCCGCGCTTCCGCAGTTCCTTACTCATCGCGTCGGCCTCCGGCGTGCGCGCGGGCACTTCCTGCGCTGTGCGGCGCTCGTTCACAATCGGCCGATGCCCAACGAAGCCCCACAAGTAGGCCGTGACGCCGCCTTTCCCTTCAAACTCGCGAGCGAGCCCTAGAAAAGCGCGGGCGTTGTCGATCGCGGCGGTGATTTTCAGGCGGTTGCGGACGATTCCCGAATTCAGCATCAGTTTGTCCACGCGGGCCGGCGAATACCGCGCGATTTTGTTCGGATCAAAACCGTCAAACGCAGCACGATAGTTCTCGCGCTTCGCGAGAATCGTGGACCAGCTCAACCCGGCCTGTGCCCCCTCAAGAATGAGAAACTCAAACAGTAATCGATCATCAGTTACCGGCACCCCCCATTCCTGATCGTGGTATTGAATGTCGAGCTCTCGCCGGGCCCACGGACAGCGCGCGTTGCTCAATGTTCGCTCCTACTCATGATTGCGATGGCGATGGCGATGGAATCTGCCCTGTCGTGACGCACTCCCATTCCACCGGGTCCAGATCAAGCTCCAGGCTCGCAAGGCCGAGTTGCCGCCGCATGTTCATGACTTGCGCCCGGTGATGCACGCCATGCGTCACAACATGCACCAACGCCGCCGCGCGAGAGAAGCGATAGGTCGCTCCCCCAGGAACGGCAAACTCAATCGACTCGTGCCATGTGCCCGCCGCGGATACGCGATCGGCCGCCGCGCGCAAATCGCGGACCGCCATCGCCAGATGCTCGCGCTGCTCCGCCAGCGGGCTATTCTGCCCCGCGACTTCGATGGAGGGCCGCAGCGGCGCCCCGCCGATGCGATCCGCCCAGCGCAACATCGCGCCGATCACGTGCCGCAACGTGTCATGCACGCTGCCCGGGCCGATCTCAAATCGCTGGTGAAACTGCTCCGGCGAGAGCGCGGCGCACGACTCCAGCAATGCGCCGGTCGCCCATGCGGTGCTCTCAAGCATGATCGATATCCACCGATCGCCTGTGTTCATAACGAATTCCTCTTTCGTGTTGGCGGTCACGCCGCGGCATCGTATCCGACGCGGCCGCGAAACCCGGCGTCACTCTCGCTTGAATGCCACGTCCCAGCCGATAAACTAAGCGGTCGCGGCGATTGTCTCCGGCGCGGACATGGGACGACGCCGATGGATCCAATCCAAGGATGAGGTAACTAGAATGCGTACTCGAGTGGGATTGTTCGTAATCTGCGGCGCGATGCTCGCGCTGTGCGGCTGCGCTGGAAACTCCGTCATCGCACATAAGACGACACGTTCGGCGCGCTGGTATGGCGACGTCGGCGTCACCGGCCATCAGAACGTGTTGACGATCGAGAAGAATTCGCTCGTCTTCGAATTGTCCATCATGGGCGACAACAACGAAGTGATCGTCGAGGACGGCGCATCACTGGCGAAAATCGAAATCTGGGGATCGAACAACACAGTCACGCTGCCCGACGGCATGCACCCCAAGTATCGCAACGTCGGAGACAACAACAAAGTCGTGAATCGCATTGCGCCGTGGCGCACCGGAGCAGACACGGATCCGACGTATGTACCGCCTGATGCGGCCAATACCGCGGCACCGCCCCCGACGAACCCGCCGCCCGCCAACGAGAAACCGGCGAATCCGCCCCCGGCCGACGACTCGCGCAGCGTCTATCCGTAAGGATTGCGGCAGCAAACGCCTGGCTGAATCTCTCCGCGCGGCTGAGCGGATGTCCGGCCGCGCAACCGCCACGGTGATGCGGCCTGATAAGAGCGCGCTCGCGCATCGCGTCGAATTTAGGAGAAAAACATGAGCGAAACCGGTTGGCACTATGCCGAAAACGGCAAATCGGTCGGCCCGATGACTCGCGATCAATTGGCCGCCTTGCTGCCAAAGCTTCAAGGCGGCGCAACGCTCGTGTTCGGGCCCACGATGACGCAATGGACCGAAGCGCGCCACGTCTCAGGGCTTTGGTCCGACCGCGCCGACTTCTTCCAGAATCAGCCTTCGCCACCGCCCTCTCCCGCCGCCGGCCGCCGCGCACACGAGATCGACTACAAGGTCTACGGCGACGATATGCAATTTGTCGAAGTGGAGCTTGACCCGAGCGAAACCGTCGTGGCTGAGGCCGGAGCGATGATGTACATGACCTCCGGCATTCACATGGACACTCATTTGGGCGACCCGAGCGAGCAGAATCAGGGCTTTCTCGGGAAAGTCTTTTCCGCGGGCAAGCGCATGCTCACCGGCGAATCGCTGTTCATGACGACATTTTCAAACAACGGCCAGGGCAAGCAGCGCGTCGCGTTCGCGGCTCCGTATCCCGGTAAGATCATTCCCGTCGATCTCGCTCAGCATCACGGTGAGATTCTCTGCGAGAAAAACTCGTTTCTTTGCGCGGCGCGCGGCGTCACGGTGGGCATCGCGTTCACCAAGCGGCTCGGCGCGGGACTTTTTGGAGGCGAGGGTTTTATCCTGCAGCGACTGAAGGGCGACGGCATGGCGTTCGTCCACGCCGGCGGAACGATTTGTCATCGCACGCTGCAAACCGGCGAACAACTCCGCGTGGACACGGGCTGCATCGTCGCGCTTGAAGCGTCGATCGACTACGACATTCAGTGGGTCGGCGGGTTCAAGAATACGCTGTTCGGCGGCGAAGGCCTGTTTTTCGCCACGCTCACCGGTCCCGGCAACATCTGGATTCAGTCATTGCCGTTTGTCCGCCTCGCTGATCGCATTCACGCCACCGGCCAGTTGGGCGGCAAGCGAACAGGCGAAGGCAGCATTCTCGGATCGCTGGGCAGCGTCCTGGACGGCGACAATCGATGATTGATGCGGGCTGACGGAATCCACGCGTGAATCAACTCGATCTGTCGGGCGACCATCGCAGCAAAACCAAGGCTCGAACGCATTTCGAGCAATGGTCGCGCTATTACGACCGCTCCTGGCTGAACGAGCTTGTTTTCTTCCCCAGCATTCGTCGCTGCCAGGAAGAGATTCTCCGCTGGCAAAATGCTCGCGGCCAAAGGCCGTTTCGCATTCTCGACGTCGGCTGTGGCACGGCCACGTTGCTCGCGATTTTGTCACGCGATCCGCTGGCCGAACGATTGGTCGGACTCGATTATTCACCCGCGATGATCGCACAGGCGGCGCAAAAAAAGCTGAGCAACCCCGACCTTGCGGAGCGCCTTTCGCTGACGGTCGGCGACGCAGAGCGATTGCCGTTTGCGAGCGCCAGTTTTGATGTCGTAACCTGCTGCAATTCTTTTCACCATTACCCGCATCAATCCGTCGCGGTCGGTGAATTTCGGCGCGTGCTTCGCCCCGGCGGGATATTGGTGCTGATCGACGGCTTCCGCGATAACGTGGTCGGCTGGGTCGTCTTCGACGTGGCTGTGACGCTGGTCGAGCGCGACGTACACCACGCCGCGTGGTCGGCCGTGCGTCAGATGGCTGCGGACGCCGGTTTTTCCATCGCGCGACAGGAAAAAATGAACGTGCTGGCCCCGCTGCTGGTCACGGTGGCAAACGCATAGTTGGAGCTCTATAACGAAGGTAGCATTTGGCCAACTCGGAAAACCCGTTTGCGTGCTATCAGGCTGTTGCGGCAAATAATTTTCATCCACCCGCGCGAACTTGCCTTGCGTGTTCTGCTGCAGAATTAGCGCCAGCATGAATTATGCTGCCGACGCAACGGCCGTGGGCAGAACACTCGGCGCCACATGACTGAAACGCAGCGGCGCCTGGACGGAGCGTCGCTCTCCATGGCCGCGGGCTTATTTTTCGCCCGGCAGGGTGCATGACCCTTGCCAGGGGGGCTTCGAGCCCCTAGAACGCCGGCCACCGCCTCTCTCTCCTCATTTCTTCCCCCGCCGCAGGACGGACAAATCGTCCGAAGCAAATTGCGTCCGACCTGCCGGCCCAAGACCGACACGGCTGGCCGGCCGCACGGGAACGCCTCGCCACGGACCAACCCTCGCGTACCGCGCCGAACTTGTGCAAATCTCGTCCCCCGCGCCGCATTTTTTCGTCTACGCGACGCACTTCGGCGTTCATGCGGCGCAGGACTTTGCGGCAAGTGTGGCACGCCTGACGTTGTCGGCACGTTTAAGCCGGCGCCGTCGAACCGCGTCAAGTTCGATCCCGAAATACTCTCCGCGGAGATCAAGACGAATCCGAATGAATCGATCACGGCATTCGGCCAAGCGGCTGCGTACCGCCTCTTCTCGCACAAGGTGTACCTGGTCATGCCGGACACGCTGCCCGAGGAGGATCAAAGTCGCATCGAAGCGCTCGCGATTCTCTTCGGAATCGGGTTCGTCCTGTTCGACGTCAATACGGTCGAGCCAAACTACCGCGTTTGCGTGCGAGCACAGCGATTCTCGCCGGACATGTTCGACGTGAACGAATTCGCCGATCGACTGCACGACCACAATCGAAGCATGTTCAACAGGCTGTTCCAGCAGCGGATCCACGAGCCTGTAACCACCGCCCTGCCGGCGCATCCAACCACGTGTAAGACTGCCGTTAACCAACCGTGCGACGCGACGCGCGACCGCCCGGTGCGTTTGTCCTGGAGCATCCAATGTCCACCACCACGATGTCCACGAGCAAGCCTATCGACGTTATACCCGCGCCGGCCATGAGCAGCACGCTCATTCGCGACATCATGCCCGATCAGTTGCCCACGGTCGTCATGCCCGAGTGCGAGGTCCGGCCCGTCCTCAAGGGTCAGAAAGCCCTCGTCACCGGCGCCAGCTCCGGGATCGGCCGCGGGATCGCGACCGCGCTCTGCGCGGCCGGCGCCGACGTGATGATCAACTTCGTCGGTGACGAATCCGCCGCCCGCGCCGTTGTAAACGAAGCGACGCACTGTGGTTGCACGAACCGCGGCCGGGCCATCGCCCACTGCGCTGATGTCTCCGACGAAGCTCAAGTAGTCGAAATGTTCCAACGCGCGATTGGTGAATTCGGCACAATCGACATTCTCGTCAACAACGCCGGCCTTCAGCAGGACGCGCCGATCGAAGAAATGACGCTCGCGCAATGGAACAAGGTGATCAGCGTTAACCTGACCGGCCAGTTCCTTTGCGCCCGCGAGGCCGTGCGCGAGTTCAAACGCCGCAGCGTGCGCAAGGAAGTGTCATGCGCCGCCGGCAAGATCATCTGTATCAGCAGCGTGCACGAAGTGATCCCGTGGGCCGGCCACGTGAACTACGCGGCCATCAAGGGCGGCGTATTTCAACTCATGAAATCCATCGCCCAGGAGGTCGCACCGTGGCGCATCCGCGTCAACAGCATCTGCCCGGGCGCGATCCGCACGCCGATCAACCGCGCCGCGTGGGACACGCCCACTGCGTACGCCGACCTGCTGAAGCTCATTCCTTACAAACGCATCGGCGAAGTCGATGACATCGCCCGTCTGGCGGTCTGGCTGGCGAGCGACGAGGCCGACTACATCACTGGCGCGAGCCTGTTCGTCGACGGCGGCATGACGCTGTATCCGGGATTTGAGGCAGGCGGATGACGCGGGGAGCATCGGCCTCGGGCAAGTGCGGCGAGGGCACCCCAAGGCTCACAGCGTCATCGACAGCGACGCGTGTCGTTGGGTACCGGGCCGCAGGAGTAGTGATCGCCAGCGGGGGCGGGGCGTAGTTGCGGCATATCAGTCCATTATCGGGCGACGACCTCGGATCTCGCGGTCTTCAACAACACGAAACGATACCCGAAAGACCATTTTTCATGCATCCGCGTGCGGCCCCGCCCCATGACGACTCCGGGCGATTCTCTTTACCCCCCTTTCGCGGCCAATTGCGATGAATTCCAGCGAAAATGCATTGACAAAAAATTTTGTCAATGCTACGCTGTCGTAAATGATGGACCTGAGTGTCATCGACGATCCCGCCTCGGCAACGGTAGCCTTGGACCCGGTGCGAACGCGCCTCCTGGCGGAGCTGCGTGAGCCGGCATCCGCCGCCGCGCTGGCCAGTCGCGTGGGCCTGCCACGTCAGAAAATCAATTACCACCTGCGAACGCTGGAGGAACACGGACTCGTGCGGGTGGACAGCGAAAAACGTTGGGGCGGATTAACGGAGCGCCGGCTGATCGCGACCGCATCGTCGTACGTTGTCTCGCCGGGCGCGCTGGGGCCGGTCGCGGCCGACCCCGATCGTAACGTCGACGGGCGCGGCATGGATCGGCTATCTGCGAGCTTCCTCGTGGCCTTGGCGGCCCGCGTGATCCGCGAAGTCGGACAGTTACTCCGCAAGTCTGAGGAAGTTGGCAAGCGATTGGCGACGCTCTCCATCGACACCGAATTGAGATTCCGATCGGCAGAGGAGCGTGCCGCGTTCACCGGCGAACTGACCGCTGCGGTTGCAGCGCTGGTCTCGCGTTATCACGACAATTCCGCACCGGGCGGGCGTCGGCATCGACTGATGATCGGGGCGTATCCCGCGCCTGTTGCGCCGCCCGACGCCGGGGAAAAGGAAACGACATGAGCGCGAAAAAACCATCCGGCCGCCGTTCGGTCCAGGTCGAAGGCAAGATTCCCGGCAGCGCGCAGTCGGCGGCAGAACGCCGATCGGCAGAAGCGGAGCTGCGCACGCTGATCGATCAGTTCGCGCCCGCACATCTACGGCTCATCAGCGCTATGCGAAAGTCCCTTCGAAAACGTCTGCCGGCCGCCCAGGAAGTGGTGTATGGATATCGCGCCTGGTTCGTCATCAGCTATTCACCAAGCGGGCATGGGTACGAGGGCGTCCTTGCAATCCGCGGGGATGCAAACGGCGTGAAGCTGTACTTCAATCAAGGCAAGGAACTGCCCGATCCCGAGAGACTATTGCGGGGATCCGGCGGGCTGGTGCGCTCAATTGAAGTAGAAGCCGTATCCGCACTCGCTCGTCCGGCAGTCGCGCGTCTGATCGACGAGGCCATCGCTCGCAGTCACGTGCCCTTCGCGAGTTCCGGACGCGGATCGGTGATTATTCGTTCGGCATCGACCAAGCAGCGCCAGCGCCGCAACGCTCCAATACGCTCATAATCGGCGAGGTAATCGAAATAAGAACGCTTTGGGCGAGGCTATCTTCCGCAGAAAAATGGTGGACATGGCGACGTGGCAATATGAACTCGTTGAATCGCCGCCGCCCACTCGCGTCCGAGAGACCTCGCTGTGGGAAGCGTAGGTTCAAAAAAACTTCCCGATGCCAATCGAAACGAGCAACAGCGCAATGGGACCAAAGCAAGGAGACAGACCACCATGGATGTCAAAGAAGCGCTGGCCAAACTCGAAGCCTTGGGGGACGAGACGCGGCGGGCGTACAACCTCAAACCCGCTCCTCATGGAATACCCGCGGGCAAGCTCAAGCAGTTCGGCGTCGCGATGGGCGATCTCCGCAAACTCGCCTCCAAAATCAAGAGCAATCATGTCCTCGCGCTGGAGTTGTGGAAAACAGGCAACATCGACGCGCAACTGCTGGCCATCCTCATCATGAAGCCGAAAGAGCTCTCAGCCGCGGACATGGACAGGATGGTGCGCGAGGCCACTTTCCCGCAGGTGGCGGATTGGTTCAACGCGTACATCGTCAAAGAGCGCTCGCCTGCCGAGAAGGAATCGCTGCGAGAGAAGTGGATGAAAGCCGCGCGAAATGATGGCTGGGCGGCTCGCGCGGGGTGGAATCTTACCGCGGCGATGATCAACAAAGGCGGACAGGACGCGGATGAACTCGACGTGGCCGCCCTGCTTGATCGCATCGAGAAGGAAATGCCGAAGGCGCCGCCGGAGGCGAAGTGGACCATGAACAATACGCTGTTGGCAATCGGCATTTATCACGTCAAGCATCGCAAGCGTGCGATCGCGATTGGCGAGAAAATCGGCTTATACAAGGATTGGCCGATGTCCAAGGGCTGCATTATTCCGTATGCGCCGACCGCGATCGAGGAGATGGTAAAGCGACAGGGATGATTGGGGCGTGAATGCAACGCCCGTGAGTTAAATGAGAACCTGCATCATCCGGTCAAACACACTGGTGCGTCGAAACACCAAGTTTCTGTCGGCCTGGGGCCAGCAACGATTCTCGCTGCGAACCGACGGTTGACAAGAGTTTCGTAGAATAGTGGAAAGGAAACGGTAGCAACATGAGCGTACAAAAGGACGCCTCGGGGCGCAGGTCGATCCAGGTCGAAGTCGAAGTGCCCGGAACGCCCGAGGACGTGTGGGCAGCGATCGCGACCGGGCCGGGCGTCTCAGCATGGTTCGTGCCGACGCGCATGGAAGAGCGCCAGGGCGGCGAGATCGTCTCCAACTTCGGCCCCGGCATGGACTGCCCCGCCACGATCACCGAGTGGGAATCGCTCAAGCGCTTCGTGGCCGAGAGCGTCATGGGCCCTCCAGGCTCACCGATCATGGCCACCGAGTGGACAGTCGAGGCTCGCGCCGGCGGCAAGTGTCTGGTCCGCGTGGTGAACAGCCTGTTCGCCACGAACGACGACTGGGATAACCAATTGGATGGTCTGGAGCAAGGCTGGCCGGCATACTTCCGCATCCTGCGACGGTATCTCGCCCAGTTCAATGGCATGGCGTGCTCAGCGATGCAGTTTGTCAGCTTTTCCAGCGATTCGGAGCCGAATACGTGGGAAAAACTAGGCAGCGCACTGGGACTGCTCAACCTCAGCGAAGGGCAGCATTGGGGCGCACCGGCTGGAGCGCCGCAAATGGGCGGCGTCGTGGATTCATTGGGCAAGGGCTCGCACAAGCACACGCTGCTGCTCCGCCTCGACGCGCCAGCGCCCGGGACAGCATACGTCGGTGCGTTCTCTTGCGGCGGAATGGTGATGGTGTGCATAAGCATCTATCTTTACGGCGACAAAGCAAAGACCGCCGCGCTGCGCGATGAGCCGAGTTGGCAAAAGTGGATCGGCGAACAGTTCCCAATGCCACAGATGGGCTGAGCGTAGCGCCGGGCTCTGTCGCCAATTGCGGCCACGCCAATGGCCCTATGCCCGCACCGTATCGCGCTGCGGACTCGTTTGTTGTCCGTTCGCAGTAGAGCCTCCCCCCGTCCAAAAATTATCGGATGCGCCTTTAATATTTGGACTTCGGGCCGTGAATTTTGTCTCTCCAAAATCGCTCCTAACTCAACGGTGCCTTGCCATTTCGGCCAGGTGCACTGCCCGTGAGCTGGGATCCGGCCGGCCGCAATTCGCGGCCGGCCCGTTAGACAAGGAGAGCAATCAATGCATCGTTTACCCGATACTCGGCAAAAAAGCCGCGTATTATGCACCGCAGCACCATCCCCTACCGCTACGACTCGCCGCGGCCTGATTCTGGCGGCGATCGCCGCCGTCTCATTGGCGTCCGCGGCGTTCGGCCAAACCGATCGATCATCGACGTATGACGGAACAAACAACGCGACTTCCGTCTATGCCGCTCGTTCGCAATACGACTCGGCCGTGACCATGACGATCGAAGCATGGGTTTATCGCTACGACAGCACGCGCTGCGAAACCATCGTCGGGCATGGCTGGCAACAGTCGTATTGGCTGGGCTTTTGCCCACGATTGCGTTTTTATCGCAGCGGAGGGGTGAGCGCCGACGCGACGGTTGATGTGCCACACGGTCAATGGACGCATGTCGCCGTTACGTACGATGGCTCGACCGTGCGGTTTTACATCGACGGCCAACCGGCCGGCGTCTCGACGCTGTCCAACGCCGGCGCGAACCGCACGCGCGAGCTGCGCATCGGCAGCGACGTGAACGGCGGTTATTACTTCTATGGTCAGATCGACGAAGTGCGCCTGTGGAATCGCGTGCGAACGCCATCACAGATCGCGAACAACATTTACAACGAGGTTCGAACCGGCACCGGTCTGGTGGGCGCATGGGCAATGGGCGGCGGCACGGAAACGCTGCACGGCTGGACCGCGACCACCGGCTCGGGTGTGACCACGCGCGTCTATGGGATTTTGCCGCGCAACCTACGTGTTCCGCGCGCCGCGTTCACCCCCGTCATCGACGGCAACGTGCACACCACCTCTGAATATGCCGGCGCGGACGTGATGATGGTCCGTGTTCGCAATCCGAACGCGCCATTTGCATACGATTCCGCTGCATACTTCGTGCATGACGACAACTATTTATACGTGGGTTACGGGTTCATTCGCTGGCCGTATAACGATCAGGATCCGACGCAATCGTACATTGGATTGATGGTCGATCCGACGTATTCGCGAACGTCGGATTTGGATGCAACGCATTTCATGGCGGCGATTCCGGCGGGCGGAGCTGCCGCGCCCACCTGGTACGTGGGCGGTGCGCCGGGAAACAACTTTGAACTGTGCAGCGGCGCCGAGTGCCCGCCGGCCGGCACGTGGGAAGTCGAGCGCGGCTATTGCGGCGACGATGTGCTTCCGCCGTGCGTCGAGTTCAAGATCCCGCTGTCCGAGCTTGGCTCATGGAACGAATTGGATGGTATCGCAATCACGCAATTCAACCTTAGCCCGAGCGGCGATCGCATCATTGGCCCGTCGAATGCGACGTGGAATTCTCCGGCGACGTGGGCGACCGTCGAGTACACGGACGGCAGCGCTCAATTGCCTCACGCGCGGCTCTCCGGACGATTATTCAACGGCGTGAGCCCGGACCGCTCGCAACCGCAGGCCAATCGGCCGATTTACGCCGGTGGATCAAGCGGCAGCCCGATGTATGTTCAATACACTGACAATCAGGGCAATTTCTCGTTTGATATTCCCGTTCCGCTCGGCGAAATGGTACGACTCGAAATCGCACAGTGCAGCGGTTGCCGGGGGTCGGACCCCATCGTTTCAACCACCGGCATTCAGCCGGAAGCCGTGGCGGATCACGTCGTGTTTTTCCCGGCGTGTCCGGCCGGCTCGACTTGTGATTACGCGAGTGTGGACTTTTTCCTTCAGCAGCCGCTGAACGCGACGACGATCACGGGCTTCACCCCGCCGATCGGCTGGCGTCCGATCGTGGTGCGCGTCGCGAATCCGCCGATCACTGTGCCCTCGGCGCGCGTGCGGATCAGCGGAACGAACATGCACGACCAGATGACGCTGTTTCTTGCGAAAGAAAACACCAGCCAACCGGTGGAGAACTGGGAGAAATACGAGACGCCGATCGTCAACCACGATTCGGCATGGGCGTGGGTCGAGGGCAATGTCCCGACGATTCCGAATACCAACGGCGTTTGGCGCTGGGTCATCCGCGATAACTGGGTGCGGCCGGGCTACAGCCGCTGGGTGTTGTCAGCACAATTCCCGTTCGGTCCCAGTCCGTATCCGATTACGTACGGCTTTGGCTTCGACAACGCCGACGATGACGCCTCGTTCTCGGAGTTTCTGAGTTCTTATGGCAACAATTCGTACTTATGCGTCGGGGCTTTTGGCGTGTGTGCGTGCCGCGTGATCAACCCGCTTTACCTGCTGTATTGGCCGATCTATCGCCAGTGGATCAATAGCAGCGGCGGCAGTTGCATGGGCATGACCGGCACGAGCCTCATGTTCGCTCGCGGCGCGCTGTCGGCGCAGAGCTTTGACGCGGACGCGCGCTTCCCGCGCGGAATACTGCAAAACGGCTCGCCCGCTGATTACGACTGGGATGCGTGCAGCGCGCCGGACCCGGAAAACCTGTGGGCCTACATCCGCAACAACCACGGCTCGCAGACCAGCAATCAGGCGATCACGTACGCGCTGGAGGAGATGTTTGATGACAACGAATCCTCTTCGTATGAATCCAGCCCGACCGCGCGATTGGCCGAAGTGCGGGCCGCGCCGATCAACTACGCCATTTCCGTTGCACCCGGCATCGGCGAAGGACACGTTGTGCTGCCCTGGAAGGTGACGCAGGTTGACGCGACGCACTGGCGCATTCATGTGTACGACAACAACTCAGTCTATAACGTCACCGCGCCTGCGGATGATTTCATCGAGATCGACACCGCTGCCGATACGTTCACGTACCGTCATCCCGATGGACGCATTTGGAGCGGCCGGGCGATTTTCACGTATCCGTATCAGTTGTTCGTCGGCGAGCGCGATGCGCCGGGCCTGGTGGACGCGCTCTCGTGGATGCTCATGGCCGTCTTCGGCGACGCGGATGTTCAGCAGCGCGGCGCCGGTGGCGCCGAATGGGGCTGGCGGCCGGATGGCACGTTCGTGGACAACATGCCGGGGCTGCTGGCGCTGAATCCGCTTGGGCCGAGCGGGGCACCGACGCGCCAGGTTCCGGTGGTGATTCCAAACCACCTGGCCATGCCACAAACGCGGATCAATGCTCGCGGCTCGCACTATCTGTTCCACGCGGCCGGCGACAAGACTGTGCTGCAACTCGAAGCGTTCAACGCGGTCGCGAACGCGGTGGACCGGGTGAATGTCGGTCGCCGCACCACCAGCGACGGCAACACCGTGCGCGCGATGCGCTTCACGCCCGAGCGCGCGGGCATGCAGATCGCGCCGCGCATCGGCATGCAACTCGGCGAGCAGGCGGCGGCCGTTTTCAAGGTCGCGGGACTGCAATTGCCGGCCAACCAGGCGGCGGAATTCACCGCGCTGCACGAACGCCGCGGCATGTCGCTGCGTAACTTCACGAACACCGCGCTGAGCTATCGCCTGGCGACGGAAACCGTGGATGGCGACGCGGAGGTCACTGGAACCGCGGTGTTCGGTCCGTTCGATATCCCGGCGGGCGCGATTCACTCGGCCGTGATCAACGACTGGCCGGCCTGCAACGAGATTCGCAGCGAGTTGGACCTCGACGCGGACGGCGACGCTGACGAAGTGACGATTGTGACCGGCACGCGCTGCGGCGAATCGCCAAACGACGAGCCGTCTGACGCGAACAACAACGGCATCCCCGATATGTGCGAAGCTCGCACCGGCGACATGAACTGCGACGGGCGAATCAACAATTTCGACATCGACGGATTCGTCATCGCAATCAGCGATCCGGCGGCCTATGCGGCGACGTACCCGGATTGCCTGGCGACCAACGCCGACGTAAACGGCGACGGCCGGATCAACAACTTCGACGTAACGGGCTTTGTGGCGTGCCTCGAAGCGGGCACTTGTCCGTAAGGCGTAATCGTTCGCCGCGCGTGTGAGCAGCACGAACGGCGAATCCAAACGGTTTGCGATTGCTCAAGAAGCGCGGGCGGCGGATTGCGAAAGCAATTCGTCGCCCGCGTCGGTCCAAATTCCTTCCGCCATGCGCAGTAATGCGTCCTCAGCGAACATCAGAAACGTTCGATCCGCGGTGGCGAGCCAGCGCACTTCAACAACTCGCTCGCCGCTGTTACTTTTCCAGCGGACACGTCTCATCCGCCGCCCAGTCTCCGAAGCTCAGATAGTAGTTGGCGACATCTTCATATCCCGCTTCGATCAGCGCCAGCGCCACCAGCGACGATCGCCCGCCGCTTTGACAATGCGCCACGATACGATCTCCGGGCTTGAGACCGGCTTTTTCGAAGATCGCTCGCAACTCGGTCGGCGCGCGCAGGTTCCCGGCCGCATCCAGCAAGTCCGTATGCGGCACGTTTACCGCTCCGGGAATGTGGCCGCCGCGCTTGTTCGATCGCAAATCCAAGCCCGCATACTCGCCTGGTGATCGCACGTCGAGAATCTTCGCCGCTTTGGCGGTC
>JAEUIR010000104.1 GCA_016795025.1 Phycisphaerales bacterium
CAATCGAAAACCAGGCGGCGCTTTGGTGTGGCCAGAGGCCAGTACGCGCCCCGACGGATCAAAAGCAAGGTAGTTGACCCACGAACTAGGCACGCCGAAGTCAATCAGTTGTTGACCCGTACTCGCATTCCAAAGACGGATTGAATCGGCTGATTGATCATCGTCGCCGCCGCCGGTGACGATCGCGCTTCCGTTCGGCGCGAACGCGATCGCGGAGATTGGGCCGGCGTGCTGCGATCGAAATCTCAGCAGTTCGCGCGACGAAAACGCGTCGAGCAGCCGGACCGCCCCGTCACGCATGCCGACAGCCAGCCGCGTGCCGTCGGCACTGATGGCCAGTGTCGTGATGTCTGGCGACCCGATCGACGCGAATTGCCGCATTTCGCCGGTGGATGGATCGATCGACTGGATTTCCCCGTTCGTAAGCGGCGCAAAAACGCGGGAATGATCGGGGGTGATTACGGGGCGCGCCGCAAGCGTGCTGGGCAAGGCGTACGATCGCAACGACTGGTCGAGTCGCGCATTAAGATATCGCCACTCCCAGCCGCGGTGCGACAACGGCGCGGATTCGAGGCGAGCCTTGGCCATCGCGGCGTTATTGGCGGAGAGCGCGGCGTCGGCGGCAGCCAGCGAAGCTTTGTATGCCTCCCACTGAGCCTGCTCGCGCAGCCGGCTCTCCGCCCGCGCGAGCGCGAGCGCGTCCGCCTCCGCCTGAAGCGCGCGGTTTGTCGAGCGAGTGGTCGCGATGATTCCGGCGATCAGCGAAATGAACACCGAAAGCGCGGCCAGCACGGAGATGCGATTGCGTCGAAATTGCTTACGCAGCAGATATAGACGTGAGTCTCGCTTGGCGTCGATCGGCTCGCCGCGCAAATAGCGCTGCAAGTCCTGGGATAAGTCCGCGGCGCTTTGATAGCGGCGCGCCCGGTCCTTTTGCAGGCATTTCAGAACGATGGTCTCGACTTCGTCGTTGATCTCGCGGCGCACCTGGCTTGGCGGCCTGGGTGGCGCCGACTGAATGGTGTCCAACACGGTGCGCAGCGCGCCGCTTATCGCATACGGGAATCGCCCCGTTAGCGCCTGATATAGCACGACTCCCAGCGAATACACGTCTGTGCGAATGTCAATATTGGCGCCCACGCCTTCGGCCTGCTCCGGCGACGCCCACGGGAGCGAACCGACGAATTGGCCGGTTTGCGTGAACGCATCGGGAGGCACATCAGCCGGGGCGGCGCGGCGCGGCGAAGCAGCCCCGTTCAGGACGTTTACGTCGTCCAGCTTGGCGAGACCGAAATCGAGTATGTGTGGCTCGCCACGGTCGTCGATGCGGATGTTGCCGGGTTTGAGGTCGCGGTGAATGACGCCGCAGATGTGGGCGGCGCTGACAGCGTCGCAAACTTTGGTGAACAGGCGCAGAATGGCCGGCACGTCGCGCCCGGATTGCTCGACATAGGCGTCAAGCGGACGGCCGGCGATGTAGTCCATCACGAAATAGGAGTGTCCGAGAGCGATGCCGCTGTCGTAGATCGAAACGATGTTGGGATGCTTCAGTGCGCCAAGCACGCGCACTTCTCGCTCGAAACGCAGCCGATCAAACGCATCCGCGAACGGGCCGTGCTTCATGACCTTGATCGCGACTTCGCGTCCGGTCGAGCAATGGGTGGCGAGATAGACGACGCCCTGACTGCCCCGATGGATTTCGCCGCGAAGTTCGTAACCGGGTATGGCGTTGGCGGCTAGCGGCGCGCCGGCGTGGCCGGGCGCAGCGCGGCACTGTTCCGAATAATGGGCCGATCGCCGCGCTTGTTGGACGATTGCGAGCTTACGCAGCTCAGCCGCCAGTCGCGGCGCGAGTTGCGGATACGCGGCGGCGGCCTCTTCGTCGGATAGCAAATCCCCGGCGGCGCGGCGGGCTCGGATTTCGGCGATCGCGAGCCTCAGACGCTGCTCTTCGGGCGTTGATTCGTTGAGCCACGTGCTCTCCACCGGCGGTTCGACCCTCGAATGCGGGTTATGAAGAGAAGAAGCGCGTGGTATCGCCCATGCGACCGCGCAGCGCCGCGAGCGCGCGGTTGAGCAACATGTACACCGCGCCTTCGCTGCGGTTGAGCCGAGCGCAACACACTTCGATCGGCTGCATCTCGATGAATCGCAATCGAACGGCGTCGCGATAATCGGGTTCGAGCGTTTCGATGGCCGCGGTCAGCGCGCAAGCCGCTTCGTGCGCGGCGGCCGAGCGGCTTGGCGAGCGCGATGGATTGGGTAGTAACTCCAGCAGCGGCAGTATTTCGTCGCTTGTCGCGCCGAGCGCATCGGAAATTCGATCCCAGCCACCGCCGCGCTTGGCAGCGCGTAGCGCTTTGCACACATCCATCAGGCGATTTTCGGCGATCCGTTCGAGCCAGGCGTAAAAGGCGGCATCATCGGCGGATGTGAACCCGCTGATGCGCTGAAACGCGACGATCATCGCATCCTGCACGACATCTTCAGCCGATACAGCCGCACGCAAATCCGCGGGCAACCGCGCGGCGATTGAGGCAACGAGCCGGTCGAAATGCACGAGCAATAGCGCCTCGAGCGCGGTGGCATCTCCGGCGACGGCTTTTTGAAGCAGCAGACTATTCGCCAACGATCCGGACATCTTAGCCTTTGTTACGTGCCTGGCGGCAAACTCGTGATGATTCGATGATATCTCTCGCGGCAGGCTGGAACAACAAAATCGGCAGGCTGCCGGCTTGGCCCGACACTCTGCTCACCCAATCCCCCCTTGGTCTACAATTGATCGGTATGCCTACGCCCCGCCCGTTAACACTCGTGAACGTGGTTTGGAAAAACCTTTATCGCCAGCCCTTGCGCTCCTGCTTCACCATCCTCGGCGTATCGCTCGGCGTGGTTGCAATCGTCACATTTACTTCGCTGATACAGGGTGTGCGCGACACGATCCAGAGCGGCCTGCACCTCGGCGGGGCCGACCTCGCCATCTACCAGGCCGGCGTCGCCGCCGACATTCTCAGCTCGCTCGATGAAGACGAAACCCGGACGAAGCTCTTGGCCGATCCGGATGTGCGGCACGTGGCTGCGGGCCTGGGGCACGTGATGCCCGTGGGCAATCAGCGCATTACCGTGGTCATGGGCGTCGAACCGGACGGTTTCACGCATCACCTGATCGAAGCGAACGGGCCGCCGATCCGCGCGCTGGATGAGGCTTCGCTGGGCGTGATGGCCGCGCGCAGCTTCAAGAAGAAAGTCGGCGACACGATCAACATTGGCGGGCGCGAGCTTCGAATCGTCAGCGTGTTTAACACCGGCACGATCGTGTATGACGCAGGCATCACTGTGCATCTGAAAACCCTTCAGGAAATGCTCGGGCGCGAAGGCCGGGCATCGGCTTTTTTTGTCGATCTTCGCGACGGCGCCGACGTGGACGCGGTGGCCGCGCGGCTGGAAGCGGCCATTCCAGAGATCGTGGCGATCGGCAGCGCGGATGAATATCACAAAGTGGATAACGGCCTGGAAGTCGCGCAGAGCGCCGCGTGGGGCGTGACGCTGGCGTCGGTGCTGATCGGCAGCCTGATCGTCCTGAACACAATGTGGATGACCGTATTGGAGCGAACTCGCGAGATCGGCGTATTGCGGGCCGTCGGCTGGTCGCGCAGGCGCGTGCTGGCGGCGACGCTCCTCGAATCGCTGATCGTCGGAGCGGCGGCGCTGGTCGTTGGGGCACTGCTCGGCGTCGGACTGGCCCAGTTCATCTCCGTCGCGCCGGTGGCGTCTCAATTTGTCAAGCCGACATATTCGGCGAGCACTTTTGGCGTGGCCGCTGCCGCGGTGATCCTGTTGAGCGTCATGGGCGGCGCGTTGCCGGCAATGCGTGCGGCGCGCATTACGCCGTCCGAGGCGCTGCGCTATGAATAACGCGACGCCCGCAACCGCGGCGGTGCAAGCGCGCGGATTGGTGAAACGCTATGAGAACGGGCGGATCGCGGCGCTTGACGGTGTCGATCTCGATATCGCGTCTGGCGAATTCACGGCGATTTGTGGGCCGTCAGGCTGCGGCAAATCGACGCTGTTGAACATGATTTCGGCCATCGACCGGCCGGACTCGGGTGCGCTGCGCGTTTGCGGTGAAGATCTCGCGCAAATGACAAGCCATCAGTCGGATTCATTTCGCCGCAACGTCATCGGGCTGGTGTTCCAGTTGCACAACCTGATTCCACAGTTCACCGCGACCGAGAACGTGCAGATTCCCCTGATCGGCGGAGAGATTCCGGGGCCGCAGCGCGTGATGCGGGCCATGGAACTGCTTCGGCGCGTGGGGCTGGGTGATCGGCTCGGCGCGCGGCCGCCGACGCTTTCGGGCGGCGAGCGCCAGCGGGTCGCGATTTGCCGGGCGCTGGTCAACCGGCCGCGCGTGCTTCTCGCGGATGAACCGACCGGTGCGCTGGACTCGCGCAGCGGCGATGCGCTGTTCGATCTGCTGGACGAACTGCGAAAGGAAACCGGCATGACGCTCATCGTCGTCACGCATGATCCGCGCGTGGCGGCGCGGGCCCAGCGCACGTTACACATGCTGGATGGGCGGATCTCGGCGTAACAATCGGATCGACCAACTACAACGCCGAAGGCAAAGCGGCTCCATTCCCTCACTTGCGCGCGAGAGCGGAGTCGCCGCTTGTGGATTACGGGCAACCGCTGTTGGTGAGGCAGATCACGAACGGATCAATATCGAAGTTATTCAAAACGCCGTCGCCGTTTACATCACCATTAAGCAAACGGCAATCCGGAAACGCGGCTTCGTATGCGTTCGCATCGGTAAGCCCGAGCACAAAAGGATCAATGTCGAAGTTGTTGACGACGCCGTCGCAGTTCATGTCGGCCAGAACGCTGGCGAATTCGCATTCATCCGGAACGCCATTGTCGTCGGTGTCTTCGAGCTGCGGCACCACCACCGCCGGCTGCGCTCGAATCATCCAGTTTCCGCCGCCCAAAAAGTCGCGCAGGTTGATGAGCGTGCCGGCGCCGGCGATGGCGTTCGGATCGATGGCCGTCGCGCTCCACGCAAACCAGCTCACACGAAAGTCAGATGAATCATCGTATGTCGCCGGCGCGGTTGCGTTGGTATCGGCGATGTGCATCACAATGCCGACAACGAACTTCGTGCCTTCGGGGCCGACGTACGTATCAGGCAAATCCACAAAATCGAGCGCCGGCGACATTGTGCCGGCGGCCGAAGCGAGCACGGCGGCGTCGGCGGGATTTCCATTCCCTACTTCGTCCGACCACAAGTACGCCGTAAATGGCGTGCCGGCCGGCACGAATTGCGGCAACATGGCCGGCGTCAAACCACCGATGGACTCGCGCCCGGCAACGGTCGTGAATTGATTCATCCACACAATGTAGCCTTCGCTCTCTTCGCCCGGATAACCGATGGCCGTCAACAAATCGGCCGGCTCGCCGTCATCGACGAGATACGCCGGCGGCGTGACTCGTCCGACTTCGGCTTCATCGGGAATGCCGTTCTCATTGCAGTCTTCACTGGTACCAGCGGCAATGTCGCAGTCATCGAGGATGCCGTTGTAGTTGTAGTCATGCGCGGTACCGGCCGCGATTTCGGCCTGATCGACCTGCCCATTGCCGTTGCAGTCGTTGTTCACCCGCGCGAGACGAAAGCCGTAACGCCCGACGCCCGCCACAGGAGGTTGGTCTTCGCGCCACGCGGAGTGCATGCACATGAATCCATCGGGCTGCTGCTGCACGACAGATGGATAGTACGACGCCCCACGAATGATGCGACGGAGCGTCAACCCGCCGTTTACGTTCAAATAGCGTGTGTCCGTCCATTCCCATACGTTGCCGCCCTGGTCAAAAGTGCCGTAGGGGCTGGCGGAATTTTCGAATTCGCCGACGTTGGAGCGGTTGTAAGGCGGCCCGACACAGTCGTCATCCGGGGAACCAATGTGATAGTTCGCGCTGTTGCCGGGGTCGGGGTCGATGATGTTGTTTTCCGGCGTGCTGAACACAAACACTCCGCCGCCGGAGGAACTCGTCGGATACGTGAAATAATTCGCGGTAATGCCGTCGTTTTTGTGATATGCGGCCTTAAACCATTCATCCTCGGACGGAATGACCCATGTCGCTCCGGGGTGGCGCACAATCGGTTGATACGGTTGATTACTGTTTGCACCGCTCGGCGCGGCGCCCAGCGTTGCGTAGGTACCATCTTCCGTCAGCCCCGCATCGGCCGCGCCGTTCCCACTCAGCACGCCGGTGGGTTGACCGTTCTGCATCCAGTTTGCGAAACGTGCGGCATCGCACCAGGCGATTCCGCCTACAGCACGATCCCCCCAATGGATGAGCGCTTCCTGGCTGCCATCGCCGATTTGATAAGTGTAGCTTCCCGCAGTGCCGGATCGAATGATATTGTTCGAGTCGGGTACGCCACTGCTGCTTCCGGAGAACAACGCGTACGGATCCGCCGCCGCCACGGCGTTCAGAAACTCGACGTATTGGCGAACCGTGACTTCATATTTAGCGATTTCGAAGGGATAAGAAACCGCGCCGCACACACGGTCGTTGCCCGACCCCATCTGTGTGCCTTGGATGTTGACGGTCTGCCCCGAGAGCGTGCCGGGGTTTCCGGGGTTGCCGATCGGCACAGTTTCGATAATGACTTCGGCCCTTAGTCCCGCGCCGCAGAACAGAATCGCGCACCCGACGATCCGGAAAAATCTTCGCATGTCGTGACTCCTGGAGAATTGCGGCTCATGTCATCCATCTGGGGGGCGCGATCGAGCAATCGATGCTCCAGGCGCAGCCTGATGATGGACTTCTTTCGGCCTGATTTCTGATCAAAATATCAAAATACCAGCGCCTTGTCAATGCTCTGAGAGCAATCACTGAAATATTCTGAGAACAATCGCAGATCACATTGACAGCCTAAGGCACCGGAATTAACATGATCCTCGGTACACGTCAGAGCGATGTTTCGATCACAAGGAACGCTTCCGGCTATGCCTACAAGTTTGAACAAGCCCAGTGCGGAAGGAGTCCGTCGCAGCGCTGCGCGGGTGAATGCAGCTTTGCATGATGTGATGAACCGGCTCCCTCCGCCGCGCAGCAGCCCGAAGGATCTCGCTCGAAAACTGAAGGTGCATCGTACGCTGGCCAGCCGATTGCTTGGCGCGCTGCGCTTGTCTGATCCGCTGGCGGTCATCGCCACCATCCCAGGCAAGCAAGGGCTGGACGCGATCCTGCAAGCCGCGGAACCCATTGTGGGGGCGGGGCCGGTTGGCGAGGCGCGCATTGCGCTGGAAGAATTCGACACGATCGTCGAGCACGGGTTGGGCGGCCGCGAAGTCCTTGATGTCGCGCTGGGCGCGTGGCTGCCGGAGATGCGCGAAAAGCAGGAGCTATCGTGCAAGCAGTTGATTTATCGCGGGATGTGCGGATTGTCCGGCGCATCGGCGGAAGTGACCATCGGCACAGGCATTCGCTTCGCGAACGCCGACGGTGAGCACGCGGATCTGGCGATGTTGTTCGGACTGGTTGGGTTGCGCCGATTGAGCCCCGGTCGGCGCATTCCCCTTGGCAGTATTGGGATGATTCCAGGCGTACGAGCGCCATCCGGCGCGTACATCGAACATCTCCCGCCCCTCGCGGATCCCGGGCCGCCGATTCTGCGGCAGTTTTCGACCACTCCCCTGCCCGAGATCGGCGAGATACGGCTGGGAAACTACCGGCAGTTCATGCTCCCCGGCGAAGAAATCGGCAACACCTCCATCGTGAACATCTTTACGGCGATCGTCGTCCGCAAAATTGGTCCGCTCTATCGAGACGAGGGTTCGCCGCCACGCCGAACGGGCGGCACGCACGTCGTGGAAGTTCCGACACGCGCGATGATTATGGATTTGCTTGTCGATGAGAGCGAAACCCCGCTGCGCAACCCACAGGTGCTGGTGCATCGCACCGGGCAACGCGGCGCGGTCGACCCCAATGACCCACTGCGCGAGATCGATCGCGTTGACTGCCACGAGACGATTCAAAGCCTCGGGCGCGGACCAGAACGCTTCGGCACGCTCGAAGCCGCGCTCTATCCCGAGATGATTCGATACGTCTGCGAGCAGCTAGGATTGGACTGCAACCGATTGGTCGGGCAGCGTTGCCGTGTTCAGTATCCGCTTCAACACGTTCAATACTCCATGGGCTATGAGTTGCCGACGCGCAGTGAAGTGCGCCAAAGGCAACCCTGAGAATCTGCGCCGGGTACGGCGCGCAAGGGCCGACGGTGTCGCGCCGTCACAAAGAACAGGAGCCGGGAATATGCGATGCGATTTTCCAATGGCTTGCGTCGGTTTGGGCCTGATTGGTGGTCTGAGCGTTGCCCCCGGCATTGGGCAAGCCTGGCCAGATGCTAATGGCGGCTTCACCGGCCTTCAGCACAGCGCGATCGCGTGGGGAGATTTTGACAAAGACGGTGACCTGGACCTGCTTGCGACCGGCTGGGCGTCGCGTGGCGTAAACGAACCCACAACTACCGCACTATATCGAAATGACAGCGGTGCGTTTGTGGGCGTTTCAGCCGGGTTCCCCGCGCTGCAACACGGCGCCGTCGCGTGGGGCGACTACGATCGCGACGGAGATCTGGATCTGGCGATCGCAGGCCAGACGGATGTCGTCAGCTTCTCTCGCCGCACGCTCGTTTATCGCAATGACAATGGCGCGTTTGTGGACATTTCGGCCGGGATTCCGGGAGTCAACAACGCTTCGCTTTCATGGGGAGATTACGACAATGATGGCGATCTCGATTTGCTGGTCACAGGCTGGACCGGCGCGGCCCGTCTGTGTGCGATCTATCGCAACAGCGGCGGATCGTTCGTTGACGCGGCTGCGGGAATGACGGGCGTGAATTACGGCCGCGCCGCGTGGGTGGATTATGACAATGATGGCGACCTCGACGTATCGGTCTGCGGCTGGGCGGGCGGCTCGACGCGCGTCATGGCGATCTATCGCAATGACGCTGGAGCGTTTTCCGCTGTGAACTTGGAGATTCCAGGGGTGAAGAACGGTTCGCTGGCGTGGGGAGACATGGACAACGATGGCGATCTGGACTTGCTATTATCAGGATATGGCGGAACCGGCGGCTTTGGCGTTCCGCTGGTTTTTTCGCGGATCTACGCCAACAACGGTGGCGCGTTTACCGACGCGCTGGCCGGCCTTGAAGGCGCGGACGGACGCGGCGGCGTCGAATTCTGTTCGAACGCCTGGGGGGATTACGACAACGACGGCCTGACAGACGTGATCGTCGCGGGCTGGTGTCAGGCACCCGGCATACAGACGCGCGTTTCGCGAATTCTTCACAATAATGGGGATTCTCTGCCTTTCACCGATATCAGTGCGGGGCTTGGAGCGGTGCAATACAGCTCGGTTGCGTGGGCTGATTACGATAACGACGGCGATCTGGATATCGTGGTCTCAGGGCAGGTCGGAGGAGCGGACTGGGAGCAGACTCGCCTGTTTCGCAACAACGTGGCGATCACGCAGAACACACCGCCCACCGCGCCCGGCAACCTATCAGCCAGCGTCTCCGGAAGTGACATTATCTTCACGTGGACGGCGGCGTTGGATGCCCAGACACCGCAGGGCGGCTTGTCGTACAACCTGCGAGTGGGAAACGCGCCGGGCACGGACAATATTTTCCCGGCAATGGCAAATCTCACCACTGGCTATCGCCATCTTCCGGCAATCGGAAATGCACAAAAGCAACTGTCCTGGAAGCTGAAAAACATCAATCGTCCCGTGTATTGGAGCGTGCAGGCGATCGATGGTGCGTTCGCCGGCGGCGAATGGGCCTCGGAGGCTCTTGTACCGTAGCGTTTTCATTTTTCAGGGAATGTTAGTCATAGGCAGCCGACAAAACAGAGCCGCGACCGTAAGGGAGCGGTTGCCTAGAGTCACAGTGAGGTGTTTTGTCAGTCGGTCTGGTCATGCGCCGCCGGTGGAGGCCGGATCGCGCAGCGTGGTGCTGTGGAGGAACGGGAAACCGTGAGGAGGATAAAGAATGCGTATCGTATCGTTGAGATCATCGCTCATTTTTGCAGCAATTCTGACCGGCTCCGCGTCGGCCGGGCCGATCACGCCCGGCAATCTGGCCGTCGTCCGCATCGGCGGCGCGGGCGGGTCGGCCTCGGCGGGGTTCATTGAGGAATACACGACAAGCGGCGTGCTGGTGCAAACGCTTGCCTTGCCTACCGCCGACGGCGCCGGCGGCAATCAGATGTGTACACTGGTTGGCGGAGCTGCGGCCCATGAAGGCTATCTTTCTCTTTCGACAGATCGACGATATCTGGTGCTGGCCGGCAACGACATTCCGATCGGCACGAATGTGGCCACATCAGCGCTCGATCGCGTCGTTGCGCGCGTCGACATGGCCGGCGCCATTGACACAACCACGCACTTTAATCTCAGCTCCGGCTGGAACGCGCGCAGCGCGGTGATGGACGGCAACAACATTTGGGTAAGCGGAAGCGCGATTAATAAAGCAGTCTCGTACACAACTTTCGGCGCGGCCTCTGCCACTGTCATCACAAATAACTTCGGCGGCTCGCGCGTGGCAAAAATCTACAATGGCCAACTGTATGACACAGCCGATCCGAATTCGGGAAACCCACAAGGCGTTTTCAGTATCGGAGCCGGACTACCGACCACGACCGGGCAAACCCCGGCATTATTGCCAGGCTTTCCGAGCACCAACACGGAGTTGGACATTTGGGATGTCTGGTTTGCCGACCCGAATACGATCTACTTTGCCGACGGTCGGGCGGTAGCCAGCGGCGGCGGTGTGCAGAAGTGGACATTTAACGGCGCGGCATGGTCGCGAGCCTATACGCTGAACATCGGGCTTGGCAATGGCGTATTCGGATTGAACGGCGAAACTGGCGGCGGCCTTAATACGCTTTATTGCACCACCGCGGACAACAAGATTGTCAAAATTACTGATACCGGCGCCGGCTCCGCATTTACCACGCTGGTCACGGGTGTATCCGGCAATGTGTTTCGTGGAATCGTGCTGGTTCCTGAGCCGGCGTCGATCATCCTGATCGGCGCGGCAGCGCTGGTTTTCGCCCGGCGGCGATAATTCCGGCGCGAGTCGAATTCCAACATGCAAGACGCAGCGCCCACCGACGCTGCGTTTTGCTTGCTGGGCGGAATCGGCGCAATCGCGCCGATCCACTGAGCCGCTACGATTGATGGCATGCCCGAGCAACCAGACCTGGACGCCTATATTGCGGCGTTGCGCCCGCTCATCCTGAACCGCACGCTGACGACATTCGAGTTGCTCAATCCGTTCGTGCTGCGATCGGTCGAACCTCCGCCCGAAGCGCTGGGCGGGTGCGCGGTCGTTTCGTTGCGTCGAATCGGCAAGCGCATCGCAGTTTCATTCGACGCCGATCTATTCGTCGTGATTCACCTGATGATCGCTGGCCGATTACTGTGGCGCGGGCCGGCTGACAAAGCGCCGGGGCGCATCGCGCTATGCGCGCTTCAATTCGAGACCGGGCGATTGATTTTGACCGAAGCCGGGACGCGGCGCCGCGCGTCTGTTCACATCGAATCGGGCGAAAACGCGCTGGCGCGCCATGATCCGGGCGGGGCAGAGGTAACGGCAATCCGTCTCGAAGAATTCGCACGGCGACTTCATTTGAGAAATCGAACGCTCAAGCGGGCACTGACGGATCCGCACGTTTTCGCCGGGATCGGCAATGCATATTCGGATGAGATTCTGCACGCTGCGCGTCTGTCGCCGGTGCTGTTGACAGACCGGCTCGACGACGATCAGGTTTCGCGATTGTTTCAAGCGTGCCGCACCACGCTTTGCGATTGGACTACTCGGCTTACGGCGCGGTTCACGAAGAAATTTCCCGGCCCCGGCGATGTCACGGCGTTTCGAGAGGATTTCACGGTTCACGGGCGCTTCGGCTTGCCTTGTCCGGCGTGTGGAAAGCCGGTGCAGCGAATT
This sequence comes from Phycisphaerales bacterium, assembly GCA_016795025.1. Lineage (GTDB taxonomy): Bacteria > Planctomycetota > Phycisphaerae > UBA1845 > Fen-1342 > JAEUIR01. Next base: position 12,017 of record JAEUIR010000104.1, read on the forward strand.
CGCTATGCGGAAAATGAAACGAACTATTGTGCGGAATGCCAGAATAACGGCATCGTGCTGGCGGATCGCTCGCTTTCGCGGCTGCTCAAGGATGATTGGCCGCGAAATATCGACGAATGGTCATCTGCATAAACAGTTGCGGCCGATCGCTTCGTTTGCACGACCGCTGAATTTTTCGCAGGCGCGGTGCGGCGCTTAGAATGCTCGTGGAATGGAAGGCCGAACCAACGAACCCCGACCCCGTGCGAGCGATCTAACTCAAACGACGCCCGGGCATGACGCGGAAGCCACGCAACCGGCGACGCCGCCCGGTTCTGATTCGCGCGGGTCGGATCCAAGCGGCGGGTCGTTCGGGTCGTCCTCCTTCGATCACGGCCGCTTTTTGCCGGGGACCGTGCTCGCGGAGCGCTATCGCATCGTCGAATTGCTTGGCAAGGGCGGCATGGGTGAGGTGTACCGAGCCGACGATCTGCGGCTTGGCCAGATGGTGGCGCTGAAATTTCTCACCAGCGCTCAAATCGGCGCGATCAACGCGCTGCATCAGGAAGTTCGCGTCGCGCGCCAGGTCGCGCACCCGAACGTATGCCGTGTATATGACATCGGCAACGTGGACGGTTTGCCGTTCATTTCAATGGAATACATCGACGGCGAGCATCTCGGCTCGCTTCTGAAGCGCATCGGGAGATTGCCCGAGGACAAAGCCGCCGAGATCGCCGCGCAGCTCTGTCTGGGTCTGTCGGCGATTCACGAGCAGGGCCTGATTCATCGCGATCTGAAGCCGACCAACGTCATGATCGATGGGCGCGGCAAGGTGCGAATCACCGATTTTGGCCTGGCGGGGGTGGCGGTGGATCTGGCGACCTCGCGCGAGCGGGCGGGTACACCGGCCTACATGGCGCCGGAGCAGATCGCCGGACGCGGCGTAAGTGTGCGCAGCGACGTGTATTCGCTCGGGTTGGTGCTGTATGAACTGTTCACGGGCAAGCGCGCGTTTGAAGGCAAGTCATGGGCGGATTTCGTGCGCATCCACGATACGCACACGCCGGTAAGCCCCACGCGCATCGTCGAGCGGCTCGATCCGGCTATCGAACGCGCGATCATGCGTTGCCTGGAAAAAGACGCGGCGCTCCGGCCGGCTTCAGCGCTGGCTGTGGCGCTGGCGCTTCCGGGGGGCGATCCGCTGCGCGCGGCGCTCGCCGCCGGTGAGTTGCCAACGCCTGAGGCCGTCGCAGCCGCAAAAGCCCCGGGAGCGCTGCCTTCCGGGGTCGCGCTCGCACTATTCGCATCTTGCCTGGTAGCAATACCGCTGATTGGCTGGATGCAACACAAGGCGTTTTTGGTGAGCCATACGCCTTTGCCAAAACCGCCGGCCGTGCTGGCGGATCGCGCGAGAGAGATGCTCAGCGCATTGGGATACACAGAGAAACCCTTCGACGCCCGCTGGGGCTTTACGCCGCTCGCGGGATATCGCGAGTGGCTGCAAACACGAGACCGATCGCCAAATCGCTGGGGGCCGCTCATCAACGATCAGCCGCCGGCCATCGTGTTTTGGTATCGAGAATCGCCTCAGTGGCTCGCACCAAACGGAATGGTGAACGGAACAATGGTGAACGATCCGCCATTGGCGACCGAAGGTATGCTTCGCATGCTGCTCTCGCCAAACGCGAAGCTGGAGTCGTTCACCGCCGTTCCGCGCCGCGCGGTCCCGACTTCGGCTCCCGGCGAAACGCTCAATTGGTCGCTTCTGCTCGAATTCGCCGGTCTCCGCGAAGCCTCGCTTCAACCCTCGGAACCCGCGTTCGTCCCGCCGTTCTATTGCGATCAGATGCGCACATGGGTCGGAGCGCACCCCAGCCTGCCCGAGTTGCCGATCACCGTAAATGCGGGAGCGCTATTCGGCCGAATCGTGTTCTTCGACATTCGCTATGGTTGGGAAGACCAGAAAGCCGTCGCCAGGCCGATTGCCGCCACGGCGGAAGATCTGATGGCGATCGTAAACGTGGTGCTGCTCGTAATCGCGATAGGCGGCGCCGCCCTCCTCGCGTGGCGCAATGTGTCGCTCGGCCGCAGCGACCGGGCGGGAGGCTGGCGCGTCGCGGTTGTCATTGCAGGAGCGACACTGACTGGTTGGCTGGCGTCGGCAGATCATTTCCCATCGGGCCAACTGGAGATGCAATTGCTGGTCACTGCCGGCGGCATCGCATTATTGCGCGGCGCGCTTGCGTGGATGCTCTACATGGCACTGGAACCAGCCGTGCGACGGCGGTCGCCGGAAACGCTTATCGGTTGGAAACGGCTGCTGAACGGGCGCTTTCGCGATCCAACGGTCGGGCGCGATTTGCTGATTGGGGTGGCCGTCGGATGTCTTCTGGCCATGGTGGCCGCGAGCCGTATGCCCTTGGGCGCCGCATTCGGTTTTCCGCCACCGGCGCCTGCGCACGGGATGTTGATGATGATTCCGCGGATGCGCGACGCGCTTTATCCGTTGATCGACGGAATCGCGTGGGCAGTTTCTCCGGCGATGATTTTTCTCACGCTGATCGTGCTCATGTTGATTTTGGTGCGCAGTCGCATTATCGCGGTCAACGTGGTTTATGCCATCGCGACGCTCGTCGCGGCGTTTGTAGCCTGGCATTCCAGCGAGCAGCGGCCCATCGTTGCCGCCGTGACCATCGTCTTCTGCACGCTCCTTACCATCGCATTGGTGCGCGGCGGGCTTCTGGTGCAGGTCACGGCGATGTATGCACAAAACATGATTGGCGTATTCATCATGTGGGTGGACCCCGGCGTCTGGTATCTGCCGACGATCTGTGTCGGTTACTTCACGGTCATCACGCTCGCGGCGTACGCGATGGTGATTTCAATCGGCGGGCGTCCGCTGCTTAGGGCGGATTTTCTGGATCGCTGAGAGGTTTATTATTCGAGCGCAGCCTGATCGGCGGTGGAATCGGCGCTCATGCTGAAAATTCCACACCCATCGAATTTTGATCCGCGCTCCGCAAATCGTGTGAATCCGTTTCAACCGTCACAGCGCGAGACTAGACTGAAAAGGCGGAGGTCGAGGGGGCGCGGCGCTTTTCACGTTCAAAGCACCAAGCGGAGACAAATCATGCTCCTGACTCGATGCGTTCGATGCGGCATCGCGCTCTTGCTATGCG
>JAEUIR010000105.1 GCA_016795025.1 Phycisphaerales bacterium
CCACATCAACTACACGAATTTCTGCGTCTTGCGATGTAAGTTCTGCTCGTTCTATCGCTCGATGGACGGAAAGTCCGGCTTGACCGACGTCAGCAACACCGATGGGTATGAATACTCGCACGACGAAATCGTGAGTATCGCGGCCGAGGCGTATGAACACGGGGCGACCGAAGTTCATATGGTCGGTGGGTTGCACCCCAAACTGCCGTTCAGTTTTTACACGGATTTGTGCCGCGCAATTCGCGCGCGGTGTCCCGACCTGCACATCAAGGCATTCACGGCGATCGAGATTATTCACTTCTCGCGCATCGCCAAGCCGCGATTGAGCATTCGAGACGTGCTGATCGCGCTGCGCGAGGCCGGGTTGGACAGCCTTCCCGGCGGCGGGGCGGAGATCTTCGATGATCGTGTGCATGCAGAGCTATTCAAGAATAAAGTCGGCGAAGAGGGTTGGTTCGATGTGCATCGCGCGGCGCACGAACTCGGTATCCCGAGCAACGCGACGATGCTCTACGGGCACGTTGAGACGCGCGAGGAGCGCATCGGGCACCTTGTGAAGCTGCGCGAGCATCAGGATGCTTCGCTGGCCGGCCGCAATGCCGCGTTTCAATGCTGCATACCCCTGTCGTTCATTCCAGACGGCAGCGCGTTGTCGCATCTGGCTGGCCCGACCGGGCTGGACGATCTGCGCACACTAGCGATTTCACGGTTGATGCTGGATAACATTCCGCACATCAAGGCGTTCTGGATTATGCAGTCGCCCAAGCTGTCGCAGGTGGCGCTAAACTGGGGCGTCGATGACTTCGACGGGACTGTGATCTGGTACGACATCACTAAACGCGAAGGCCGGGGCACAACGCATCAGGAACTCAGCGTCGATCAGATCAAACGGCTGATTCGCGAGGCTGGTTGCGTTCCGATCGAGCGCGACACGTTGTATCGACCGGTGACGCGCGACGCGGGCGGCAAGCGTATCGAGGGCTAGCGTCCACAGCGGTGCGAGAATTTGTCCGGGCGCGACTCAGCGCCAACTCGGGAAAACCCCATGTCCGTGACGTTCGTCATCGGTCGGGCCGGCTCCGGCAAAACGCACTATTGCATCGAGCGTGTGGCCGCATTGCTCGCATCGGCGGACGGCGATCGCGCGATTTTGCTGGTTCCAGAGCAGGCCAGCTTTCAGATGGAGCGGGCGCTGGCGCAATGCACGGCGGCCGGGGGATTTTGGCGCGCGGAAGTATTGAGCTTCACCCGATTAGCGCGGCGCGTTGCGGCGGAGCTTGGCGTCGCCGTTGAGCCGATCAGCGCGGATGCGCGGCGATTTGGATTGCGGCTTGTGCTGGCGCGAGTTGAGCCGCGGTTGAAACTGCTGCGCAGCGTGGTGAGTAAACCCGGGTTTCTCGCGGAAATGGCGGAGCTGATCGAGGAGTGGTTGTCTGAGCGGATCGCTCCCGACGAGTTGGAGAACGCCGCGGAGAGCATGTCAGACGCGCAGCGTGCGGCGCGTTTGCGGGAAATGGTGCTGATTTATCGAGAATATTGCTCGTGGATACGAAGCGGCGCGCCGGACCCAGCGCAGCGGCTCGACTTGCTTCGCGAGCAATTGCCGAAATTGGCGTGGCTCCGGCAGGCGCACATTTTCGTTGATGGATTCGCCGGGTTTACGGGGCAGGAGTTCGCGACGCTCGCGGCGCTCGCGCGATGCGCGCCGTCGCTGACAATCACGCTGCTTATGGACCCGTGTGAACGAGTCTTGCATGACTCAAGCGCGACCGTCGACCCTTTGCGGCTCTTCTCGCGTGTCAGCGAAACCTACGGTCGCCTGACGCGCGTGTTTCGTGAGGCGGGCGTCGAAATTCGCGCGCCGATCGCGTTGTCAAACCCACTTTCCGCCAACCCCGCACTCGACAGCGCATTTGCCGCGCGCGAAGCGGCGCTGGCGGCCGTGTGGGATCGCCCCGGCGCTTCGCCAATTCCGATTGCCAAGCCGATCACGGATGTTCTTATCGTGTCTTGCGCGACGCCGCGTGACGAGCTGCGCATGGTGGCTAGTGAAATCCGTCGGGTCGTTGCGGATTCCGGCGGCAGCGTGCGATTTCGCGATTGCGCGGTTATCACGCGCGAACTCCAGCCGATGGCCGAGCTTTGTCGCGAAGTATTCGTCGAACACGAAATACCGCATTTTCTGGATCAGCGTCGAACATTGAGATCGCATCCGCTGACCACATTTGTAATACAGTTATGGAATGCGGTGCGCAGCGACTTCGCGACCGATCCGATGCTCGCGCTCGTGCGCACCGGGCTGGCGCCGATCGACGCCCACAGCGCCGCATTGTTGCAAACAATCGCAAGCACACACCGCCTGCGCGGCCGAGAGGACTGGTCGAGCCCCTGGCCCGAGACGCCAAGCGCGCCGCGCGGCGGCGAGCCGTTGCGGATGGTTCGACAAAGGCTCATCGACGGTTTACAGCGCTTGCAGACGGCGAACGCTGGGCCAATGGTCAGCGGTCGTGCGTGGGCCGAGTTGTTCTTCGAAGCGCTCGATGTCCTGGGGGTCGCCGCGCAACTCACGATGTGGATCAACGACGCGGCGCGCGACGGAGATCGCGAAAAGGCCGAAACGCATCGTTTGGCATGGGCCGCACTCGTGGCAGCGCTGGATCAACTGCACGCTTTCCTGGGCGATGCACCGCTAAGCGGCGATGAAGCTGCGTCGCTGCTCGCGCAGAGCATGCGCGACGCGACAATCGGGCTGACGCCGCCCGGGTTGGATCAGGTGCTGGTCAGCGCGATCGAACGCAGCCGCCATCCCGAGATTAGTCATGCCTGGTTGATCGGTTTCAATGAGGGCACGTTTCCGCCGCGCCCGCCATCGCCGGCGCTTCTTACGGCAGCCGACCGCGGTGCACTGCGGCGCGCCGGATTGAAATCGATTCGCGTGCCGGAGGACGACGCATTCTCGGAACGCCTGCTTGCTTATGTTGCGATGACCCGCGCACAGCATCGCCTTTCGATCAGCTACAGCCGCATCGGCATGGACGGGGATGATCGATTGCCGTCGCCGTTTCTGACCGATGTGCTTCGCGCCTTCGCAATCACCGAAACTCAAGACGACGTGTCGAAATCGCCGCCGGCTTGCACGGCCGAACTGGCGCGGCGATTGCTTACCGATCGTCCGGAACCGCGGGTCGCCGCGCTTGCGGCGCGGATGCGCTCGAATCGCGAGTACGCCGAGCGGTTGAACTACATGCTCCGCGGCCGATGCTATGCCAATCGTCCGGTACCGCTGGGGGCTTGTCTGCCGCGCTGGCTTGATGCGAGTGTGTTCAAATGCTCTGTTTCCGAAATCGAAACGTATCTGCAATGCCCGTTTCGCTATTTCGCGAAGTATGCGTTATGCCTGAATCCGCACCACGGCCCGCGGCCGATCGCGTGGGAGTTGGGCGACGCGGCGCATACGGTCCTGGCGGAAGTGGTGCGGCGCGCAATCGAGCTTGGCGATGTTTCAGCAATCGCCGATGAACAATGGCTCGCGCTACTTAAGCAGTCCGTCGCGGCGGCCCGCGCGCGTATTGGGCCCGACCTGGATAAGCGCCGGCCGCAAGCGGCATTTCTTCACGAATTGCTTTTTGATCGTCTGAGCGATGTGGTGCTGGCTCATGCGGAACGCTGGCGGCGGGGCGAGTTCAAGCCTCTGGCGGTTGAAGTGACGTTGGATCAGGCTGTCGCGTTGATATCAGCGCACGGCGCGCAGCCTTATTACGTGGCGCTCGAATGCGACAAGCGACTTCGAGTCACCGGCCGGATCGACCGAATCGACCAATGCGCTGCGCGCGATCTCACCGGTTTGGCGATTTATGACTACAAGCAGCGCGCGGCGCGGCTGGCTTCGATGCCGCTGGTCCCGCCCGCGTTGCAGGCGTTCGTGTACGCGGCCGTTCTGCGTTCGGCCGGCGGGGCTGTCGCCGGCGTGTTGACCGCGCCGCTCGTGAGCGACGCGGCAACCGCGCGAAAGTCAAGAGTCGAATCCGCCGACGCGGCAACGCAGCGAATGTTGATGTATCGGCCGAAAGGCTTGATTGACGCCGCGTGGCTGCCGCAATTTGACCGCGGCCTCGGGCCCGGCGACGAATCCGCATCCGTCGCAGTGACGCTGACGAAGCACGGCACACCGTATACAGGACGCTCTGACGCGGTCGAGGGTTCCGCGATCACCGCACGGTGCGGCGCTGCGACGGACTCAGCCGCGCAAGCGGGCAACGGCATCGCCGGCGGCTCCATCGACATTTCGCCGCTGGTCGTCGCGCGGCGGCTGGCCTGCGTGGAATGCGACTACAAATCCGTGTGTCGTTTCGAGCGCGGTGTGAACGCGATTCGTGACGCAAGACACGTTTTGCCCGTGATCGCGGGTGAAGTTGACGAGGAGGGGACCGATGAAGCCGGCGCTTGATCAGCAGGCCGCCATCGACCACCGCGATTCGAGCCTGCTGTTGTCGGCGTCGGCCGGTTCGGGAAAGACCGAGGTGTTAGCGCGTCGTTGTGTTTCACTGCTCGTTGATCGTGAAAGACACGTCGATATCACGCGATTGCTGGTACTGACCTTCACTCGCGCGGCAGCAGCCGAATTGCGGACGCGCATCGGGCGATCGTTGCGCGCTGAATTGGAAAAAACGCCGGACGGCGCGCTTCGCGACAGAATCGCGCGGCAAATCGCGCTGCTGGACAGCGCGGAGATCGGCACGATCGATTCCTGGTGTCAGCGCCTCGTTCGCGAACACTCGGCCCAACTGGGCGTCGATCCGCAATTCGCCACGCTCAGTGAGCATGAACATTTGATTCTGCGGCGCGCGGGGCTCGACGCGCTCTTCGAAACGATTTATCGCGCGGACGATGAGGTCGCCGCGGCCGCACGAGATTGGATTGGGCGCTCCATCGAGGCGTCCGATCGCGCGCTGCGCGAAATGGTCGATCGCCTCAATGTCTACCGCGAACATCTGATCGATCCTGAGCGTTGGTTCGCCGCTCAACGCGCAGCCGCCGGCGCGAGTGAAAACGCTGCGCGAGCGGATGCGACCCGGCAGATCGTTGACGAAATCGCGCGAGAGTGCCGCGAGCAGGTTGAGGAGCTCGCCACGATTCGCAATTGCGACGGGATCGCCGAATATCGCGAAATGTTGAGCGGCGTGCTGACGCGTGTGAAGAGTGGCGAAGAAGTCGGTGTCATCTGTAATGACATCGCCAGACACAGATGGCCGCGCAAAGCGAATGGATCCGCTCCCGATGTATTGCGCGAGCAGATCAAGAAGATTTGGCATGGCCGCCGACTGAGAGAGCTGTTTGATCCGCGAGCGATCGAGCACATGATTGCGGATCAACCCGCGGTCAATGCGCGAATCGCGGTGCTGATTGATTTGGAATCGCGCTTCGCTGCGCAGTTGTGGCGATTGAAGCACGCCCGCAACGCATACGCATTTGCGGATATCCAGCGACTCGCGCTGCGGTTGTTGAAAGATGATGCGGCTGGCGAGTTGCAACCATCCACGCTCTCGCTCGCGCTGCGCGAGCACTATGAGCATGTGCTGATCGATGAGTGTCAGGACACCAGTGCCGTGCAGATGGCGCTGCTGCGGCTCGTGACCCGTTCGCATTCGCCTCGCACCAATTGCTTCATGGTCGGCGACGTGAAGCAGAGCATATACGGATTTCGGCAGGCGAACCCGAGACTATTCGCGGAAATCATGCGAGATTTCGATCGCGATCCGCGGACCGGCAAGCTGTTGCATCTGACGTCGAGTTTCCGCAGCCACGCATTGCTGCTTGAAGCGCTCAACAGATTGTTTGAGCCGCTGTTTGACGACAGTTTTGGCGGAACGACATATGCCTCGCACGAGCAACTGCGGGCCGAGCGGGATGAAATCGATAACTCCGCGCTCGACGGCCGGTCGCGCATTTCAGTTTACTTGCTTACGGTGGGGGGCGATGCGAAGCAAGCAACGACGGACACATCAGCCGATGAGACGGACGACGACAGGGCCGATCCGGATTCGGTTGACGCCGAGGACGATCGGATGGAGCGCGAGGCCCGTTTCATCGCGCGGCAGATCAAAAGCGCGTTGCCGGCCACCATGATTCCGGATCGCGACGGGGCCGGACGGCTGGCGTTGCGGCCCGCGCGACTGAGCGATTTTGCAATCCTTTTGCGCTCTGCCAAAGCGAATGCCGTAAAGGTCGCGACAACGCTGCGCGAAGAAGGCGTCAATGCCGCCACGGTTGGGCGCGAAGACTTTATCGATACCACCGAGGGGCACGACCTGTTGGCGGCGCTTCGAGTGATCGTCAATCCGGCGCAGGATTTGGCGCTGGCCGCATATTTGCGATCGCCCCTGGCCGGGCTTGGCGAGCGCTGTCTCCTGGAGATTCGCCGCACGTGCGCCGCCGGGGACTTTTACAGCGCCTGCCGCGCGTATCGCTCTTCAGGTTCCAATCCGGAGTTTCGCGAACAAATCGATGCCGCACTCTGTCAGCTCGAAGCCTGGGTGCGGGCCGCGCGAGACGAAGATGTGGCCAAGCTGGCCGATCGAGTCTTGCGCGACACGCAATACGAACTATTCTGTTTGGGGACGTCGCTGGATCATCCGCGGATTGCGCCGCGAGGCCCGCGGCGCGTCGCGACGCTGACCGCGCTGCGCGAATTCATCCGTGCGTTCGCGTCAGGGCCGCATGGCGATGTGGCGTCATTCGTGGCGTTTGTGGATCAGCTTGAAGAACTGGACGAGTTTCCGCAATCCACGGTGCTCGCCGGCGACGATGCGGTGCGCATCATGACGATCCATCAGGCCAAGGGGCTGGAGTTTCCGATCGTGGTGCTGGCCGGCGCCGGCGCTCGATTCAATGATGTTTCATCGCGTTCGGCTTTGCTGTGCGATGAGAATGTGGGCATCGCGCTGCGTGAGATTGATTACACCCGGCGGCGCGAAGTGATTAGCGCCGCGCATCGCGTCGCCGCGCGCCGGCGACGAGCACACGATCGTGAAGAGGAATTACGCTTGCTGTACGTCGCGGCCACCCGGGCGCGCGAAGCGTTATGGATCGTCGGGCATGGAAAAGCGGAGTTCCCCGCGACACCGGCGCCGATCGGCACGAAAGTGGCCATTTCAGGCTACGCGCGTGTGAACGCCGGAACGATGCTCGATTGGGTGAGAATGAGCCTCACCCGAATCGAGAGCGACTCGATCGATCGGTTGTTCGCCGTGAAGACGCACGATTTGTCAGGGCCTCAGGCCGGCGCGGCGGAACCGTTGGCCGCGGAGCAGACCGTTTTAAGCCGGCGCGACGATGATGCGGATCATCGTGAATGGATCGATTCGGCCGTGCGTTCGATTACGCTGCCGCTCGCCAACTCGAAGCCCGCGGTGATCTCGGTCAGCGAGCTCAAATCCCTGGCCCGCGCCGCGCCTGATGAGGAGCGTGCGACGCCGCTGGACGATTTTGAGCCTGAGCTCGCGCGACCGGCTTTTGCGACAAAATCGGCTCCGGACGGCCGGTTGCTCGGAATCGCGGTTCACCGGTTTTTTCAACATGCGGATCTGACGCTGATCGCTACGGCTGACGATGTCACGCGCGAGTTGAATCGACTGGCGGTCGCCGGTGTTATGGCGGTGGATGAGGCCGCGTTGGTTGACCCCGCTGACATCGCGTGGCTTGGGCAATCAGTACTCGGGCGTCTGCTGAGCGCGCATTCGGCGCGGCTGCGGCGCGAAGTGCCGTTTGTGTTGCTGCTGGAGGATGACGCCGTGCTGGGGACTCGACGGTGGGAAGACGCGCTGCTCACGCGCGGCGTCATCGATTGTCTGATCGACCTCCCGGATCGCGTGATTCTGGTCGACTACAAAACGGACCGCATACGCGACGAGGAGATCTGGCAGGCGCGGATCGCTGCATATGGAGCGCAGTTGTCGGTCTACGCTGAGGCGATTCGGCGCATCTTCGACAAGCCCGTTGAGCAAGCGTGGCTCGCGTTTATCAGCGAGCGGCGAGTGGAGCAAGCTACGCTCTCGCTCAAATTCATATCGCGGATCGGATAGCGAATTACGGGGCTTTCTGACTATTTTTCGCGCGGCCTCTCGGTCTGCGTTTCGTCTTCGGACATCGGACGTGATTCGAGCTTCTTGTCGTCCTTCTCCGGCGGCGCCGGCTCGTCCGCCGGCTCCTCGGCTGCGGGGCGCTCCGGCGTTTCGCGCGGCCCCATGAATCGATCCAGATCGACTTCTTCCATGACCAGTCGCGCGTCGATCGAGCCCTCGCGGCAAAGCGCATCGAGAACCTGCACTACTTGCGACATCGCCAGGCCGACGCCGCGCATCCGGCCCGCTTCATCGCGTTTCGGTTGATCAGCCAGCGCGGCAATCAGGTCGGCAACGCGCGGCGGCACAATCACCGGTTCAGTGATGGGCTTGCCATACCGTTCGCGCGCGAGAACTGTAATGTCGCCGGCCGGCTCTGTCGCGTTCAACGTCACCAGCTCGCGCGGGTGCGCGTAAAACAGCGGTGTTTCGACAGCCAGGCGCGCGCCGAACAGAACAACGCGCGGCTCGCGGGAGCGATAGACGTAAATAAGCGGCTTTCCGCCGCAATCCACCACGTCCAGCACAACGCCGACCTGTTGCGGGTCGATCGTGCTCTGAAAGATCGCCGTCCGAATGATTGGATGCCGCGTGCGGATCAGTGCTCGGTGCGCGGCTGTGCGGATTTCCAGATCATCGCTATCCAGCAGGCCGATCATCTTCAGCGGCGCTTGCGGAAACTCGCTTGCGCCAAGCTCGCGGGCTGCCGCGGCGCGATGTGGATTCGCCGTCGTGGTCGCCATCTGCGTCATGACGCCCATCGCTGTGGCGTCGCGCAACCGCAATCCGGCACGCGCCGCGTAAAAGCCGACCGCCGGGTCTTCATGAGCATACAGCCTCTGCAAATGCGGCACCGCGAGCCGCCCGATTCCCTCCCACACCAGCGACAGGCGCTCGAGATTTGCATTCGGCTCGACGGCCGTCGTGCTGAGTTCCATCAGCTTGCGATCAGTGAATCCGCCGCCGCTCTCAGCGAACAAGTTGGGGATCAGCGCAAGGAAGCGCTCAGGCTGCTCCGCGTAAGCCGGCGGCGTATGGAGCATGACGAATCCGGAGCTCATCGCCTCGCCGGTGGGGCGCGGCTTCTGGCCGAAGCGTTCGTTGACACGCTGCTCGACGCGCCGCGCGCTGCTGTATGAAGGCTCGTTGAGCAAAATGCGGGCGGTGCGTTCTTCGGTGCTGATTCCGCCCCCCAGCACCCAGCCGCGGCGCGGATCGCCCGGGCCATCGGCGCGATCGCTGAATGGATTTACGAAAACCGGCCCCCCGGCACGGGCCATCACGCGACCTTCGAGCAGTGCTGATCCCGACGCATTCGCTGAGACCAGCCGCAGCTCGCAGGGCAGCAACAACCCGCCGTCGATGGATCGAGTCTGCGTGCCGGGAATCGCCTGCACCGCCACATCGAGCACGCTGCCGCGCGGCGCTCCCGGCGCAATGACGGCGTTCAACTCGACCGCCGCGGTGTCCATCGAATCAACGAGGCGCGATGCGCTCGGCCGCTCCTGGTCGCGCGTGCGCGGCATGGAGTCAAATTGGCGATTGAGCTGCTCGATCAGATAGGCACGGACGGCCGATGGCGCGTCGGATGAGCCGCTTTCGCCGAGACCGACCACCAATCCGTAACCCCGCAAACGCAGCGGGGCGTTGTCAGCGAGACGGGCTTGCGCGGCCAGGGTGTCGTCAAATACCGGATCAAACGCCGGCCGGCTCGTCGGCTCCGGTTCCGGCGGTGGCTTGCGCCAGCCCATTTTGATTTCGAAATCTTCCCAGGCGTCGCCACAGCCGCAGAGCAAGCTGCACAACACAGCGAGCATGAGCGTTCGGCCGAGCGTTGAGAGCTGGTTCATCGGAGGCTTTCCTATCTTCGTGCGGAGGCTGCCGTTCCCCGGAACCGCGGCGAGCAGGATACTTTCGGCGGCGCACGCGGCGGAGCGGTAGTATAACCGCGTGTCGTGCCCGATCAGGCACTTACTCCGTGGGGGACGTCTCCTGCGTTGCGGGGGCGGCAGGTTCTGGAAGTTCGAGCAGCCTGTGCCACGCCGCCTTGTTATTCCAATATTCAAACACGCGGCCATTCAGGAACACGCGCGGCGTAGCCGTCACGCCGGCCTTCGCGCCGAGCGCCGCATCGACTTCGAGTCGCAGCGTGGTTGCGTTGTCTTCGGCCCCGCGAGCAAGTGCTTCTGCATCGAGGCCGTTTCGTTCGGCGATTTCGGCGAAGGGCTGCGCATCGAGATCTCGCTGCGCGTCAAACATTCCGTGAATGAATTTCGCGGCCTTATGCCGATCGCCTGACGCACTGGCGGCAATCACCCAACGCGCGGCGGCACATGCCGCGGGATGAGAAAGCGCTTTGAAATGCGCGTTGCATTGGTTTGAGTTCGGAAAATGCCGCACGGCAACCCGCAGCACATCGGGGTGTTTCTCGGTCAGGTCTTCAAGGAATTTGTGCACATTTTTGCAGTGTGAGCATTGCATGTCAATGAAGGTCACCACGGTGTTCAGCGCGTTGACATCGCCGAGAACGATGTCGCCGTCGCTCACAGGCAATTCAACCAGCGGTTGGCGCTCGTATTTCCACAGGACGTATTCGGGATCGCCGGTGATGCTGCGATACGCTTGTTCGACCTGGCTCGCGGAGCGCTGCTGCGACGTTAACTGCGCGCCCAGGAGATTCCAACCGAAAGTGATGATGCACAGCAACGCCGTGGCGCTGCCGAGCGCGAGCGACGGATGTGGCGCTGTCTCGCTTTTGCGAGAAAAGAAGATGCCTACGAGCGTCAGCAGCAGCAAGCCGAAGTTGATGCCATGCGCAATCGTGCAACCCATGCACCAGCGGCGCAATTCGTATGCCATCACACTGAGCAAATAAGCTGAGACCAGCGCGGCGAATCCCTGAGCGATCGTGACGCCAAGATGCCAGTACCAGCGGTCGCGCGATGGATAACCGACGAAGGCGTACCATAGCGCGATTGAGCAGAAATAGGCCGCGCCGATGACGGACCAGGGCAGACCGCGGTTGCCATTCTTATCGGTGATGTAGGCGTGGTCGGATCGCAGCACAGACAGGCAGTCGATGTTACCCGTCCCGCAAGTCGCGTCGAGCAACGGACTGATCGCGCGGAGGTCGAACGACACTTTCATCAATTCGCCGCTGACCCAGAATCCGGCCAGCGCGAGAACGACCGCAGCGATACGAAATGATAGCTGCATCAGGTTGCTCTGACGCCGCAACGGGGCGACGGGTTCCGCTTCGATTGTCGGATTCATACTGCCTCAATGCCTGGGTTCATCGGCGTTGCCCGCGGGCACACGCTCGAAAACGACGCAGTATATGCTTTCGTCGCGCCAGCGCTCCAGTAGATCGCGGCGCATCGTCAGGCTTTCAAGCGGGATGTTATGTGGCGGAGCAGGCGCGTAATTCGCATCCCAAACGAATAAATCCCCGACGTTCATCCGTTCCAATGCAAACTTTGGCTCGGGCCGAAACGGCGATTGCGATCGTTGTAAGTATTCGTTTACCCAACCATTCGCCGATACAACGGGGCGATCTGCCAGACCGTTGGCGCGAATCCAGGTGCATGCGTCGCGAATGATGAATTGATCTTTCGTCAGACGCAGCGGTGCGGCCTGCGTATAGGGTGGCCTCATGCCGCGGCCGAGAATCGGTTGCCAAACTGACAGGAATATGAGCGAGAGCGGTAGAAGCGCCGCCGCGCCGCCGCGGGCAATTCGCGATCGCAGATAAGTCCCGCCGGCCGCGACAACACAGCCGGCGATCAGCGCGCCGGTTCCCGCCCGTGCCCACGCGCGGAGCCAGTCGAGCCAGTGCGGCAATTCCCAGTCCACGAGCAATGCGAAAAAGGCGACACTCACGCCCGTGATCAGCAGCCCGCGCCGTGCGTCGGCGAGCTTCAAATGGTCGCAGCCGATCGCATTTCGGGCGGCCGCCAGCCAATTCGACAAACCATCGGCCGCCGCAACTGCGACGATCGGGCCGATCGCGACCAGAAAGCGATAATACCCGCCGGTAGCGAACAAGCCGAAACGATAGAGCAGGCTGTGAGCGGCCAAGTACGCGATTCCGCAGCCGATCCACAGCCAGCCCCCGTTGCGTCGGACCGTCGAAAACGCGCCGAGGCACGCCAGGATGACCGGCCCGATTCCGCAAGCCAGCATCCAGCGCGCGAGCATGGAGTACCACGCGCCGGAACCGTATTGCGTAGTGGGCTGCGGTTCGAGAAACATCAATAGCGGA
Source organism: Phycisphaerales bacterium (assembly GCA_016795025.1). Lineage (GTDB taxonomy): Bacteria > Planctomycetota > Phycisphaerae > UBA1845 > Fen-1342 > JAEUIR01. The sequence continues at coordinate 12,382 of JAEUIR010000105.1, forward strand.
GCGGACCATAGAAACAGCGCCGACAGCACGTTGTGCGCGAGCGGCGCCCAGAGCAGCAGCGCGAACTGCCACCAGCGCGCCCGTCGCCGCCACATTTCGACCGCCCATAGCGCCAAAAACAGCGCCGCTTCGTGCCGCGTCAACATGGTGAGCGAAACGGCGATCGCGCTCGCGGCCATGCGATGGGAAATCAGCAGCCACATCGCCAGTGTGAGATAGAACGCGAGAACAGGTTCGGTCAGTGTCGTGTAGCTGAGCGTAAACGTCATCGGTTGAAGCCAGAATAGCAGCGGCGTCAGCGCAGCCAGCGAGATGCCTTGGCGACGGGCGATGAGGAATGCCAGCCAGCCGGTCGCCGCGGTGAGCACGCCGGAAAAAATCCGCGCCGTCGTCCAACCGAATTGCGCAGGAATCGCATAAAGCACTGTGAAGCCGGGCCGGCCCCATTCGTGCAACAAGTATTGCGGATACTCAAACGACCATCTCGCCATTTGATGATGTACGAGGTCGTCATCGTGATGCACGCCGTCGCTGGCCAGCGCCATGACGATGGAGAGCACCAACCCCGCGAGCGACAACACAGCGGCGATGATGATCTCCACCGCGGGGTAGCGGGATGCTTCGCGCTCCGACGCGGGCGCAGCCGCATTCATCGGTTTCGCCCATGCGCGCGTCATTGCCAAGCTCGAATCAGCGTTTCGACTTCGGCCATTGCCATGCACACAGTCGCGCCAGCCAATGTGAGTGCTGTGGAATCCGTCCGTTCCGCGTAACCGATCGCGCGCATGCCCGCCGCGATCGCCGCGCGCACCCCGAATACGCCGTCCTCGACGACGACACAGTTCGTCGGATCGGCCCGCATCGTCGCGGACGCGTGAAGAAAAAGATCAGGTGCAGGTTTCGGGTGTTTGACGTGGTCAGCGCTGAAAAGCCGGCCCTCGAAACGCGGTAACAGGCCCGTCGCGCCGAGCGTGGCTCGCATTTTGGCGATCGGGCCGTTGCTGGCCACGCAATAGGGCACGTTGAGACGCGCGATCAAATGCTCGACGCCCGTCACTGGGCGCAGCTCATGGCGAAACGCGGTTTCTGTGCGGATTTGGAGCCGGTCCAGAAAATCCGGCGGCAGGCGGCGGCCGAGTTTCTGCTCGGCGATTCCTAGCACATCCGGCATGGCGTGCCCGATGAACCACTGCATCGCCTGCTCGGCGGAAACGGGCAGCCCGCATTCCGTCAGCAGAGCCGCCAGCTCTCGGTTCGCGACGGGCTCACTGTCCACGAGCACACCGTCGCTATCGAAAATCACGAGTTCGATCGGCACGGGTGCGTTATGACTTTCGGGTGGGTGGCGGTCACTTTCATCGAACGCACTCGGAGGGATTCGAACCCCCAACCCTCGGCTCCGAAGGCCGATGCTCTATCCAATTGAGCTACGAGTGCACGCCGCAGGCGGCGGCCGTTCGTCCGCGCCGCAGCTTCGTTCTGAAGCATCCTTGAGCGCACGCGCGTTGTCAAGCAATTTGACGGAAATCGTCGGTCACAGCAGCGTCCCGCTCAAAAGCACCGTGGCGGCGTAGAAATAAACCACGATTCCGGTGATATCCACAAACGTCGCGACGAACGGGGCCGAGGCACTGGCCGGGTCAAGGCCGCAGCGGCGTAGCGCGAACGGCAGCAGCGATCCGACCGTTGTTCCCCAAATCACGTTGCCCATGACACTGATGCCGATCGCCGCGCCAACCAGCATGTAATGCTCGCCGTACAGCGGTTTTTTCCAAATGGCCAGATGCCCCCATTCCCATGCGGCCACGCGAACCAGCGCGAGCCCGCAGAGACAAATGCCCATGATGAGACCCGTGGCGACTTCACGACGCATGACCCACCACCAGTCGCGCAGCCGCACCTCCCCGAGTGCCATGGCCCGGATGACCAGCGTGCAGGATTGTGAGCCGGAATTACCGCCGCTGCTGATGATGAGCGGGATGAAACTCGCCAGAAACGTAACGGTCTTGATCTTATCCTCAAAGAACCCGATGGCCGTGGCCGTAAATGTTTCGCCGACAAACAGCATCGCAAGCCAGCCGAGGCGCTTCTTCAGCATCTCGAAGATCGTGGATTGCGTATAGGGCGCGTCGAGGGCCGCCAAACCGCCCAATTTTTGAATATCCTCGGTGGCCTCTTCCTTCACCACATCCACGATATCGTCGGCCGTGACGATGCCCTTCATACGGCCCTCGGCGTCGACGACCGGAATGCAAAGCAGATTCTGCTGCGCAAAGAGATGCGAGACCGCCTCCTGATCCATGTCGTCCGGGACGGAAATCAACTCAGTGCGCATCATGTCGCGCACGCGCTTCTCCGGCGCCGACATGATTAATTCGCGAAATGACACGACGCCGACCAGGTGATGCTGAGCATCCAGAACATAGGCGTAATAAACCACCTCGGCGTGCTCACGCGCAAGCCGGCGCAGATACTTGATCGCCTCGTCCACGCTCATTTCCGGCCGAAGACGGGCATAGCGCGGGTTCATCAGCCCGCCGGCTTCGTCTTCGGCATAGGCAAGCAAGGCGTTCACGTCGATGCGCGTGGCATCGTCGAGCAGGCTGATCAGCTTGGCGCGATGGTCGGTTGGCGCGCATTGAATCACGTCGGCGGCATCGTCCGGCGCGAGCAGCGGCATGAGTTCCGGAGCCTCGTCCGGCGCATCGTCGGGAGGATCATCCGGCGGCGGCTCGTCTGGTGGAGGCTCGTCG
>JAEUIR010000106.1 GCA_016795025.1 Phycisphaerales bacterium
GACAAATCAGGGGGAACGATACGTTTGGCACGCATCTTGAGCTGGAAGCGCCTCCCGACCCGTTTTCTCGCGACGTGGTCATTCTTCATCTTCACCGCAAGTCGTTGTAGCCACTCGATGCAACTGCGCGCTTGTCGTATACTACGGTGCTTCGCCGACCGCGCCGCGGGTTGCGTTGAAGCAGCCGTCGGCCGGCGGATCGATCGCTGACGGAGACCACGCCGATGACCGCTCTGAACCCGTTCAATAGCCGCGCGACGCTTGCAACTTCCAAAGGCCCCGTGACGATTTATCGCCTCGACGCGCTGGAAAAGACCGGCGTAGGCGCGGTGTCGAAGCTGCCCTATTCGATTCGCGTACTGTTGGAGGCGGTGCTGCGCAACGTTGACAATTTCAGCGTGCTGGAGAGCCACGTCAGTGCGCTGGCGAATTGGAAGCCGAAACCCGCGGAACTTGAGATTCCGTTTAAGTGCGCTCGCGTGGTGTTGCAGGATTTCACAGGCGTTCCCTGCGTGGTTGATTTAGCTGCGATGCGCAGCGCGATGGTGCGCCTGGGCGGCGATCCGAAGAGAATCAATCCGATTATTCCGGTCGATCTGGTGATCGATCACTCGGTTCAGGTGGATCACTACGGCACACTCAACGCGCTGGACCTGAACGCAAAACTCGAATTCCATCGCAACGGCGAGCGGTATGAGTTTCTCCGCTGGGGGCAAAAAGCGTTTAACAACTTCCGCGTGGTGCCGCCCGCCACGGGCATCGTGCATCAAGTGAATCTCGAATATCTGGCGAAGTGCGTGCTGCGCGTGAATGTGAATGGCGAAGTGGTCGCGATGCCTGACACGCTGGTCGGAACGGACAGCCACACAACGATGATCAACGGGTTGGGCGTGCTGGGCTGGGGCGTGGGCGGCATCGAAGCCGAAGCGGCCATGCTGGGCCAACCGATGTACATGCTGATGCCGGAGGTGATCGGCTTTCGGCTGACGGGCAAGCTGCGCGAGGGTGCGACCGCGACGGATCTGGTGCTGCGCGTAACGGAGATGCTGCGGAAATTCGGCGTGGTCGAGAAATTTGTCGAGTTTTACGGAGAGGGCCTGTCACACATGAGCGTCGCGGATCGGGCGACGATTGCGAACATGGCGCCGGAATATGGCGCCACGATGGGCTTTTTCCCCGTGGACGAGCAAACGCTGCGCTACATGCGGCTCACCGGCCGAACGAACGAAGAGATCGATCTCGTCGAGCGCTATTGCAAAGAACAGGGGTTGTTTCGCGTTGATGGTTCGGCCGCGCCGACATACACGGCGACGCTCGAACTTGACCTGGCGTCAGTCGAGCCGTCGCTGGCCGGCCCGAAGCGCCCGCAGGATCGCATCTCGCTGAGCGCGATGAAGACCGCGTTTCAGGCGGCGTTGCGAGCGCCGTTGAAGAACCAGGGGTTTGAGCTTCCGGATAGCGACCTGAGCCGGAAGGCGAGCGTGCTGAACAATGGCAGTGCGTCGGAGATCGGACACGGAGCGGTGGTCATCGCCGCGATCACGAGCTGCACAAACACGAGCAACCCGAGCGTCATGCTTGCGGCCGGACTGGTCGCGAAGAAAGCGGTGGAGCGCGGCTTGAAGGTAAAACCGTGGGTCAAGACGAGCCTCGCGCCTGGGTCGCGCGTCGTGACGGATTACCTGGATCGCGGAGGTCTCACCCAATATCTCGATGCGCTCGGATTCCAAACGGTCGGGTACGGCTGCACAACGTGCATCGGAAACAGCGGCCCGTTGCCGGATCACATCCGCGACGCGGTCGTATCCGCCAATCTGGTCGCGTCGAGCGTGCTTAGCGGCAATCGCAATTTCGAGGGCCGCATCAATCCGCATGTGAAGGCGAATTATCTCGCGTCGCCGCCGCTGGTCGTGGCTTATGCCCTCGCGGGCTCGACAGACATCGACCTGCTTAACGAGCCGCTTGGAATGGGCGGCGACGGCCGGCCTGTGTTCTTGAAAGATATTTGGCCGACGCAAAAAGAGATCGACGACGCGGTGGCGCAGTTTGTGACGCCGGAGCAATTCAACAAGCGATACGCGGATGTCTTCGCCGGCAGCGCCGAGTGGCAGGCCATTCGCATCAGCGGCGGCGATTTGTACGAATGGAGCGATGCGAGCACGTATATTCAGAATCCGCCATATTTCGACGGACTGACGCCGGAGCCGCATCCGATCCAGGCGATTCATGGCGCGCGGTGCCTCGCGATGGTCGGCGACAGCGTCACAACCGACCACATCAGCCCGGCGGGCGACATCGCTGAGAAATCGCCGGCCGGCGATTACCTGAAATCGCTCGGCGTCTCGAAAACGGATTTCAACAGCTACGGCAGCCGGCGCGGCAACGATCGCGTGATGACGCGCGGAACGTTTGCGAACGTGCGGCTGCGAAACCTGCTGGCGCCGGGAACGGAGGGCGGTCTGACAACGTTCCTCGGCAGCGCCGGCAACCTCGCGCCGGGCGCGGTCGTGCCCATTTATGACGCAGCGATGGCGTACAAAGCGACCGGAACGCCGACGGTTGTGCTGGCGGGAAAAGACTATGGCATGGGCAGCTCTCGCGATTGGGCGGCGAAGGGCGCGATGCTGCTCGGGGTGCGCGCGGTGATCGCGCAGAGCTTCGAGCGCATCCATCGCAGCAATCTTGTGGGCATGGGCGTGCTGCCGTGCGTGTTCAAGAACGGACAATCGCGCGAATCGCTGGGCTTGACCGGACACGAATTTTATGACTTTGTCGATCTCAACGACTCGCTCAAGCCCGGGCAGGATTTGAACGTGGTCGCGGTCGATCCGGGCACGGCCAAGCGAACGGAGTTCACGGTTCGCTGCCGCGTGGATACGCCGGTTGAGATTGAGTATTACCGCAATGGCGGCGTTTTGCAGACAGTGCTGCGCAAGATGCTGCGAAAGTAACCGGTGACGGCAATTACGTCCGGAGTAAGTCGCGGACCAAAGGCACGGTCGGATGCAGAGCGCTCCCCTACCGTTTTCAAATCGCGTTGTACTGGTGACCGGCGCGGCGTCCGGGATCGGCCGGGCGACGGCGCGACGCTTTTATCAAGCCGATGCGCACGTCATCGCGGCGGACATTCAACCGATCATGACGCCGACCAATGAAAAGCACGCGCCTCGCGGGCACGAAGAGTCAATTCAGGTTGACGCGCGTGACGAAGCCGGCTGGAAGCGCGCCGCTGATGAAATCGCCGCTCGATACGGCCGGCTCGACGCGTTGGTGCATTGCGCGGGAATCACTGGGATCGACAGCGCGCAAAATCCAAGCGAAATCGAGACCGAAACCTGGCGACGGGTGATGGCGGTCAACGTCGAGAGCGCTGTGATTGGAACGCGCGCGTGCCTGCCCCTGCTGAAGAACAGCGACGAAGCGTCGATTGTGATCGTGTCATCGCTCGCGGGGCGAATGGCGCTCCCCGCCGCGACGGCGTATGCGGCGAGCAAGGCGGCGCTCAGCAGCTTCGCGCGCAGTCTGGCGATGCATTGTGCGACGTTCGCGCCGCCGATTCGCGTAAACAGCGTCGCGCCTGGAGCGATCGAAACGCCGATGTGGGACGCCTTTCTGGGCCACGGCGCGGAGCGCGCTGAACGCCACTCACAGGTTGCCGGCGCCGCGCCGCTGAAGCGCTTTGGTTCAGCGGATGAAGTCGCGGAGTGCATCTTTTATCTCGCGTCGAGCGCGGCGGGCTACGTCACCGGCGCGGAAATCGTGCTGGATGGCGGACAGTCACTGACGTGACGTAAACGCTCGACTGCGCGCTTCCGGCTCAGTTAGCAGGTTGCAGTTGGTCAGAGGAGAGAATTCGAATGGAAGCGCTCATTGGACTCGCCCCGATGCTGCTCACGCGCGACATGCTCGCGACAATTTCGTTTTATTGCGATGTGCTCGGTTTCACGCTCGACAGCCAATGGCCGGAGAATGAACCGTGTTGGTGCAGCCTGACAAACGGGATGTCGCGCGTGATGTTCACCACACAAGGTTACAAGGCTGAAACGCCAACGATGACCGGACGACTGTACTTCTACACCACAAACGTGATGGCAATCTACGAGCGCGTCAAGTCACGCGCGAAAGTGATCGAAGGGCCGGAGGTGTACTTCTATCGGATGAAGGAAATTGCGATCGAAGATTGCAACGGCTACGTGCTTGCTTTCGGGCAAGACACGGACGAAGCACCAACCTGCCAGCAGGAATAAGACGAAATGCCCGAGACCGAGGACAAACTGCGGGTAGCGGCCGCGCGCGGTGTTCCGGGGCGCGAATTGGACTGGCCCGAGATTCGAGCAGAAGCGTTTCGTCATGCATTCTATGGCGCGGCGATCGGGATTTCCGCTGGGCTGATTCGCGAACGGATCGCGGGCAACATTCATTGGGAAACGCTCGCGGCCGTGGCGTTGCTGCTTGGGCTGGGAATGCGACTGGCGTGGATTTTCCGGCGCGTAATGCCGCGATGGAGAGCGCACCAGGCGCTGAGCGGCTGCGCAGCAATCATGTGGACGGGACTCGCAGTTGGGATGCCGATCGCGAGCCTGGAAATTCGAACCGCAGTATGGGAAGACTTCGCAAACAAGTTGCCGATGCTTGCGATCGCGACCATTGGGCTGGCCAACATCATGCTGGGCGTGATTCAAGCAATCTGGCGGCCGCGTTTCGGCCCCTACTGCGACGACTGTGGTTATGACATCCGCGGCTTGCCGTCGCCGCGCTGCCCGGAATGCGGGCGCGAGTTGTCGGAGCGCGAATTGGAGCAAGCGGGCATGGCGAGCCGATGATCGCAGAGGGGAGTGAGTTCACGGTCGATCGCGATGGGTTCGCAATTCTCCGTGGTGTCGCCGGAAACGCGGAGATTGCCGCGCTTCGGACAGCCGCCGATGCGGTTCTGCGGCAAGAGAACAGCGGCGTCCGCAGCCGGCGCGGTGCAGGGTTCGCGGCTCGCAATCTGCTCGGTCTTTCACGCGCTATTCGCGCATTTGCAACCGGGCTGGCGATCCGAAAGCTCGTCGAGCCGCACCTTGGGGCGCACGCTCAAATCGTGCGGTCCGTGCTGTTTGACAAAAATTCCACGGCAAACTGGCTGGTTCCCTGGCACCAGGACACCGCCATCGCCGTTCGCGAGCGTTCTTCAATGGCGGGTTACGGGCCATGGTCGGTGAAGGCCGGCGTCATTCACGTTCGGCCGCCGGCGGAAATACTGGAGCGCATGCTCACCGTTCGGGTTCATCTCGATGATGCGCCGGCTCAAAACGGCGCGCTGCACGTCATTCCGGGCTCGCATCGCTGCGGCTTGATTGAGACCGATGCAATCGATGCGATGCGCCGCGCGCCCGGCACGCACGTGTGCGAATGCGGCGCGGGCGACGCCCTGCTCATGCGGCCGCTGCTGTTGCATGCCTCCTATCCAGCGGCAAATCCAACGCGGCGTCGCGTGCTGCATTTCGAGTTCGCGGCCTGCGCGCTACCGCATCCGCTATCATGGGCCGACGAAACCTGACGCCCCCAGGAGAATCGCATGTCAGATCAGTGGGATTTCTATTTTTCGGCGATTAACGATGAGCCTGCGTCGATCCGACTCGATCTCGATCCGACGGCCGACATTGATTCAGCCGACTTTCCGGCGCGAATTCGAATCGATGTGCCATTCCAAAACATGACCGACAACGGCATGCCGACAGACGATGAGTGGAAATCGATCAACGAAATCGACGATGCGATCGAGAATTGGGCCGCGCAGTCGAAACGGGATGTTTACGTAGCCGCTGTGACATGGCCGGGCCGAAGGTCGTTTTTTCTTTACTCCAATCGCGAGGAAGCGCCGGCTGAGGACATCGCCCGGCTGTTGAAGCGCGTCGGGCGTGAGCAATTCGACATCGAATTGGAAGACGATCCGGACTGGCGCGAGTTTTACGAGGTGCTCTATCCGACGCCGATCGACATGCAATGGATGGGGGATCGGGATTTGGTCGAGCAGCTTCGCGCGCTCGGCGACACGCTCGAAACCCCTCGCTCAGTCGATCATACCGCGCTGTTCCGCTCGACCGAGGATCGCGAGCGGTTCATCGTTCAGGCGACCGAGCGCGGCTATGCCGCGGATCACCAGGATAACGAGTCGGCCTCCGATCGCGAAGCGGCGGCGGATGATGATTTTCCATACTCGGTGACGGTGACAAAATCGCACGCGGCGGATTTGGATTCGGTGCATGAGCATACGAGCGAATTGTGCGTTCTGGCGGATGAATGCAACGGCATGTATGACGGATGGGGTTGCGCGCCGGCGAAATAAGCGCGTTCGAGCGCGGAACTCGACAATCAAATCCAGCGAAGTCGGATGATGTCATGGCCGATTGGTCATCAGTGCAGCGTGGCGGTGGTAAGCCGTCGATTTTGCTGATTGGAATCGGCGCGATGGGCGGTGTATTTGCGGCGCGGCTGATTCAGGCCGGCTATGCACCGACGCTCGTGGCCGGCGCGCGCGTGGCCGGCGCGATCAACTCTCGCGGAATCACCCTGCGGGCTGATGGACAAACCCTGCACTTCGACACAAGAGCGCACGCGAGCGTGGGCGATATTCCCGACAACACGTCGTTTGACCTGGTATTGCTGCTGACAAAGGCTCAACACGTCGTGGAAGCCGCGCGAGCGTCGGCGGCTCGCACGCACGATTCCAGCGTGTTCATCGCGCTGCAAAATGGCATCGTCGAGCCGGCGGTGGCCGAAGTCGTGGGAAGCGAACGCATCGTTTACTCGCTGCTGAATTGGGGCGCGTCGATGCACGAGCCGGGCGTTTATGAACGCACCGCGGGAATCGGAACCGTGATCGGAGAACGCGACGGCCGGATCACGCCGCGCGTCGAGGCGGCGGCGACGATCCTGAATTGCGCCATGCCGGTCACCATCAGCACGAATATCCTGGGTGCGCAGTGGGCCAAGCTGCAAATGAACTGCGCCGTCACGTCATTTGGCGCGCTGCTCGGAACGCCGTTGGCCGAGATTCTGACATCTGAAGAGGCGCGGCACGTGTTCGTGGATGTTTGCCGCGAAGTGCTGGATGTGGCCGACGCCGAGGGCGTTCGGCTCGAAACGCTGGCGGCCGATCCGTACGCACCGCGCGACGCTTCGCTGGATGAACTCGATGGTTGGTTCAAACGGCTGGTCGGTGTGTATGGCGGCAGCGTTCCGTCGATTCGACAGGACATCGAGCGCGGGCGCACAACCGAGATCGATTTTCTAACAGGGCATGTGGCGGACCGCGCGGCGGCGCATTCGATCCGCACGCCGCTATGCGCAGCGATTACGCGGATGATTCACGAGGTCGAGGCAGGCCGACGCCGGCTCGGCATGGCCAACCTCGCGGAACTCCGTTCGTTACGTTCAACGATGCGCGACGCCATGTCCTGAAATGTAACCGCTACATGACTACTGCTTCGTTTTCCTTAATTTGTCGGGGAGCATCGGCGTCCCGCCGGTGCGAAACCACGGACATAGCCGTTGATTCAACTATGACCGAGCACCACGGTCGCAGCACTGCTCGGCAACGCGGACCGCGGGCCGGGCGCGCTTGATGCGTCAAGGCGCGTTCAAAGCGGCATTGCCGTCGTCAGACGTGGACAACGGCGTATCGTCGAGAATCGTCGCCACACCGGCATCGACAACCGCACCGAAAATGGACTTGATGCCGTCGCTGAATCCGCCGACGAAATTATCGCGAAACGTGATAACGCTCTGATCTTCGCTGCAACCGGCGGCAAGACCCGCCAGGGCCGCCGCGCCGCAGGCAATCAGTCGAATGCGTCGGCCGTGAATCCGCTTCGAAGCAGCGATCGCGAGTTTCATCGTTGCACCCTTGATAGCGTCGGGGGCTTGATCCCTACGTCTATTCCTTAGTCGTCGCGGCGCAGTGATGCCCCGATTCATTGCGGCGCGGCGCAGTACTTTCGACATTCCGACGCGAGAATCTTGAATGGCGAACTTCTTGCATCGATGAAGGCGATCCTCGACTTAAGTTCGTAATTTCCGCGCGACGATAGCCCAGCTACCCGGTCTCTCCGCGCAACCCGCGCGCCCGAACCGGTCAACGGCCAGCGAGGATTCGCGTGCGCTTACAACCGGACGAGTCGGCCTGCGGCAACCGCGACACAGCGGTGACGCTCACGAACCGTCGATTTCGCGCGCAGCGCGGCGCTTGCGGCGTGATGTCCCCGACGCGGGCGTGGACAATCATGCTGGTGCTCGCCTTTGCCGTTCATTTCCACGGTGCGGCGGCCGCGCAGGACGCGGGCGCGCAGCCGCACGGGCAAGAAAAGCCGATTTCAGCGGACACCGCGTCACCGGTCGCAATCGGGGCGAATGACGCCACCGCATCGACCCCGGTCGAGGACAACGAGATCAGCGCCGCGCCGACGGGATTGCTCGATGTGCATCTGCGCGACATCGACATCGCGATCGGGCTGCAAATGCTCAGTTATGAGGCCAGGACCAATATCGTGTGCGGCCCAGGCGTAACGGGCAAAACGTCAGCGAATTTGTATAACGTCACGCTGAAGGAAGCGCTGCGCGCGATTCTCACACCGGGAAACTTCGCGTTTCGCACCGAAGGCCGGACCATTTTTGTCGGCACGCAGGCAGAAATTGCCGCGCAACAACCGCCGGGCGAGACTCGCGTATTTCACTTGAATTACATTTCGCCGGCCGAAGCCGCGTCGGCGATCCGCTCATTGCTGGGCGAAACGGCGAACGTCGTCGAACCTGGCGGGAAAGCTGCCGGCGCTGGCGCCGCGGGCGCCGAAGGCGCGTCATCGGGCGGCGGCGCTGGGGGATTCTCCGGCGGTGGCGGCAGCGGCGGCGGGGGCAAGCGCTCCGGCGGCGGTTCCGCAATCGGTGATTACGTGATTGTGTCGGACCAGCAGGCGCGGCTGACGCAGGTGGAAAAGCTGCTTGAGCAACTCGATGCGCGGCCGCGGCAAGTGCTGGTCGAAGCGACGATGCTGCGGGCAACGCTCAGCGAAGACAACCGGCACGGGATCGACTTCACATTGCTCGGCGGTGTCGATTTTGAGAATGTGTCGAGTACGAGCAATGCCGGCGCGGATTTGACGACGGGCGCGCTACCGCCGGATCGGTTGCAAAAAACCACGATCAACGCCGGAACCGACTTCGCCGGCGTGGTTCAGGGCGGTGGTTTTCGATTCGGAATTATCCACAACAACCTCGCCGCGTTCGTGCGAGCGCTGGAGAGCGTCACGGACGTAACGGTCGTCGCAAATCCGAAGGTTGTGGCGCTGAATCGCCAGGAGGGCGAGGTCATCGTGGGGCGACGCGACGGATATCTCACGACCACGGTCACGCAGACCGCGGCCATTCAATCGGTTGAGTTTCTGGAAACCGGGACGCAGATCCGCTTTCGCCCGACGATCGGATCCGACGGCACAGTGCGGCTCGAAGTGCATCCAAAGGATAGCAACGGCGGGCTGACCGCGGCCAACCTGCCATTCGAAGAAACCACCGAAGCGCATGCCGATGTCCTGCTGCGCGACGGGCACACCGTGCTCATCGGCGGGCTGTTCCGCGAACGAACAGTGTCATCGAGCGAGCGCCTGCCGCTCATCGGGAGCATTCCGGGAGTCGGGCTGCTGTTCCAGAACAACGCGAACGTCAGCGGCCGCGAGGAAGTGATCATCCTCCTGACCGTACATGTACTGAAGGAAACCGACAGCGAAATGCGCAAGAACGAAGCGTTGCTGGAAGACATCGAGCGCGTGCGAATCGGCGCGCGGCGCGGCGTATTGGGGACGGGCCGTGACCGACTGGCGCAGGTGTTCTTTCAAGAGGCGCTAAGCCGGTTTGAGCGAAACGAATTCGACTTGGCGCTGCTGAATGCTGAGATCTCGCTTCACAATCAGCCGCGGCATCGACAAGCGATGCTGCTGCGCGAGCGACTCATCGGCCGGCGTGTGTGGGATGAGGACGGCGTTCGAATGCGGCGCTTCGCGCTCGACCTGATCGACTCTGGCCAGAGGCTTGAAGGCCGGCCCGTGCGCGAGCGCTTCGGCCGGCCGCGTATGCCAGGCGATTCTCAAGAAGACAACCACCAGCGATGAGACCCGTCATGTGGAAAACTCGGTTGATTGGGTGTTTGTGCGCGGTGTGGCTGTGCTTTATTGCCGGATGCAACGGGCTTCCGACGCACCCGAATAAACCACACGAGCCTTGGGACGCGGCCCGCAGCGCGGTGCAGCTCCGGCTGGCGTCTGAATTGCTGTCAGTGGGCAGCGTGGCGGATGCCGAAGCCCGGTTGGCGGAATCTCGGAGCCTGGCGCGAGAGGAATCTGATGCATCGCGACTAATCGCCGCTCGCATTGAGGTGGCCAAAGGCAACTTTACGCGCGCGTGCCAGATTGCCGACGAGATTTCGCTGGGGTCCGCGGAGCGCGCGGAAGCCGAATACCTGGCGGGCGTTGCGTTACTGGCTCAGCAGCAGTGGCCGGAGGCGGCGCGGCGGTTTCACGTCGCCGCCGGCCTGCGCCCGGGCGAACGAGAGTACTGGCTGTCGGAAATCCAGGCGCAATTGCAAGCAGGAGACGTCGAGGGGGCACATGTGCTGATCGCCGATCGCGCGGAGGCGAACGGCTGGAGCGCATCACTGAACGTCGCGCTGGCTGAGTGCGAAGAGCTGCGCGGCAATTGCGCCGCGGCGGCGGAAGCGTGGGCGCGGACATGCGACAGCGCGGTTGTCCGGGCGGAAACTAGGGCGCGCGCCGGCATGGCGATGTACCGCGCGAGCCGCTGGCCGGAAGCGGCCGAGTTGCTGCGCGAAGAGATTGAAGCACAAGAGGAATCAGCAGCGCCGATGTCGCTGCGACTCGCACTGGTTGACTGCCTGATCGAAACTCGCGAAATCGCGGCGGCGCGCCAATATCTCGAACCGTTGGCGCAAAGTGCGCCGCGCGACGCGCGCGTTGCCTGTCGGCTTGCGCAAATTCTGACGCTCGAAGACCGCGCGTCGGATGCCTTGATCGTGCTCGATGCGGCGCTGGCCGGGACACCGCGTGACGTCCGATTGCTCGAACTAGGCGCGGCGGTTGCGCATTACGTTGGCCGATCGAATCTGGCAGCCGAATATTCGCGGCGAATATCAATAGAAGACACGCGGGATGCAATCAATCCGGTTGTCGCGCGCATCACCGCCAGCGGGAGCGCAACCGAACCGCGCCATTGATCGAAACCGCCCCTTTTCCCGGCGGCGGCAATTGCCGCGCCTCGCGAAGAATCTCGCTTCCGTACCCGAACAATGAAGCCTGCACTCGCCCGGGCCGATCATGTATTGGCGAATCGTCCGCCCGGAGTTTGCATGACGCTGGCCGCTGACAATCTCGGCTTCATTCCGCTGATTTTCACGCTGGCGTTGCTGGCGGTTGGGGTGGCGGTCATGGCCATTGTGCCTCTGACACGCCGAAGACTGCGCTCGGCGAGCGCCATCGAACGAAATCTGCGCGCATACGCCTCAGGAATTGAAAAGCAGTTGCTGGCGCTCACGCTGAGCGATTCACTGGGCGAAACGGCAACGGCCTGGAACCGCATCATCGCCGAGTCGGTGTCGTTGCGTCAGGAACTTGAGTTGCGCAACGAAATCGAGAAGAGCGGCGCGATCCTCAGCCGGTTCAGTTCCGGCGTGTTTCGGCGCATGCTGGATCGCATGCCGATGGGCGTCGTCCGGGTGACGCGCGATCTGCGTATCGCATATTCCAACGCGATTTCCAAAACGCTGTTGAGCCTGCCTTCCAACCAGGAGGCAAACATCACGCTCGAAGCGTTTATCAAGGACAACGCGGCCCGCGAAATCATCCAGCAGGCGATCGAGTCCGGCCGAAGCGGATCGAAAGACATTTCGATCAAAGAAGACGGTTTGCAGATTGATTTGCGGTTTCACATTCTTCCGCCTGCGGAGCGCGGCGACGACGAGACGATCGTTGTGATCGAAGACCTCGGCGCGATGCGGGCGATGGAGCGGGCGCGCGATGATTTTTTGTATCACATCACGCACGAACTTCGAACGCCGCTGACGAACATTCGAGCCTATGTCGAAACGCTCACAAAGCCGGAGTTTGACGACGAAGTGACGCGCAAAGAGTGCTTCAACGTCATCATGAGCGAAACTGGGCGGCTGAGTCGACTAATCGAGGATGTGCTGAGCTTTTCGCAGATGGAAGTCGGCACATTGCGACTCGAAATGGGCAACGTAGACCTGGCGCGGCTGGTGCGGCAACTCGTGCAGGACAATCTCGGCGCCGCGGACGAAAAAGGCGTCGAGCTCAAGCTGCGCATGCCTCCCAAGACGCCCAAGTTGCGCGGCGACAAACAGCGGCTGGCGACACTCATCAACAACTTGGTTGGCAATGCGGTGAAATACACGCCGTCGGGCGGACGCGTCGAGATTTCAGTTGAGCCGGCCGAACGCGATGTGAGCATCGTTGTCAAAGACACGGGAATCGGCATATCCGAGGAAGATCAGGCGCGCGTATTTGAAAAGTTCTACCGCGCGTCAAGCAACACAGTCCAGTCCATCACCGGCACGGGCCTGGGGCTGGCGATCGCGCGAGACATCGCATGCATGCACGGAGGAGAAATCACGCTGGCGAGCAAGCTGGGCGAAGGCTCCACGTTCACGCTGACCCTGCCGCTTCACGCGGATGAGCCGGTGGAGGCGAAGGCATGAGCCGTATTATCGTGGCCGAAGATGATGCGGGAATCCGCCGCGTGATCACCATGTGGCTCGAACGCCAGGGGCACGAAGTGCGCAGCCTGACCAACGGGCGCGAAGCGCTGGATGCGTGCGTCTCCAGTCCTCCCGATGTGCTGATCAGCGACGTCAATATGCCGGAAATTGACGGAATTCAATTGATCGAACAGTTGAGCGCTCGCGGGCTAGCGCCGCGCGGAGTGGTCGTGCTGACGAGCCGCTGGGATCACGCGCAAATCGGGGAACGTCTGGCCGGATTGAATGCGCATGTATTGCCAAAGCCATTCAGCCCCGCGCGGCTGGCGGATTTGGTTGAAGGCATCACGGCGGCGATGAATGAACCTTTGCGGTCGCGGCCTGTCGGGGAGCGTGCATGAGCAGTAACACCGCGCACGACTGCAAGGCGCTCCTTCACGAGCTGGCCCAGGATATCGCGGCGCGCGACGCAGCGGCGGCCGCTCCCGCGCACAAATTGAGCCTGAATCCACTCGAGCATCTCGAACGCCTGTCCCACGGAATCGGTCAGTTGGCCGATGAGAATTCGCGGCTCGTGGACGAGGTATTGCAAGGATATGAGCATCTAAACCTGGTCTTTGACTTCACGCAGAACCTCGCGGAGACAACGGATCGAGCGCAACTTGAACGCCAACTAATGACCCGCATTTGCCTGCTGCTCAAGGCGCGTGCCGCGTGCCTCGTTGAGCAAGGCGGCGCTCCGCGTTGGTATGAGGCATCAAGCTTTCGGCCGGATCACAACGGCAAGTGCAACTTGAGCGATCAGCGGCTCGACAGCGAGTTCGCATCGCGTCTGGCGGCGCGAACCAGAGATCAACGCAAAATCGATGTCATCACGTCTGGCGAATACCAAATCCTGGCGGGCCCGTTAACACGGCTCGACGACCGCGTGGATGCGATGCTCGCGTTCCGAAGCGTCGATGCCCAACCGTTCACGTCGAGCGAAATGCTGATGGTGGAAACGGCCCTGTCGTTCGGCAGCCGCGTCATCTGCCATGCGGAGGCGCACGAGCGCCTTCGCAAGATGTCGATCGAGGTGTCGCGCGCGCTGGTGGCGGCGATCGACAAGAAAGACCATTACACGTGCGGCCATTCGGAGCGCGTTGCGCTGCTGGCACGGGCGACCGGCGAAACGCTGGGGCTGACGGCCAACGATCTGCAAACCATTGAGTGGGCAGGCTTGCTGCACGACGTGGGCAAAATCGGCATTCCCGAAGCGATTTTGTGCAAGCCCGGAAAGCTGACCGACGAGGAATTCGACGTGATCAAGCGGCACCCGCGCATGGGGTACGAAATCCTGCGGCCGATCGCAAGCTTTGATCGCGTTCTGGAGGCGGTCCTTTATCACCATGAGCAACCTGACGGCCGCGGCTATCCGGAAGGCCTGCATGCGAATGAGATTCCGCTGCTGGCGCGAATCATTCATGTTGTGGACGTATTCGACGCGCTGACCTCCACGCGGTCGTATCGCAACGCGTTCTCTGTCGAGCAGGCGATCGACATCATCCGCAAAGACAGCGGCACGCGCATCGACAGCGAGATGGCGTCGGCATTTGAAAGGGCAATCACTGCGATGGAAACGGAAAATCCGGCGGGATTCAGACAAATGTTTCGAACCGACGCGGTGGAATCCGCTGGGGCCGGTTAGCCGGCTCTGCGGATTGACAATGGGTGCGAGATGAAAATCACACAGCAGACGCATGGCCAGGTGACGGTGATCGGCCCGCACGGACCGCTTACGTCGGATGAACTGGCCGGCGTTCGGCTTGCGCTGGACAAGGCGGCCGCGGCACGCGCTATGCGCGTGGTGCTGAGCATGGCGAATGTGCCGTTTGTGGATAGCGCGGGGATCGAAATGTTGTTGGAGCTAAGCGGAAATCAGGCGCTGGCGATGAAGCGCGTGAAGCTCGCGGCGCTCAGCGACTGCACGCGCGACGCGCTGGATGTGACAGACGTGCTTTCGCGGCTGGATGTGTATCGCACCGTGGACGACGCCATACAGAGTTGCCGACGATGATGCGACGACCCGCTGACAAACTCGGCCAGATGCTCGTTGAGCAGGGGTTGCTCAAGGAAGCCGATCTGCGCCGGCTTCAGGCCCGCGCGGCGGTCCAGGCGGCGCGGGCCGCTGTGGACGAAGCGCGGACAGCGCGGACCACGGCCTTCGCAAACCTGACGGCGCTGGCGGGCGAGCCCGCCCCGATCACGTCGATTCAAACGAGTCTCCTCGACCGCCCAGCCCCGCTGGCGGCCGTGGCTCCGGCCGCGACGGCGA
>JAEUIR010000107.1:0-4861 GCA_016795025.1 Phycisphaerales bacterium
ACCCATCACGCCCAGAATCCACGTGCCGTGGCGATGTTGGAACCAATCGTCGTTCTCTTCGTTGGCCGTATTGCCGTCGTTGAAGATGAAATCGTGCTCAGCCACGATTTGGAGCGGATGTGTTGGGTGATTGAACGCCGAATGTTCGCGTAGAAAGCCCGTATCAAGCACGCCGATGATGACGCCCTGCCCGGTATAGCCTTCCTGATGAAGCCCGGGCAGCCAAAGCATATCCAATTGGCCTTGCATCATGCCGTAAAAGCCGCCGGCTACGCCGCCATCGGCGAATGTGCCCGCGACATCATCCGAATCGTTCGGTTCACAACGCCTTCCGCCACGTACAGGCTCCACTCGCGCAACGAAGGGCAGGCAGCGGACCGCGGCTAATTCACTCGGCGTCAGGTAAGCGCTGACCGCGTTCAGCCAGCGGCTTTGCACGTGAATCGCCGCGCCTTGAGCTTCGATCGCGGCCATATAGTCGCTGTTGACCGGCAAGTCGCGAACATCAAACAACCCCGATGCGGTGCGCCGCAATTGGCGGCGCTGCACGGCGCGCGGCGAATAACTCTGCTCAAGAGCGGCGATTGCCGCCGCGAGTTGCCGCGACGAGGACGCGCCCTTATCGCAGAAATAGACCCAATATTTGCTCCCGCGCGTTGCTGCCGCGCGAGATTCTCCGTCGGCGTTCGTGGGAATTAGCGGCTGGTCCGCGAGCGACGCGCTCGACGCGAAAAACGCGACAACCAGAATGACCGGGACAAGACCAACCAACGGGTGATCGACTTTCATATCTTCTTCCTTCCGAGCATGCGGCTCGCTTTGCCCTGCGGTCGGGGCCGAGGACGAGCGTGTCGAGGTATCTTACGCCGGTTTACGATCAACCTCGAAAGGAATACCCGTTGTGCGGAAAACCCCGCACTTGCCGCATTATCGCTCCATGCAACGAGATAAAATCGTCCAATCAGTAAATCGCCCGCAAAAAATTGCTTTGACCCACGTAAAACCGATTGCTAGTATCAATCGCTGGATTGAGTGATCTCGTCGGTTAGAGGCTCCCCAAGCACTTCTCGCACCGACGCACATTCCGTCCCCGCTGGGCGTTGAGTTACTCCCGGCAAACAAAACCGCGCTGCTTTGAGGTGGCTCCCCGTGACCCCAGGCACTGCCGAAGATGCTGTACTTTCTCCGCGCGCATTGTTCGCGGACTGCGACTTGGACGCCGTCATGCGCCGATTGCGCCGCTCGACGGACCCCGATTTCATCGCCAGCCTGCTCGAAGACGCCGACCCCGATTTGGCCGAATCTGTTGTCATCGGCCTCGGAATGTACGGACGAATGGAGCATTCTCGCGATCTCGCTCCGCTGCTGCATCAGCCGCCGCTGGTTTCGCCACGGCGCGTCGAGGATGCGCTGTGGGCGATCTGGATGCGGGCCGGCAGCGATTGGGCCAATAACGAACTCGCACTCGCGATGAATGAAATCTCCGGCGACCAACTGATGGCCGCTGCGCGACGATTGCAGATGATCACGGATGTCGAGCCCGGCTTCGCCGAGGCGCATCACCAACTAGGACTGGTGTCGTTTCTGCTCGACCGGGTGGACACGGCGTCGGCCGCGTTTCAAACGACGCTGGCGCTGAATCCGTATCATTTCGCGGCGGCGAGCGGCCTCGGTCATGTGGCCGCGTCGCAAGGCAAGTTGCGATCGGCAGCCGAAGCGTATGAAGCATCGCTTCGAATTCACCCGACCGGGGAAGGCACGCGCGAAGCGCTCGAAGAAGTGCAGGCGGTGCGGCGAGCTTATGCCGCGAGGCAGAGCGCCTAGGCACAAGCCGCACGTTGATCCTAAAACGCCCTGAGACGCGCCCATGCGAAGCGCGTCTCCGGGCGTTTATCATTTGGGGGCATGTCACCAACTCCGCTGCTCCTGGGCATTGATTTAGGCACGAGCGCGTGCAAAGTTGCGCTTATCGACACCACCGGTGCGACTGTCGCCGAGACGGAAGCGGCCTATCCCAGTAGTTCACCGCAACCCCTCTGGTCAGAACAGAACCCGCGCGACTGGTGGTTGGCCGCGGCGCGATCGATTCGGGGAGCCTTGGCGCGCGTTGGCCTGAATGCGCAGCGCATCGCTGGTGTTGGATTGACCGGCCAAATGCACGGATTGGTAGTGCTGGACGCGGACGGCGATGTGCTTCGCCCGGCGATTCTGTGGAACGATCAGCGCACGCAACCACAGTGCGCTCAAATCACACGGCTGGTCGGAGCAGAACGTCTGCTTGAGTTGACCGGCAACATCGTGCTTCCCGGTTTCACGCTGCCGAAACTGTTGTGGGTGCGCGACCATGAGCCAAGTATTTACGCGTCGATTGCACATGTTTTGTTGCCCAAGGATTTCATTCGCTATTGCCTGACCGGGCGCTTCGCCACCGATGTGTCGGATGCGTCCGGAACGGCGATGTTCGACGTTGCGCGGCGGCGGTGGTCAGACGAGATGCTTCGGGTCTGCGGCGCGGAGAGAGCACGGCTGCCCGAAGCTCTCGAATCCACCGCGCTCAGCGGCACGATCACGCCGCGAAGCGCGGCCGAAACCGGATTGTCTTCCGGCACGCCGGTTTTTGCCGGTGCTGGCGATCAGGCGGCCGCTGCGGTCGGCGCGGGCGTGGTGAATGATGGCGATACTTGTGTAACGCTGGGAACGTCGGGCGTGGTGTTCACGGCCATGCGGGCGCATCGCGTCGCGCCGGGCGGCGTTTTGCACGCGTTTTGCCACGCCGTGCCCGAAACATGGCACATGATGGGAGTCATGCTCAGCGCCGGCGGCAGTTTGCGCTGGTGGCGCGACGTGTTGCGAGGGGGTACGGCGATGTGCGGCGATGCAGTGCCGTCCGTTGATGGCGATGCGCCATACGCCGCGATGATTCATGCGGCGGCCGGAGTCACGCCGGGTTGCGAGGGATTGCTTTTTTTGCCGTACCTAACCGGCGAACGAACACCGCATGCCGACCCGCTGGCGCGCGGCGCATTCGTGGGGCTTACCGCGCGCCACGCGACAGCGCATATGACACGCGCGGTACTCGAGGGCGTGGCGTTCGGGCTGTGTGATTCGCTGGAGTTGATTCGCAAAACGGGAACCCGCCCACGCTCAGTGCGGCTCTCGGGAGGCGGAGCGCGCAGCGCGGTGTGGCGCCAGATCATGGCGGACATTTTTGGCGTCGATGTGATTGTCGCACATGGCGCGCAGGGCGGCGCGTTTGGTGCGGCGCTGCTCGCCGGCGTCGGCGCGGGGTGTTTCGCGAACGTCGCAGAAGCATGCGCCGCCGCGTGTAAAACCGGCGAAACCACGTCGCCCGGACCGAATCGCGAAGCATATCGCGACGCATACGAGCGATTTCGCATGCTGTATCCGACGCTCGCGCCGACGTTTCGTTCGAGCGCGGCGGACGCCTGAACCGCGTTCGTCATATCGACTGCCCCGAATCGACGGTTCCGCTCAACCCGTATGCGGCATGAAGCAACTCCACAAAATGCACCACGCGCGTGCCCTCCCCCGCGTGAGATTGAAGATGCAAAATGCAGCCGATGTTTCCGGTCGCGACGATGTGAGCGCGCGAAACCGCCAGGTTGTCGAGCTTCCGCCGCGCGAGACGCGCGGCGATTTCGGGCTGCGTCAGGTGATACGCGCCGGCTGCGCCGCAGCACATCGCGGATTCCGGCGATTCGACCAGCGTCAATCCAGGGATGGCCCGCAACAACTCGCGCGGCGCGCCGCGGATGTTCTGCGCGTGCGCATGATGACAGGCGTCGTGATACGTGACTCGAAGCGGCAAAGCGGTCGTCGCGGGGCGCGGGCCGATCTCCACAAGAAATGTCGAAATGTCGCGCACCCGCGCCGCGAAGCGCACCGCAGCCTCGCGCCGCGACGGGTCGCCGGTAAAAAGTCGTGCATATTCCTTCAGCATCGCGCCGCAACCGGCGGCGAAGGACACAATCGGCTCGTCGCCTTCGAATGCCGACAGATTCCGAACCGCGAGTTTTCTGGCCCCGTCCAGGTCGCCTGAATGCGCGTGGAGAGCGCCGCAACACGCGGCGCCTGCGCGGCACGCGGCGATGCAACCGTTCACTTCGAGCACCTGTCGCGCAGCCGCGTGCGTGCCCGGCGTCATCTCGGCTGTCGCACACCCGGCAAACAATGAGACGGTCGCACGCAGCGGCGGCGCGAACGCACTGCGTGCCTGCTCCGGCGGAGTCGAAGACTCGGCCGATTCGGCAATGGCGTTCAAACGCTTCGCGGCCGGCGCCAAATTTTCGAGCAGACGCGTCAGCCCGATCCGGCGGATGAAGCCTTGAATCCGCAGCGCGAACCGCAATCGCGCGCGGTGCGGCATGACAAAGCGGATCAACCGATTCATGATGCGATCGGAGCGGGGTTCTGTCGGGACGCTCGGCCGCGGAAACGCATCGCGAGCCGCTTCGATCAGCGATGAGTATTGCACGCCCGACGGGCAAACCGCCTCGCACGCTCGACAGTCGAGACAGCGATCGAGGTGCATGATCGCCGTCTCGCTCGCCTGCATCGTGCCGCCGCTGATCGCGCGCATCAGCAAAATGCGGCCGCGCGGCGAGTCCATCTCGTTGCCGAGTTCGAGATAAGTCGGGCAATCTTCGAGGCAAAGCCCGCAGTGAATGCAGCGAGCAGCGATCGCTTCCAACTCGTTGTTTAGGACGGCCAGTCCGCTCATGGCGTTTGGCCCGAAGCTTCGAGAAGCTCGGCGCCGGGCTGAAGCGCGATGGTTGCCGGATCGCCGACGACGAAACCCATTCCAATAGCGCCATCGACGTCGATCAACACGGCCGCACCA
>JAEUIR010000107.1:4871-14769 GCA_016795025.1 Phycisphaerales bacterium
CTCGTATTCGACCGCGACCGGCACGCGGGCCGAAGGACGGCGATTGACGCTCATCTCCGCGGTGAAAATTGATCCCCCGACAACGTGTCGCACGACTCCCACCCTTAAATGACTGCTCGCTTCCGCCAGCGGCGCGAAGCGAATCTCGTCGCCGCGAACCAGTGGCTGCACGGCTTGGCCGACTTGGCGAATGATCGCGTAATCGCTTTGCACGCGGGTCACGCGGATTTCCCCCAGCGCCGCGCCGTCGCGCCAGGCGAAGGCGGACTGATCCGCGACGATGTTCTCGGCCTCACCGGCATCCATCAGAAATCCGTCCGGCGTCGATTCGAAAACATGCGCCACAAACTCGCGCCGATGGATCATGGTGAGCGTGCGGACGCGCGCGTCGTCGCCCACCGCGATACGCTCCAGACACGCTTTCGCGGCGACGCGAACATACCAGAACGCCTCATCCCGCTGCTCGACCACGCCGTGCCCGACGTAGCGCCCGCCGCGAAGAAAGTCGATCTGCGGCTCTGACGGAAAACCAACATCCGGCGGCGCGGCGATCCATACACGCTGGTCTGAGCCGCGATCTTCACAAAACACAACGGCTGAGCCGACGCGGCCGCGGCGCTGTTCGCTCGGCATGGGCCAAAGCTCGACCACCTGGCGCGCCGCGAGCGGAGAATCCGCAACCAGTGGAATAATTCGACAGAACGTCAATTCATCCGCCGTGAAGCGCGCATCCAGCCGCGCGACGGGCTGACCCGCGAGCCGCATCCACCAGGATTGGCCGGTCTCAAACCCGCGATCGCCGCCGCCCTGGAGCCAGGCGTGTCGCTGGCCGGGACCGACGGAATCGATCACGGCGGCAAGCGGCGCGCCCTCCGGCCAGCGTGGTCGAAGCTCGCGCAAGAGCGCGGGGCGGACGATCCACGCGCGGAGCTGTTGCGAATTTTCGGCGATATTTAACTCGAATGAGATCGCGAATTGCGCGGCGGTAGGCGATCGCGCTGCGCTTGAATCGCGGTTTGCATGCTTTAACGGCCGGCCCCAGCCGAGCGGCGTGCCCCCTCGGGCGATCAGCAGCAGATCGTCGGCCTCCGGAGTGAGCGGCGGCATCGGCGTGCTGTCGCAGTGAACGATCGCGGTCACGATTGGCGGCGTCTGGCTCTCATATTCCGCGGAATTCTCAATCCGGCCACTCGTTGTGGCGTTGCGCGCGACCTCGATCCGCGTAATGGCGACACGCTGAATGCCAGGAAGATCGACCGGCCGGTGGCTGGTCGACGTCGCGGACAACTCGCTCGGCCCCGCCGGGCGCGTGGTTGGATTGTCGTGGCCAGCCGATCGCGGCGTCGCGTCGGGCACTTCTGACGCAGAGTTCTGCGCGCCCGGCAGCACGACGGAGTTCTGCGAAGACGACGGCGCGGCCCCGGCAACGGCCGCAAATAGGACGAAAAACGCACTATGCAACGGCGAGTATCGCGAGGGGAGTCTGGTTGAAGACGGCGTCTTAATCACGCATATATGCTATGGGCGCAGCGTGAGATCGGACAGTGCGCGGACAACGCACGGTCTACGGCGCGATGTCGCGCGGTGATTCCGGTATTTTCCGATATGAAATGACAGGCAAGGCCACCCGTCGCGCTTCTGAACGGAGCCGCGGCTCCGTTCTGTTAGGCGCTCCAACTCAGCTCCAAGCTGGCCGCGCGCATTTTGTTGCCGCGCAACGGTCGTGTGTCTCAGAGCGAAAGTATTTTTGCAGGTTTATCGCCTATGCTTGCAAACATCCAGGAACCGGCTACACACACTCTCTCCCTCGCACATCCGCGCTAAACGCGAACAACCTGCGGCGATTTGCGTAAATCTGTACAGCCCCGCGACGCCCGCAACCTCCCGCAATATCATTGCCACGGTGCAGCGCTGGCGAAGGCGCACCGCCCTCTATTTGATGGGATGATGGATCATGCACCAATTCGAGCGATTCCGCGTCATCGCGAAAGCAATATCTCGGCGCACGAGCGTCGCCGCGCTGCCGCGATCGCCGCTCGCGGCGCTGTTGCTGTTCTCAACGATGACCTTCGCCGCCGCCGGAGCGAGTTGGCAGAGCAATCACAGGCAATCCGCCGCCCGCGAGCCGATCGATTTCATCCCCGCGGACTCGCTGCTTTGCTGGGTCGGCCGGCCGCTGCCGGATACGACGCCGCTCGACGAAAACCCATCGACGCTCACCACGCTGATCGACCTGGGAGCGCGCATCGCCGGACAGCCGTTGCCCGAAAAGGCCAGCGTGTCCATGCGCATGCTCGAAGCCGTCACGATCATGATCCGCTATCCGCACGCGGCCGCCATCCTCGACGCCAAGGCGATTCCGCTCATCGACGATCCGGAAGGCCGAAAAGTCGATCAACTCAAAATCGTGATCGTGATCGAAGATCGCGGCCATGCCGACCGCATTCGGCGGATCATTCAAAAGGCGATCAACGAGACCACCGACGCGACGAACGCCACGCTCGAAACGCGCACCGCCGGCGCTTGGCGCTATCAGGAGCTGCGCGACAAGCGCCTGGCGGATTGGTGGGCGGTCGCGTGGGGTGAAATCGACGATCACTTCGTACTGACGTTTGGCGCGAATGTATGGCCAATCATCGCGGCGACGGCCGGCGGCGAGCGGCCGGCGATCAGTACGGATGAATGGGTGCGATCTGCCCGCGAGCGGCGCGGCCGGGACGCGGTGATTGAAATCATCGCGCAGATGAAAGCGATTCGCGAGCGGCTCGACCCGCATGTGCAGAACCGCGCCGGCGGCTTTCTGCGCGCCTGGCACGCGGACGATGTCGAGCGAACGTACTGGGCGCTGGGATTCGAGGGCCGCGCGATGTTCTGCGAGGCCGTGTTTTTCGGCGATGGAAAAACCAGCACGCGCCTGTTCGCTGATCCGGCCGCGCGTGACGAGCGTATCATGTCCGCGATTCCCGAGACGGCGCGCTACGCGATTTACAAACTGTCAGCGGCAGAGACTTTTGAGCGGTTTTTCAGCGGCATGATGGCGACGCGAAACACGACGCAGCGCCGTCGAATCAACGAGCTTTGGGAGCGCATTCAGCGCGAAGTCGGCGTCGATGTGCGGCGCGATCTGCTCGACAACCTCGGCGAATACTGGGTGATGCATAATCAACCGCCGCATCCGCTGCATATTCCGCTGGCGATGACGACGCTGGTCGAGATTCGTCGGGATCCCGCCGCGGTCGCGACATTCGTGGAGCGCGTTTGCGAAGCGTGGAAGGCCGCGGAGACGCACTACTACGAGGAAACGGGCGAGTTATTGCCGGTGCTGATCAATCGCGATGGAGACGGCATCTGGTATGTGAAGTGGGGGTTGATCGCCGGTCCGGCCTGGATGGTGACGGACCGGTTTATCGTGACAAGCTGGTCGCCGATGGCGCTCAGGCAGTATTTGCAAATGGCCGGCCAGGCGGCGGGGAAGCGAATGCAGAATTAGGAATACAGAATGCAGAGGCCCGTATTCAATCGCGGTGGTTGACGATAGGCAGAAGATAGAGCGGCGCGGAACGGGGTGCGGGCCGCTGGTGACCACGCACGAATGCGTGGTCTAACACGGCTAAAACCCGCTGACGCGCGTTGAAAGGCATGCACGACAGTGGTCGCATGCCGCAACCCCGCTGCCTACCAACCGACGCAACGGCGGTACGCAGGGCGCGCGGCGAATATCGCGAGGTTATCCCAAGAGAACCCACGCACCGGCGATTCAAGCTCGGACTAACCGACAATTACTGCACTTCGGTCACGACGCCGGCACTTACTTCAATTCCGTCCGCGAGAACCACATCGGAAAAGTAGTCCTTCAACACGTACGTCCCCGGCGGCACGCCGCGCGGCGCGCCGCGCGAACCCGGGCGCTCGAGCAGCTTGGTTCCGCTGGCATCGTAGATGTCGTAGTTGCTCTCGCCGCCGTTGTACAGAATCGCGCCAAGCTCGAAGTGCGTGACTGCGCCAGCGGCGACCTGCACGTTCGCGAACGGAAACGCATCGTTGAAATAGTCGACCATCACAAACGACCCCGCCGGCAGCGGAATCTGCCGATTGATGCCCTTTGGACGCGACAGCAGCGTGGCGCCGTCGGCGGCATAAACGTCGTAGTTGGCGTTCGCCCAATCCTCGTTCGATTTGAGATAAAACGCGCCCAGCGGGATCGTCGTCACCTGTCCCGCGACGATCTGCACGTTGACCGCCCACGAAAACACGTCGTTGAAATACTCGCGAATCACGTACGTGCCGGGCGGCAGCGGGAGGATCGTGTTGTCCGACTGCGCACGGGTCAGCACCTTCGCGCCCGCCGCGTCCCAGATGTCGAACGTGGCTTCGTCGGAGTCGGCGACTGTCGTGACGTTCAGCGCGCCGAACGCCACCTCGGTCACCGCGCCGGCGACGACCTTCACATCGACTGCGTAGACGAAATCGGTGTTGAAATAGCGCGTCAGCAGGTAGGTGCCCGGATCGACCTCCTCGATTTCGTTGGTATCGAGCGCCTGCCTGACAGGCGTCGTGCCCGATCCTTCGTAAATGTCGTACAAGCCGCCTGTCGCCCCGGCTGGCGTGGAGATAAATATCCCGGTCTTGCTTTCGGTCTGGGTCGAACCTCCGCCGCTGCCGGAGGTGCTGCTGCCACCGTTGCCGCTGCCTTGCGTTGCATTCGATGCATTGCCGGCGTCGGTTGTGTCGGACTCGACGCTGCCGGTTTGCGGGCAGCCGCAGAACAACCACGGAGTCAACGCGAAGATCGAGAGAATCATCGAACGTTTCATCGGCCACCTCGCATTTCCTTGCGCAGCTCCGCGAGCTGACTCTTCAATTCCTCGATCTCCCGACCCTGTTCGTCGATTCGCGCCTGCTGCTGCTTGATCGCTTCGACCGTAAGCGCGGTGATGCGGTCATACGCCAGCGATTGCGCGTCGGTGCCGTTTGCCTCCCAGCTCACGATTTCTGGAATCACGGCCCCTACCTCTTCGGCGACGAACCCTATGTCCGCTTTGCCGCCATGCTCGGCATTCCAGTCAAAGCTCACACCGCGCAGGCGCAGCACCTGGCCGAGCGCGCCGTCGAGCGTACGGACGTTGTGCTTCCAGCGCCGCGACGAATAGGTGGTCCAGGAATTTGCCCGACCGCGGCCGCTGTTATCCGCCACATTCGGCAGCTCGATGCGGAACGTCGGCGTGTTGTCACCGAAGCCTACGTAACCGGTCGTGTCGATGTCGAGTGCCAGTGCAGCGGGCACTCGGATCACAAGATCCCCTGCGCCTTCGCCGTTCGAGCTGCCGGTGCTCAGGATGCTCCAGACGTTGCCGCCCGCGCTGGTATTTTGCAGGTCGAGCCAGGTGCCGTTAACGTTGGAACTGGTGACGCGCTGCATGAACTGATCGCCGCCGATGATGTGCAGCGGGTAGCCGGGCGCGGTTGTGCCTACGCCCAGCCGGCCTGAGAAGTACCCTCGACCTTCGAAAAAGCCAGCCCACCCGCTGGCCGACTCGGTTCGACCGCGCACGCCATAGTTCGATCCGCTCGGATTTGTGGCATAGCCATATACACCGCGCCCGCCCGGCCCGGCTGCCTGGCCCCAAACGCCGTAGTTTGCGGCTCCTCCACCTTGCGAATCCGTTGCGAGCCCCAGGATCGCTCGCCCGCCGAGACCAGCAACTTCGCTCCAAAGCCCATAGCTTGGGACTGACGAGGGATTCGGCGCAATCAGCCGGAGCACTAGCGCGTCTATGTTGGGATTGCGAATGGAAACCACATGCCCATCGCCAAACGTGTTGCTGATGTCGGCGTTCAGTTCAAGCGGAAGCTGTACAGTTTTCGCGCTGATCGAATACGGGGCATAGCTGAGCGGCTGCCGTGGCGAAAGCACCGTAAACGATCCGGCGCCGCAATTTCCGGACGTGCCATCGGCGCGAACCGCAACCTCGATCCACAAACTGCGCCCGTCGAGGACCGCGTCGTCAATATCAATCGACGTGGTGAATTGGCCGTCGTCCACCGCCACCTGGTCCTTGCAGATCGGCGTTCCCACGCCGTTTCCGGCGTTCAGGGCGTCGTACAGCGTGAACCGCACGTCGAATGTGCCATTGGCGGCCACGCCGGCCTGGTCCAACCTGCCCTGGTACGTAACCTCGGACGCCGCGACAAATGGTCCCAGAACCGCCGTGATCCAGCACGCGTAGCACCACGATCGAATTCGAAATCCACCCGACCTCATCATTTTTTCGTCCTTTCGAGTCCCCCGCAATTCGCTTGCATCGCTCGGTGCATAATGCGAAAATCAGGTTCGAAGTGGCCGGTCATTTCCAGGAATATTTCGTGTGAGCGAGGCCTCGCCGCAAAATTCAGATTCGGAAATCGCGGCCAACCGCGGACTGAATTCCGCATCTACATTGCTGCCGTTGATTTATCGCGAGTTGCGGCAGCTCGCGGCGCGGCGGATCGCCCGCGAGCCGGCCGGGCAAACGCTCCAGGCCACCGCCCTTGTACACGAGGCGTACCTGAAGCTGCTCGAAAGCGGGGCACGCTGGGAAGGGCGGGCGCACTTCTTCGCCGCCGCTGCCCAAGCCATGCGCTGCATCCTCGTCGACCGCGCTCGGGCCCGCTCGTCGCAGAAACGCGGTGGCGGATGGAAGCGCTCGGCCGATGACCCGGAGCAGGTGGCAGACCTGTTCAAGTCGAACGACGACGAGCTCCTTGCGCTGGACGCCGCCTTGGATCGGTTGGAGCGACGCGACGCCCGCAAGGCGCAGATCGTGATGTTGCGCTATTTCGCCGGCTTGAGCATCGAAGAGGTTGCTGAGTCGCTGGAGCTTTCGCGGACCACCGTCAAGGACGAGTGGGCCTTCGCACGGGCCTGGCTACACGCGGAATTGGACCATCATGACTGACGTTGTCGGCGACACGACCTGGATCGCTCTTCAAACCCTTTTCGCCAGGGCCACGTCGCTGCCCGCGTCCGAGCGCGGCAGGGTGCTGAGCGAGGCAGCTGCCCGCGGTGCCCATTGTCGTCGATCGCTGGAGCGTTTGCTGACTGCCCATGAGTCGCGGCACGCGGCGCTGGATCACCCGATCGACATCGAGGTTGCCGACGCTCCGGCCGCTGATGCGCTCATCGGCCGACGTATCGGATCCTATCTGATCACTGACGCCATCGGCCAGGGCGCGCTCGGCGCTGTGTACCGCGCAATTCAGGAACACCCGCGGCGCTGGGTCGCGCTAAAGCTGCCGCGATTTCGCCGCGAATCGCCCGAGCTTCTCGCGCGGCTCGAATTCGAGGCAGAGACGCTCGGCCGCCTGCAACACCCGGCCATCGCACAGATTATTGAAGCGGGTGTCTTCGACCGCGGCGATGGGCCACAGCCGTTCTTCGTAATGGAACTGATCGAAGGCCCGACGTTGACGGCCTACGCCAATCAGCACGACCTTTCACGGGCCGCGCGCATCCGCTTGATGATCCGCGTGTGCGAGGGCGTACAGCACGCCCATCAGCGCGGCGTGATTCACCTCGATCTGAAGCCGTCTAATACCCTCGTCAGCGACGAGACGGCAACGCGGGCGAAAAACACAGCGCTGGCTAGACCATCCGAAAAAACAGTGGCGGACGCTCCGCGCTCTTCGCCGCTTCCCAAGATCCTAGATTTCGGGATAGCCCGCTGGCTCGATCACGGTCCGGGCGGACCGACTACCGGTTCGGGCGGCGTCTTCGGGACATTGGCATACATGAGTCCCGAGCAGCTCGATGGAGATTTGGACGCCACCAGCACGCGGAGCGACATTTATGCTTTGGGAGTGATTGCTTTCGAATTACTCTGCGGGCGTCTACCGTTGGAAATCCCCGCCGGGCTGCCTCCGCACCAGGCGATTGAGGAGGCGCGTCGTTGCCGACGGCTCAGTCCGCGCGAGGCCGCTCCGCGCCTTCCGCTCGACCTGTGCGCTATCCTCTCCAAAGCCATGAATACTGACCCAACCCACCGTTATGCTTCCTCGGCGGAATTGGCTGCCGATTTCGAGCGATACCTGCGAAGCGAGGCCGTGCTGGCCCGACGCCCGACGCCGCTGTACCTGCTGAGCCGCTTCGCCAAGCGACATCGCGGGTGGGTTGGTGGAGCGGCGCTGGCATTCGTAGCGTTGCTGGTCGGGTTGGCTGGCTTTGCGTGGAAGGCCAACCAGGAGCAGCGCCAGCGGCTCGCCGCAGACGCTCGCTTGCAGACGGCAATGAACTCGAACCTCCAGATTGTCGAAACGGTCGAAAACGGGCTCGCCGACCTGCCGGGTAGCACGCCGTGGCGCTCATTGCTGGCCGAGGCGGGGCTGGAGCGTTTGCTGGCGCTGCGGGCCGAAGTGTCGGTGGAGCACCCGATTTCAGATGACCTGGATTACGGGTTGGCCTACGCCCATCAGCGGCTCGGCGAAGTGCGTATCGCTCTTGGTGACCCGGCTTCCGCGCTTGCGGCATTTGGCGAAGCCCTTGAGATTCGCAGACGCCAGGCTGGCTGCCACTCCAGCCAGTTGCGCTTTCAGCGGGCGCTCGGCGTCGGCGAATGGAAGGTGGCGGACGCGCTGGTCGAACTCGATCGGCTGGACGAGGCCGATGATTATCTGCAACGTTCGCTCGCCATTCATGAGAAATTACGGAATACGCCCGGCGACGCACCGGTGTACGACGCCGTCTATGTGGGACTGGCGCAGCAGCGTCTGGGGATCGTTGCAGAGCAGCACGGCGACCACAATGCCGCCCGCGAGCGTTTTGAAGCGGCGTTGCGCGAATTTTCCGCTGGGTTGCAAAAAGAACCGAACAACATCCAGTTGCTGCGCGGCCAGGTTCGCTCACTGCGCGGATTGGGAACGGCGCTCGCGGCCGGCGGCGATCCTGTGTCAGCGGAGACGTCGCTCCTGTCCGCGTTGCGCGTCTGCGAACAACTGTCCGCGATTTGCGGCAAGGCCGGCGTTCGGCAGCGTCAGCAGCGCGCCGAGACGCTCGCCGCTCTGGCGAAAATCCTGGACGCAACAGAATGCAAAGCCGAATCGCAAGCGGCAGGTTGCGAAGCCCGTCAGATATTCAGTGACCTTGCGGAATCGGATCCGCTGCGCGCCGATTTTGCTCGTCGCCTTTCGAGTTTGTCCGCCGAATGGAATGACAAGCCTTGAACCGAGCCCCAGACTCCAGACCGCGCGCCAGAGCGTTTCCGGTTTTGGCGCAATGTGTTTGATCAGAGTCGCGCTGTTTTTGGGGAAGCACCCGCATCCTGCCGGTCTCTGGGTGGTGCGGGCATCCTGGCCGCAACGGGCCGCACCGGCGGCCTGCTGGTTGTTCTTGCCCAATCAGAGCTACTTCCGTGAGGAAGCGGACGCCGCGAAAACCGCTTATTTACGTGCGTGGCTCTGATCGGATGCAACGCGCCAAAACAGAACCCGCTGTAGTGACAGGCGGGCTGTGCCATGCTGGCGGCAAGTGGCGAGTGTGCGCGGCGTGCGAATCAGGCCGGTTGTTACATAGAGCATGGCTGACAACGGCCGCAGCAAAGCTGCGCGGCAGCGGGAAATGATTCCCGCAGGACGACGTACGAGATTGGAATCTCGTACGAGCTGGTTTCGCGCGCTCCCGCGCGAAGCACTACTTGAAGCAGTGCCACCCTGGCGGAGCGCTTCGTTATAGAGGGTAGCGATCAACACATTTAATTCTCTTCAACCCGCATATCGCACGCAAGCGCCATCAAATTCCATACAGCGACCGGAATTTGCCGTTCAGATAGTCAATAAACGGCTGATGAGACAAATCAGCGCCGGTGACGACTTTCACCAATTCACTCGCACGATAGCGCATCCCGTGTTTGTGGATGTTTGTGCGCAG
>JAEUIR010000108.1 GCA_016795025.1 Phycisphaerales bacterium
GAGGTCGGCCCACGTCGTATGCGGGAACAGCGCGCCGGCCGCCTTCTGCTGGACTGCCTGGCGATCGAACACGTTCAGAATACCGTCCGGTGGCGACCATTGCCCGCCGCCAAGTGGCACGCCGACGACGTCGCCCCATTTCGAAACGGTTTGCAGCGTGAGCGGAGAGCTAAAGCCGCCCGCCTGATTATGAGCAATCAGGTCGTACGATCGCTCCGGCGCGATCACACAGCCGCGCACATGCAGCACAGGCTCGCCCCACACGCGATAGACCGGCACCGGAACAACATCGCACACGAATGCCTGATCTCTGCCGTTGAAGCTCACGCTCCGCGGCGGTCCAACCCAACCGCGCCGGCACGGCGGAATCACGACCTCGAACGCCACCGGCACGTTGCCGTTATTGGGTACGAACGAGATATAGCGATTCTTGAGCGCGTTATGCGGCGGAGGCGGAACCTGCGGCGTATTGGGGGGCGGCATGTTGCCGCGCGGGAAGCGCTGCCGCATCTCCGCATCGCCTTGCGGAGTCACCGGCTCATTCGAGGGGTTCATCGGATCCTGCCCAAACGTGCGCACATCGCAGGTCATGGTCGGAAGCTCGGGCATGTATACGCCACCGCCGCCGTTGCAGACGCAATCCCATCCCGGCGCGACCGGACTCGGCACCAGCACGCACGCTGTCCCGTCGTTGCAGAAGCCGCGGCAGCCGAAGCCGCTCGGATGATTCGGATCGTCGATCAACTGGCAGCTCGGTCCTTGCACGCATTCGCAGAACGGATTTTGCGAGGCGTCGTAGAACAGCGTGCAGGTCAAACCCTGCGGGCACAGGCCGACGCACCGGAATCCGCCCGGCCCGTCGACGAGCTGGCACTGGTTCTGAATCGGCTGGCAGCGGTATTCGATGACGCGATTCACCGGCTGGCAACCAAGACCGCACGGGCAATCATCGTCTTCGTCGCATGGCTTGCCGTCCACGCACTCAAAGAACGTACCGGTTGCGTATGGCAGGCATTCGTAGCCCGGAGGACATTCACACGGGCCGCACGAGCCGTCCGGCAGGGCGTGGCAATACGCATAATTCGCGAACACCAGGCCGCGGCGCTGATCCACAATGCCGAGCGAAACGACATTTGCCGCATTCGCAACGGGGTAGGTCTGCTGCAACGTGCCGCTCAGGTCTTGCCGCACGTTGAACGTGCCCGATCCCAGACCCGAAAACACGAAGTAGCCGATTTCGTTGATGCAAGTATTCGGATTGTCAACCATCGGCGTTGTCACGGCCGGTTCGCCGCCCTGGCGCACGCCGTCGTTATTGAGATCAAGGTAGACGATGATGCCGCCGAGCGGCGCATCACCGACCGTGTCGTTGTTGTAGTCCATGTACACGGTGCCGCTGATCTTGTTCACAGACGGACGCGCGAACGTAAAATCGCCACAGCATCCCTTGCACTTCGTGTCGCTGCCGAGGCCACCGTAAAAGAAGTCGTTGTGCGAGCAGCAACTGCAACCCGACACATTCTTGTAGCCGTTTAGCGTGTCATTGCCGAAACCGCCGAGCAGCAGATCGCGGTTTCCATCCGGGCCGCTGAAGACCTGATCGCCGCCCCAGCCGCCAACCTCCAGATCACTGCCGCCGCGTCCGATGAGCCGATCGCTGTCGAACGAGCCGAGCATGATGTCATTGCCGTCGTTGCCGTCGAGATCGTCCGGACCATATGAGCCAAAGACCACGTCGAAACTGTTGCCGCCGTAAATCACGTCGGAGTCGAACCCGCCGAGCAAAATGTCGGTGTTGTCGCCGCCGTCGATGTTGTCGGGACCGAAACCGCCAAGTATGACGTCGATCTGGTCATTACCGGTGATCGCGTCGCCGCCAAAGCCGCCCATGATGACGTCGAATCCGGAAGCGCCTTTGATGGCGTCGTCGCCAAAACCGCCGAGCAGCACGTCAACCAACGTGCCGCCTTCGATGTAGTCATTGTCAAAGCCGCCCAGCGCGACATTCACGCCGTCATTTGTGATGATCGTGTCGTCGCCGAAATTTCCGGCCAGCACGTCGAGGACGTTTCCGCCCAGTATGAAATCGTTGCCGAAACCGCCCAGCGCGATGTCCACCAGGCCGTTCTGCGGATCGATGCAATCATCATGCAAACCGCCGAGCATGAGATTGAGCGGGCCGCCGTTGCCATAAATCTGATCGCCGGCGTTGCCGCCCATCAGAATGTCAAGCCCGCCGCCGCCGTGGATTTCGTCCTGATCCTGACCGCCGAGCGCCAAGTTCAGCAATCCGTCGCCGGTATAGATCAGGTCATCGTTGCGATTGCCGAAGAGCACGTCGGTGCTGAGCAGGTCTGACGAGCCGACGATGTAATCGTCGCCGAGCGCGCCAAACGCGATATTGATGTTCGGCACGATCGAGGGCTCGCAGTAAATCTCGTCATTGCCGCGGCCGCCGATCAACAGATCGATAATGCCGTTCTGGCCGTGGATTTCATCACGTCCTCGGCCGCCGATCACGATGTCGATCAGGCCGTTTCCGGCGTAGATTTCGTCATCGCACTTGTTTCCCAACAGCAAATCGATCTCAATCGGCAAGCCGTCGCTATCGACATAATCGTTGTGATCGCCGGCCAGAACAATGTTGCCGAGCGGTATCGGGACGGGCGTTCCGTTGATCGGAATCGTGATGTATCCGCCGTCGTGTACAAAAATCGTGTCCTGATCGAGTCCGCCGAGCACGAAGTCGATGCCGTTGAAACCCTGCACCGAGTCGTTCTGCGCCCCGGCGATGATGATGTCCATGTCCTTGCCACCGAGGATCGTGTCCGAGCCGGTGTGGCCAATCACCAGACCGCCGAAGTCTATCGTGATCTGGTTCGATCCGGAGCCGATTTGCAAATTGTCGCCGGGACCGATGTCCACGTAATCGTTGCCCGCGCCTGCGATGACGATGTCGATCCCGTCCTTGCGATCCGACGGATCGAAATTCAAATAGTCCCCGTAAATCGTGTCATTATCCGGGCCGCCAATCGCGAGCGTACCCATCTTAAACTGCACACTCGTCGTGAATTGCATCTCGCCGCCGCGCCCGCCGTACAGGCCGTCGTCGCCAGCGTTGCCGAGAATCACGTCGAATCCGTCATCAGTCGGGCTGCTCGTGGGTTCGGTCGGACGGTCGCCGTGTAATTCGTCATCGCCGGTGCCGCCGATCAGGAAGTCGCCCATATGAACTTCATAGCCCGAACCGAAGTCGATCTCCGACCCGTCCTGGGCTTCGATCGTGTCGTTTTCGGTGCCACCGAACAGTACGTCAACGCCGTCTTCTGCGTCGATCGTGTCGATGCCGGCCGCGCCGAAGGCGAAATTGCCGATCGTCATTTCGAAGCTTGAGCCGATCTTAAGCGTGCCGCCGCTGTAGCAGTGAATTGTGTCGTTGCCGGGGCCGCCAAACAGCGCGTCGATGTCCGTGAGATAGTCGTTCGGATCATTCGTATCGTCCACGGCGTTCGGGTCATCACCGTGAATCGTGTCGTTGCCGGGGCCGCCGAACGCTACATCGCCCAATTGCAACTCAAAACTGCCGATGACCAGCGTGTCGCCGATGCCCAGCGTGATGGTGTCGTCGCCCGCGCCGCCCCACGCCGCGTCGATGCCGTCAAGCGCGGTGATCGAGTCATCGCCATTTCCGCCGAACATCAAGTGGCCGAGCTTGATCGTGAACGATCCGATCGTCAGATCGCCGCCGTTCGCGCCATGAATCGTGTCGATGCCATCTCCGCCGAAAATCACGTCGAACCCGTCGCCGGTATCGCCCGAGTCATCGCCATGAATGTCGTCGTCGCCGCCATTGCCGAACAACAGGTCACCGAGGTCCAGCGAGAACCCGCTGAAACTGATTGTCTGTCCGTCGTCGCCGGTGATTTCGTCGGCGTCGGTTCCGCCCAGAATCACGTCCACGCCGTCGTCACCGGCCAGCTTGTCCAATCCGGCTTCGCCGAGAATCACGTCGATGCCGTCGTTGCCGTTCGCGCGATCGTCGCCCGCGCCGCAGAAGATCACGTCGATGCCATCATTGCCTTCGATGGTGTCGTTGCCGTCATAGCCCCAGATCACGTCGGCATTCGCGCCGCCGTAGATGCAATCCGTGCCCGTGCCGCCGTATAGCGAGTCGTTGCCGATGCCGCCGTGAATTTCGTTCGTTCCGTCGCCGCCGTAAATCACGTCATCGCCGGCGTCGCCGTGCAGTTTCTCGTCGCTCGCGCTGCCGACAATCGTGTCGTCGCCCAGACCGCCGAAAATCTCCCACGCCCCGGATGAATAAATCGTGTCATTGCCGCCGCCGCCGTTCACCGTCGACGTGGTCACGATGCTTGAGCAGCTTCCGCCGCCGGGCAATAGCGAGCTGCCCAGCAGCGCCGCGGCCTGATCCATCAGGTTTTGCACATCTGACGTAAACGTGGCCGCGCGGCTGGCCACGTCATCCGCGGCCGCGCGCAGACTGGCGTCAACCGACGACTCGAGCGCGGTCGCCGCCGCTTCGATGTCGGTTTGAGCGCGGGCCAGAATCGCAGCCGTTGTGGAATCCATCAACGAATCCAGTCCGGCGGCCCAGGCTTCCTGATCGAGCTCATACTGATCGACCAGCGCCGTGTACGTATCGGCGAGCAGCTCCAGCGCATCAGCCCGCGCCTCGTATTGATCCGCCAGCGCGTCGAGCGCCGTACCCTGATCGTCCAACGCGTCGGCCTCGTCCGACAAATCGTCGCCGTCGGCCTCGCAGATTTCGACCATCGCCTGGAACAACTCCGC
Organism: Phycisphaerales bacterium; assembly: GCA_016795025.1. GTDB lineage: Bacteria > Planctomycetota > Phycisphaerae > UBA1845 > Fen-1342 > JAEUIR01. Next base: position 4,813 of record JAEUIR010000108.1, read on the forward strand.
CTCAAGCTCGATGCAATCCAGCAGTTCCTGAATCTGCGGACATGTGTCCGGCCCGTCCGGCGGCTCGGCCGGCTCGGGGGCGTCTTCCGGGCAGATCTGCGAAAGAGCATCGATGCGATTGCGCAAATCGTCCAAGCGGGCGAGAAAAGCGTCCGCTTCGGTTTCCAGCGCGCTGCCGCACGAAAACACGGCGTCAGCGTGCGTCTTAAGATCGTCGGCTGCCACGGACAGCGCTTCGGCCTGTGGAACAAGGTCGCTCTCGACGTCGCCTGCCAGCGCTTGTGCGACGACGATGATGTCGTTGTAGGCCTGTTCGACCAGCCGCAGCGAATCGGTCATCGAGCCGTTGTAGGCGGCGAGCACTTCATCCGTGGCCGGCCGGATGAGATCATCAGGCAAATCGCGGAAGAACTGTGCGGTGGGGTCGATGACCGTCACATACGCTGAATTGGCCGCAAGCCCGGCGTCGCGAATCATTCCGGGGCTTGTGCCCGGCGTTCCGTTCGCACCGACCACCGTCAGAATGTCATTTGTTTGAGTCAGCAGCGCCCGCGCCGAGTCGAGCGTATTGAGCAATGACAGCACGGTAGGCACGGGCAGCCCGGCCGTCGCTGTGAGAATGTCGTCCTGCCCCTCGCCGCCGTCGATCGTCGTGGGTTTTTGCGCGATAATCGACCCGTTGGCTTCATCGAGAACAAGCAGATCGTTCCCGTCGTCGAGTTGGATCACAATGTTATTAAAGCTGCTCAACGCGAAGAACAGCGACGGCGTTCCGGCGTTGTAGGGCGAATAGATATCGAGTTGGTTCGGGTCGCCGCCGTTGATCACCAGCCGCACGCTGTCATCGAGCGTGGAACCCAGGATGGTCAAGGTTGTGCCGCTGATGAACGCGACGATGCCGCCTCCGGCCACACCGCCCTCGTCGTCGCCGAAGGTCACCGGTTGACGCTGAGGCTGCTGCCCAAACGACGCAGGTAGAACAACTCCAGCCGCCATCATGGCTGCGCTAATCGCGGCCGCGAATCGCGAGATTCTCATTCGAGGCAACATCAACTTTCGCATCATCGGCTCCTTGCGTAAAATGCGTACGGGCGCAGAACGGCAGAACCGCGCTCGAACGAGCGCTTCGCTTGCCGAACGACATCCCAATCGCGTCAACGGGCTTTCGGCTGGCGGGGAGGCCTGCCGGGTCCGACCCAAACGTGGTCTTAACAATTCCCTTATAGCCCGCTGCGATACGGTTTCGCAATGGATTCAGCGGGATCTGCGCGAATTTCCGGCGCGCGAATGGCCAAAAAGCGCACAATCGCTGCACTTCCAGTACGACTTGTCCAATAATCTTGTCTGCTGTCGAACGTTTTGCTTCCAATAATCATCGTGTCACGCCGGAACGGCGGCGATCAGGCCGCCGATGGTATAATCGAAGGGCAGCCGTCAAACTCAGCTTGGAATTGCACTTACGAGGTACACATGCTAAGCCGTATCGAGTTCAAGAATTTCCGCATCCTCCGCGACGCGGCCATTGACCTCGAACGCTTTACATTGATGATCGGACCGAACGCAAGCGGCAAAAGCACGGTGTTCCGGGCGATTGAGGCGGCGCAAGGTCACGTCAATCAAAAGCGCGACGGCTCGGGGGTGTTTGCACCGTTCAAACCTGCACACGAGTGTTTCGATCGGTTGCTGAGTCGGCATGTTAAGTTGTCCGAGGATTCAATTGTCCAAGTGAAATTCATCGGCAATATGGGTTCCGGTGAGTTATTCAATTTGTTCGGCTGGAGCCGGTCAAGAGTCACCGAAAATTCCACCTACCTCCAAGCAGAAGTCGATCGATTGAACCGCATGATTGGTGCGGCGCGGTTCTACTCGCTTGAGCCGTCTTTGATTGAGCGTCCTTCGGCTTGGACGACTGACGCGGTTCTAGGCCCGGCAGGCGAACGACTATCGCTTGTCTTGACAAAAATGCAGGACACCGAACCAGAAAGATTCGAAGCGTTAAACCGTGAGTTCTCGAATTGGTTGCCGGAGTTTGATCGGATCATCTTGGACAGCGCGAAATTGGTGGGTGTCGGCGACGTGGTGCAATCGGTTGGTACCGTCGCGCGTGAATTTTTGCTCCGTTTTCGGCAAACAAAGGCGACAATCAGAGCATCCGATGTTTCGGGCGGCACTTTGGTCGCATTAGCGCTTCTCACGCTTGCACACCTTCCGGAACCCCCCGGGATCATCTGCCTCGAAGAGCCTGATCGCGGGCTGCATCCGCGTGCCCTCACGCTCGTTCGAGACGCCATTTTCCGATTGGCTTACCCCGAGCGCAGCGGTGAGAGCCGCAAGCCTGTTCAAGTTCTGGCCACGACGCACTCGCCCTATTTCCTGGACTTGTTCCGCGATTACACCGATCACATCGTCGTTGCGGAAAAAACGCCTGATGGCGCCACGTTCTCGTCGCTGTCAAAGCGGGCCGATATCGACGAAATCCTTGCGCATGGCCCGCTCGGCGAAGTCTGGTACAGTGGCGTGCTGGGCGGCGTGCCGGTGGATACATGATTATTGCGACCATCGGCGAATCCGCCGTTGATGACGCCATTTATCGCGTATTCATCGATGCCTTGCTTGGAACGCCAAGTCAGCCTCCACCGCTAAAGTCTTTTCGACGCCGAAGCGGCGACCCGTTCGCGGGCAAATTTCTGGGCTCCATTCTCGCAGAATGTCACTATCACACCGGTGCCATCGGCGTGGTGATCATCGTCGACGGAAACGGCTCTCCCATTCACCAAGAACTATCGACATCTGAACACTGTGCCTCGAAATGCCGAGTTTGCGAAGGTCGGTCAAAAACGCGCGAGGTGGTGTCATCGTTCAGATCACGCCTCGCGGCGCCGTTGCGCGTTGCTCTTGGCGTCGCATATCCGCCCATCGAAAACTGGTTGCTCTTCGGGCGCAGCAAAGGTTACTCAGAGTCCGAATGGAGCCGCAAACTGCATACGAATCCAGGCTCGTCACCGAATCACGTGAAGGAATTGAAAGAGGCGCTCGACATGCGATTCAAAGTGGAAGCGGACCGCATTCGTGACGGCGTGAACCATGCCCAAAAAGTCATCGAAGACTTGGACGCATTTGAAGCCGCGTTTCCGATGGGGTTCGGCCTCATGGCCGCCGAGATACGCAAGTGGAAAACCTAAGCGATGCCTATCGATTGGTTGATGCGGCCTCCACAATCGCCACGCTCGCCGACAGTCCCAGCCGATCGGCGCCGGCATCGATCATGGCCAGCGCCGTCGCCAGATCGCGGATGCCGCCCGACGCCTTCACCTTCATTCCACCCGCGTTCGCGCGCATCAGTCTTACATGCTCGACCGTCGCGCCGCCCGCCGCGTGAAAACCCGTCGAGGTTTTCACAAACGCTGCGCCGGCCGCGCGAGCCGCGCCACACGCGGCGATGATCTGAGAATCGCTCAGCGCGCGGGATTCAAGAATCACTTTCACCATCGCGTCCGGATTGGCGTTCCGCGCGGCCTCCACGACGCCGGCGACGTCGCGCTGTACGTACGCGGCGTCGCCCCCGAGCAACGCGCCGAGCGGAATGACCATGTCAATCTCGCACGCGCCGTTGCGGACCGCTTCGGTGGTTTCGGCGGCCTTCGCGGCAGTCGTCGTCGCGCCGAGCGGAAAGCCGACCACACTGCAAACCAGCGGCCGCGCATCGGGAGATTTGGGACTCTTCGCCAGGCGCGCGGCGCAGCGCTCCACCCACATCGCATTCACGCAAACGGCGAAAAATGAGTGTTCAAGCGTCTCGTCGCACAGCCGGTCGATCTGCTCGGCGATCGCTTCCGGTTTCAGCAATGTGTGGTCGATGGTACGGGCGAGCTGCGCGCGAGTGAGCGAATGCGGCATCATGCTTGGAGATTATGAAGCGGAAGTCGCCCCGAGGACAGAGGTCGCGCATCGCGCGATCAAGCGAATATCGGCAATGTCGGCGGCGTGTTGCGCTAACCGCGCATCGCGAACCATGCGCCGATCGCGGCGATCAGGCCCAACGCGATCGCCAATGCCAGAACCGAGTGGCCGCGAGCCCGCGTACTCACCTCTTCCGTGACATCCGTCCATTCCGCAAGCAACCACGGTTTGCCGCTTGACTCGTAGAAATCCATAAATACGCGCTCGGCCGCGTCTCGCGGCGCAGGAGTCTCATCCCAACGGCGATGTTCATCGCCGCGCCGGATTTCCAGCGAGCCGCCGCCGACCTGCACATAGTCAGAGTCAGACCGCGAAAGAATCACAAAACTGTCATTCGCCCAGCCATGATCGCGCAGCGCACGGCTGACCTCACTGCGATCAGGATGGCGTTTCGTACCGGCTGTTGTTTCGAGTTTCAGCGACATTCAAATCGCTCCGCAACCGCGCATGCATCCCATTGGACGAGGATTCGGGGCAGCAGTTCCATCGGCGGCAGAATTCTGTCCGTATGTTCTCCCGTCGGCTGGTTCTTTCTTTATTCCGCATTCTGCGTTTTGCATTCTCCATTCACCACCACGCACGCGTCCTCCATGTCGCGGCCTAAAAGATCGATCATCGAGACGGCTTGTCCCGCGCGCCCCGCGTCATCCGCGCGCAGTAGTATCAACCGATCGCGCAAATCGCGCATCGCAACAACCAGATCGTCGCCCACCCACGCACGCCGGATAAACTGCCCGGACGCGTCCAGCAGTCGCCCGATGATGCCCTCTTCGACGAAAAGCCCGAGCACGCCCGCTGACCCGCCCGGAAAAACCAACTCCGTCATGTCCGACCAGCGCCGGGCTTGAATCGACTCGATCGGGCCGTCCGTGCGATAGCACACTTCGGCCACGCCCTGCGAACCGTCCAGCCGGTCGCGCAGCAGCATTCCCTCGTCCGTACCAAAAAACACGAATTCGCCGGCGATTGCCAACGAGCGAATCTCGCCGCGCCCCGCTGTCGCGATTGTCAGCGCCGCCTCCCCCGGCCGCATCCGCATCACCCGGTCATCCGCCGCGAAATAGACGCCGTCTGGCGCACTCGTGCAGCAGCGAATCCGGCGCGGCGCGCCGCTGCTCGGAGCGAAATCCGCCCGGCCCGCACCGCCATTCAGCGGCCACGACCACAAACCGTGCAACGAATGCGTTGCGTACACGCGATCATCCTGAATCGCGGCCGCGTTGAAACCGGTCTGCGCCTTGCCGTCACGATCCACGCGAAATTGCGCGCGGACCTCGCCGCCCGCAGCGCCCAACATCCACACTCCGTCGGCCGCGCCGACGAGCAACGAATCGCTCTCCGCGTGATGCGCGATACTTCGGAGCTTGCCGAGCGTTGCCGGAAGCGCGACGCGTCGCTCGATCATACCTGGCAGGCGCGGATTCAGCCAGCCGCAGTCATTTCCCGCAACGGCGACGACATACCGCGCTGACGTACGATCCGGCATGATGCGCCAGAGATTCTCAAGCAAGCGCACACGTTCGTGGGGCGCGAGGGCCGGCAACAGCTCGTGCCATCGCCCGCCGTCTCCGCCGGCCGCGCCGCGCAGCTTTTCGAACAGACCGCTAAGCTCGCCCACGCGCCGCCGGGCTGCTTCGAGCGCGGCCTTTTCAACCAGCTCGCGCGACTTGATTTGCTCGATGCGCTCGCCGGCCGCGCGCGCACGGTCGCGTTCGGCTCGAAGCGACGGACAATCGCAGTGCAACGCTGCGACGCGCTCCAGCGTCAAGCCGTTCTCGAATAGGAAAGCACGCATGGCGTGCCGCAGAAAATCGCCCAACGCCTCGCGCAAGTCGCCGTCGGTCAGCGCCGCTGCCAAGCGCGAAGCCGCAAACTCGCGCAGCGCGCGCTCGCCGCCGTGATTCGTCAATATCGCCGCCAAACGCTCTAAACGCAGCGGATTCTCCGCGAACGGCCCGCGCCGATATGCATCAAGCGCGTCTTCTCGCATCGGCCAGCGAACGAGTAATTCCGCACGCACAGTCACGGGGCGCCGATCTGACGATTCCGCATCGACAACGCCAATCGGTACGACGATCGCGCGATTTCGCACCAGCGTGAGGGTATCGCCACGCTCCGGCCGCGGGTCTTCTCCGCTCGGCACGATCCAGCGCCGGCCGTCAGGCTTCGCGATCAGAGCGAACCACGAGTCAGGAATGGGCGTCGAAGCGAGCGCACTTCGCGGCCACTCGCTGCCGGCGCACGCAAAGGCGACGACGTCGTCTTCGGAAAACCGAGATATGGCTTCAGCGGGCATCGCGCTTCTTGTCGCCGGGATAGAAGTTCCACCAGCAGCAGCATTCGACAATTTCGCAGAGTGCCCAAAGTACCAGCTCGACAATTGAACCCATCATGCGCTCCGTCTCTTCACCACTGCGTGGCAAATCCGCTTCGCGCATTTCGTCGCTCGATCATCCCGGGAATCAGCATCAGGTCAATCAGCGAACCAAGGCCAAGCAAGCCCCAGGTGAACAGCCAAATGAGCCCCGTGATCCACTTGCCCGCATAGAAGCGATGGATTCCGGCGAAGCCCAAAATGCACAGCGCCCAAAGACCGTAGGCCGCGCCAACCGAACGCATGACTTTTCCTCCGGGCAGAATTACTTCGCCCAGTTCGTTTTCCCGCAGAAAGCCGCCCGCCCGCGGCATCACCATTCCGCAGCGCCCGCAATAACGAGCCTGCTGCGTTTCGCGATTGCCGCAATTTGCGCAACGCACGTTCATCGCCGAGTCAATTCTCCGTTGCCCATTTCTCAAACCGCTCCAGGTCTTTTCGGCGAACCGACGGCGATATTTCATCCGCCGCCATCAAAACATCGCTCATCCTTATATTACGCGGCGCACCCCCATCGACCGATTCCAAAAACACGCGACTTCCGGAACGCTGGGCAATCGCCTTGATATCCGCGCCGCTATATCCGGATGTCCGCTCCACCAGCGCCGCCAGATCGACATCGTCTTCCAGCGGCAGCTTCGACAGGTAAATCTCAAACAGACGAAACCGCGCGGCCGCATCAGGCAGCGGAACATAAATCTTCGCGTCGAACCGCCCCGGCCGCAGCACGGCAGAATCAAGGCTCCACGGCTCATTCGTGGCGCCAAGAAAGAGCATCGCCCTGCCGGCGTTGCGGTCGATGCCCTCAAGCTCCTGCAAGATTTGCGGCACGACACGCTGCATGACGGTGCTGTCGTTTGAGCGCCGCGCGGGAACCAGGGCTTCGATCTCGTCGAGAAATATGACGCTCTTTTCCTCCTGTCGCGCGGCGTCGAACAGTTTTTTCACGTTCTGCTCGGCTTCGCCCACCCATTTGCTCATGAGCTGCGCCGGGCTGACTACGAAGATCGTCGCATCCAGCTCGCACGCGATGGCCTTGGCGATCATCGTCTTGCCCGTCCCGGGCGGCCCGAACAACAACACACCGCCGCCGACGTCGACGCCATAGCGCCGCGCCAGCTCCGGGTGCGCAAACGGGTAGATCATCTTGAGCTGAATTTCCTGCTTCACATCCTCCAGCCCGGCGATGTCTTCGAATCGCACCGTCGGTTTTTCGCGCAACACCCAATCCGAAGCGTCCGCTCCGCCGCCGTCGTCATCCTTGGCTCGCTCGCGCGGCCTCCCGCCCGCGCCGCCGCCTGCCCGACCACGCTTATCGCAATCCTTGGCCAGCTCGATCAGCTCGCGGGCATAACTCTCCTGCTCAACACGCTGTGTCGCGTCGGCGTTCGCCTCGGCAATATCGATCATGCACTCGGCCGCCTGGATCAAATATGGCCGGGCCGCGACATAGTCGCCCTGTTTGAGAGCGGCGATGCCCTTATCCTTGAGGCGTTGGAAGGTAGCAAAAGTGGACATAGGTTATTGAATAGCAAATAGCAAATGGCGAATGGGGATTAGAACCGATGACACGCGGGTTTTTTCACAGATCGAAGGCGGCGAATATGCGTCGAAACGCGAAAACGCCGCATCTGAACAGAGCTGCGACCGTAAGGGAGCGGTTGCCGGTGTCCAAGCGATCGCTCCCTTACGGTCGCGGTTCTGATTTGCAACTGCCTCCCCCGCCACGGCAGGATCGCGGCTCTGACGGAAAATCCCATCCCGAAAAGAAACGCTCGACTCGTTTATCACTGTGCTGCGCCCGTTTCGTGGAATCCGATACGACTCTTTCTTCGGTGGTGCGGTTGGGTTCATCAACTCTCCAAGGATCTCGTAAATCCGCCGATCGATGCGCCCGAGCGGGATCGACTCGTTTGGTTTGGTCTTGACTTTGCGCCCTGCAGCGCCCTTTTTCGGCATCTTGTCATCGCGGCTCCGGCGGCTGGTCGTGGATCTCGGGATTGTAGCGATCCTCTTCGACCATGTTATCGTAGCATTGCACGTAAACGGCTCGCACAACCGGATGGAGCTGTTCGCAAAACGACTCGTCCAAGCGATTGATGCGGATCAATTCGATCACATCGGCCCAGTCCTTGAGCCGCCACGTAACGAGCTTGAGTTCAATTAACCTGGCCAACGACGGAACCAGCAGTCCGTCGACCAATCGACCCTCAGAGGGATCAGGGAATCGGACTTGAGTCTGCTTTTTCGCGTTACCGGCGATCTCGCCGGCAACCAGAATGTCGATTGTCACCTGCCGCACGGCATCAAAAAAACGCCGCGAGCGCCCTTCGACTGCTTGATAGTCGTGGGCAACAAACAAACTGCGAAACCTGGCCAAATCTTCGGGACGAACGCAAATATCGACATCTTCAGTCGTGCGTCGCATACCATATGCCTTCGCGGCCATTGCCCCCATGAGAATGTGCGGAATTCCGGCGGATTCGAGCCGCTCGTGAAGCCGCGCGAGCGTTTCGGGCACAGGCCCCTTGCCGTCAAAAAACATGAAGGCCTCCTCGGCCGGATGCAGTTCGCGACCGTTCCATATGCGGTAGCGCGGCGACCGCAACTCCGGTTGTGGCGAAATTCTCCTCGTCATGGCAATTCCGTCCGCGGCGATTCTACACCGGCACGCGCAATGCCGTCATTTCATGCTCTTATTAAGGATAGCCCGGATCGTGTCAGCCATTCGCTGGTGCCCTCGATCCGAAAGATGCAGACCATCAATCGTCGAGCCGCGCTCCGCCAACACCCACGCCAGGTGCCGGCGCGGAATGAGAGGCACATGATGCTTTGCGGCGATCCGCCGCTGCACTGCCAGGTAATCCGCCGAGAAAACAACCGTCGGCAATTCAAACATCAACGTCGTGGGGACAACCGCCTTGACTCGCGCCACAATCGCCTGCAAATCGCATTCGAAGTCTGCTATGGGGCGGCGCGACAGGACGTCGTTCCCCCCAATCAACAAAATCGCCACTTGTGTATCCGGACGCACGCCTTCAACCTGTTGTCGTGCGGTTGCGACGGTCGCCCCGGGCACGGCCAAGTTTCGAACTTCGGCGCCGATGTCTCGCGCAAGGCGGTCCGGCCAGGTCGTCACGCCTCCACCGATTCCGGCAGATAGTGAGTCGCCAACGACAGCGATCCGCAGATGCGGGACGGACGGTAGCCGCGGATCAACAATGTATGGCGCCTCAAATGCTCCAAGCGATATTGCGCTAGCCAACAAAATAGCCGTCGCAATTCTGGTCGTCCAACGTGCTCGCCGGGAAGGGCCTGTGTCGTCTAGCACAGTCGCCGCAATCATTGCTACAAACCCTATGGCCGCAATTGCGCCAGCCATCGGAGTGCCGGAGAGGTATACAAGGCCGCTGCCAAGCAGGCCGGTGGCAGCGGCGATCGGCCGCGCCAGCCGATGTGGGATCAAACGTGCGGCCGGCACCGCCGCCACCAGCCCAAGTCCGACAAAGAACGGCACTCCCGACGAAAGCATCATC
>JAEUIR010000109.1 GCA_016795025.1 Phycisphaerales bacterium
CCTTGATGATCGCCACCCCGGCGGAATCGTAACCGCGATATTCCAAGCGCTTCAGCCCCTCCGTCAGGATAGGCAGCGCGTTTCGATTTCCGATATAAGCTACGATCCCACACATACTTACACTCCTCAAACCCGGCGAAGTGCCCGTTCCGCTCCGCATACATCTTAACGGCTATACGTAGCTATCGCACCCGTGTGCGTCGGGCATCAGGAATTCACCGCGTTTCGCGGGCGTGTCGCGAAAAGAGTCGATGAATACAGCGGCCTTTGCTCGGTCTGTGACTCTTCGCAGCGATATCGGGTCAGATAAGCCTGCCGAGGTCACTGATGAAATGCGTGACGGCCGGCTTGGAGCAACGAAATGACTTCAGAACAACTCCGTGCGAACGCCCTCGTTTCAGTTCTCCTTCAAGAAGACGCCAGCTTCTATGAACTGGTGCAGGAATTCGTGGATAGTTTGCCCGCGCGCGTCCAGGAACTGAACGCCGCTTGCGAACGTCGCGACTTGACGACATTGCGCACTCTCGCGCATCGACTCAAAGGCGCGGGCGGGTCGTTCGGCTATCCGCAGATCAGTGCGCTGGCTGCTCAGATGGAAACGGCGTATAAGGCCGACCAAACCGATCAGACGACGAAATGGCTCGAAGAGCTCAATACTCTAGCGGAGGCTGCCAAGAACGGCCTCGCATCATTCACGTCCCGTGCAAATTAGGCGCAGCGGCACCGCAGCACCTTTCGATCGAACGCTTCGACGGGCTTCGTCCACCGCCACTCCGAGCGCTACCGGCTGGAGCGCTCCGTTGCCGGGTGGGGTAAATTCCAACTGAGAGCGCGCGTTTTCACGGCGCACTTCACCTGGCTGGTAGACGCCGGGCCGGGAGCTGGATTCCCGGCCCGGTGAGCGCTGGTCCTCCGATCAGGAGGACGTTCATGTTGGAAGAAGAACAAGCAGGATCAGGTCTTGCGGTTGCCTTTGTTCGCGCCGGGCAGGTCTTGCGAGCCGGTGTACGATACGTCACCACTGGACATGCCGCTTGACCCGGATGCGCCAGAGCCGCTCATCGACGACGAGCCGGAAGCGCTGCGCGAGGAACCACTGCCTTGCGAATCGGCTCCCTCATTCGAGCGCTTAATGCGCAACTGGTTGTTGACATCCTTGACGCCGCCGATGCTCTCAGCCAACTCCTCTACCATGTATTTGTCCTGACGGCTGCTGACGGAGCCTGTAAGCGTCACTTCGCCGCTCTGCACTTTGACTTCAACATCCGAAGCGTCAATCATTCCGCCCTGCATCAGACGATCAGACAGATCCTCGCGGATGCGCTCATCGCTGCGCGTGTAGCCCTTTGGTCCGCGATTTCGCGAAGTCATCGCGGTTCCGCCCTGACTACTCGATCCGAAAGTGCCGCCACTTTGATAACCGCCCGATTGCATTCCGCTTTGCGAACCGGATCCCCAGCCACTGCCCTGCGCGCCTTGGCTCCAGCCAGTGCCCTGTTGACCCTGGCCCCAGCCGCCGGATTGAGAGCCATACCCGCCTTGCGATCCGTATCCGCCGTGGGAGCTGTAGCTGCCCTGTGATCCATAGCCTCGGTTCCCATAGCCCTGCGAACCGTAACCTTCGGAACGATAGCCTTGTGAACCGTAGGAGCCGGATTCGAAGTTCCCCTGGGAACCAGGGCCGCCTTGTTGCGGGCCGCCATACTGCCCTTGATTGCGCCAGCCCTGCTCGCCCTGACCGCTCCAATACGGCGACCAATTCGAACCGCCTTGATTGGATGACCAGTCCGAGCCGCCGCGGCTGCCGCCGCCCTGATATGGATTTGAACCGTAGGATGTTCCCATTCCACTCTGACCGTAGAAACCGGAATTACCCTGTTGATACGATCCGCCACTTCCATACGAACCGGAATACGAACCGCCGCCGTATCCCCCGCCTCCGTATCCTCCCTGATGCGAATCGGCGGAGCGATAGCCGCGCATTTCGGAATAGTGACCTGGATTGCCGTAGCTCTGTGATCCGTACTGCCCCCCCGTTGAAGGTGTTGTGCCATATGCGCCAGGCGATGAACCGTAAGAATCCCACGGGCGGTCGAAATCCCCGCGATAGCCGCCCTCATAGCCGCGGCCGCTGAATTCTCGCGACTCTCCACGGAAACCGCCCTCGTATCCTGACGATCCGCGTGATCCTTGCGAACTGTATCCGCGATCCTGGCGATACCGCCGTCCGTCGTCGTCTTCGACGGAACTCGCGTATGCATGAGATCGCTCGCCGCGGCTTTCCGCTGAGGAATTTCGCCAGCGGCCGCCATCGCCGCCGTTTTCACGATCCCTATCGTCGCGGTCACGATACGAGCCCATCTGGTTTCGGTCGTCGTCGTATCGATGTTCATTCGAACGTCGCATCTAATTCACTCCTGCTGTTTGGAATTTGCACGATCGCTTGTGGCGGATCCATTATCCGCGCGCACAGACCGCGATTGGTTGCGCCTGCCGGGAAAGTCGATGCCCACAGAAAAACCAGTCGTGCCATAATATTGACATATGCTTCTGAATGAGCCGTGAATTCGCCGTGAATACAAATTCGCTGCGCCGGCTGAACGGCGAAGCCACGTTCACTTTTCATGCGCGTCGGGGCTGTGACACGTCGATGTGTCGGAGCCCGGATTCCGCGGGACCGGAGAGCAAATCGCCGTTCGGCGCGAATCGCGAACCGTGACAAGGGCAGTCCCAGGTGTGCGCGGCGTTGTTCCAATGGACGATGCAGCCCAGATGTGGACAAACCGGCGAGAGCAACGTCGCCGCGCCGAACTCATCGCGATGCACCGCGGTGCGCGTGCCGTTCATGGAGACGATCGCACCCTGGCCCGGCGCAATTGATTCGAATGCGGCATCATGAGCGATTCGGTCTTTCACCAGGAAATACGGATAGTCGGCGTTTTCCTTGATGTAGCGCCACCATCGACCCGGCTGCAGCGCGCGTTTCGGATCGAAAATTCGAAACCACGGATTGTCGCGACGGAGCACGCCGTCGCGGGCCATCAAGGCCGCGCAGGTTCCAAATGTCAGGCCGTTTCCGGAGTAGGCGGTGCAAATGAACTGCTGCGGATGGGTTTCGCCAATCAGCGGCAGATCATCCTGGCTTTCCACAATTTGACCGCACCATTCGTGCCGCCAGTTCACGCCCGGCAAGTATGTCGATAATTTGCCGCGGAGCTGATCGAATCTGGAGCGCGGGTTGTTGTCCTGACCGGTTTTTCGGTCAAGCCCGCCAAAAATCACCCAGTCTGAGTCCGGTCCCGACAATGTCCGCAGGTAATAGTATGGATCGCCGACATCCCATAGACAGACGGGTTGCACGCGACCGTGCGGAACAGCGCCCGCGATGGCGTAGCTGGTGTATCCCGACATTTTTGTCTGTAGTAATGTCGCCGTGATCGTCGAGCTGACGCCGGTGAGCGGCATGTTCGTGGCGATAATCACGTATGGGCAGGTAATCGTGTGTCCATTGGCCTGAATTCGAAGACGACCGCCCTCTGACGCAAAATGCTTCGCCGCGGAATTCTCGAATATCCGACAGCCCGCGTTGGAAGCGGCCCACAACAGCCCGGATAGATAACGACCCGGATGAATGATCGCCTGATTCGCAAACTCGATGGCCGGCCGGCCGAACACAGGGGCGCGATCCACGCGGCGGGCGCTAAATCCCAGAGCGGCCGCCAGTTCGCATTCGCGGTCGAGTAGCGCCGCATCCGGATCGGTGCGATCAAGCGCGGCGGTGAGATATCCCGGCACGCGGGTGAAACCGCAATCGATTTGCAACTCGCGCACCAGCGAGTCCATTTGATCGAGCGCGTCGCGGCCGGCGTTCCAGACATTGCGGGCTTGCTCGCGCCCATAGCGATCGGCGAGGTCGGTAAGGCGCGCATCAGTGACATAGGTTAAATGAGCCGTTGTCGCCGATGTCTCGCCCTGTCCGCAACGATGGCGCTCAAGCACCACCACGCGGAGACCGGCTTTCTGGAGCAAATATGCCGCCGTCGCCCCAGTGATGCCGGCTCCAATGATTGCCACGTCGAAGTCGTGATCGCCATCCAGCGCCGGGAACCTCGGGGTCGATTGATCAGCCCAGACCGCTTTCTCATTCATTTGCCCACCTAAATCGGCGCTTCCGTGCGGCTCGACTCGTCCTTGGTGAAGTCCGCAGGATTCGCGGGTGTCGTGGGGGACAGGACGTCTTCGCCCGGACCGGGCCGGTCGCGCGTTTCGGCATCCGCTTGCGGTTCGTGACCGGACTCGTTCGTAAAGCGCGCTTCGGCGTCACGGTCAAGCTCGGCCTGCCTCTTGTCATCCTTTCGCGGCTGGCGCGCTCGCAGTTTGTCCCAAAATGCCATGATGGAACTCCTCCTTTGTGGTAAGCGCTGACTCGGGCATCTTCAACGCGATTTTCGAGACCCGCGCGCGCCAGACGTTTTCTGTTGTTTCGTACGGCCCTCGGCGCTTCGCCGCTTATTGACCGTCGCCGCCGCGATCTGTTTGGCCCGCTTGGGAGATCGGCCGGATTCCGCTTCGCTTTCCTTGATATGTTCGTATTGACGTTCGTCTTTTTTGCTCCAGGCCTTCGGCATTGGTGTTTTCCCTTTTACTGGTTCGGGCACACGAGTCGCACGCTTAGAGCATTCACGGAGAGATTGATGAGGAGATGAAATGAAGGTGAATCGCGCGTTATTTGGCCGCAAAAAACGTTCACTGCGAATTAAGTCGCGTCTAACCGTTCTCTGCAAGAATCAAAAACTGGTGCCGATCACGACCCTCAAAAATCAGGAGCATTCCATATGCCGAAACGAACCAGCAACAGTCGGTCGAAGAAGCGGTCGACCACCGAGACTCGTCGTGCGGAAGGACAGCGCGAGTCCAAGTCGCGCCACGAAAGCGGAAAGACTGCGCCTGAAAAAAGCGGGAGCGCGAACTCCGCTTCACGCAGCGCGAACAATATGGAGCAGTAGGCTGCAGGGTGGCTTAGTTTGCGAAAATCCAAACTCAGCAGGCGAGGCATTCACATGGCGCGCTGCGCGACTTGCGGAAATGAATACGACAAATGCATGGAAATCACCATAGCGGGAGCCACGCAATCGTTTGATTGCTTTGAGTGCGCGATCTATTCGCTTGCACCGTGCTGCGCGCATTGCAATTGCCGAATCATCGGTCACGGTGTCGAATCCGAGGGCGTTATGTTTTGTTGTGCGCATTGCGCACATGAGACGGGCCAATCAGATTTGCGCGATCGGGCGGAGTCACGAGATACGGTGACGCCCGTCGAACACCGATGAACTGCGGCTGACTCGGTCGGAGAAGAGTCGCGGAAGGGCCACGGCTATCTGGCGCGGTGCCGGCCGACGATGCGGGCGATCTCCGCGCATAAAGCCTCGAAATCCACGGGCTTGACAAAATGAGCTTCGAAGCCGGCGGCCGTCGTATTGACGGATTCGTCGTTTCGGAATCCAGAAATAGCGATCGCCGGGGTGGAGCGCGTGCGACGAATGCGGCGAATGAGTTCGATACCGCTTGCGTCGGGCAAGCCGACATCGCTGATGATCAGGTCGAATTCGCTCTGACAGGCGAGTTCATAGCCCTTTTCGGCGCTGCACGCGACGCGGACGACATGGCCGTTCATGCTGAGATACAGTGAGATGACTTCAGCGGAGTTTTGGTGGTCCTCAACCACCAGGATGCGCAACCGACCCGCATCCGATTCAGACTGACTTGGACGGACTAGTTTATCCATAAAGCAGGCTCCGAGAACTCAGACCGAGTTGCTGGGCCCGGCGGAGTCGGGCCACGTTTCGCTCGCGAAGCGCGGCAAATTTCGCGGCCGTCCTGAACGGACAGAGCGCGTGATACACGAATCCGGCGGCGAGCCCGCGGTTGCTTAACCCAGCGACTCATGGAGTCTGTCAATAAAAGTTTAACCTAGCTTTGACGTTGCGACAATTTCGCCGCAACGCGCCCTTACACCGGCTAACGATGTGATTATTACGACATTTCTGCCCGAATGACAAGATGATCGAAGACCGGGGCAAGGCAGCCGATCAGGTCGCGCACGTCATGAAACTTGTTTCATCGGCTCTCAAGAAATCAACTACGGAGAGCCGCGCGGAGCTGCATCATCGATGCGCCCGCTGGACGTTGATGAATGGTTTCTTGCGGCTTGGCGACATCTTGCGTGCCTGGTCAATATCCGGTTTTGGCTCGGGCTGGAATTCCGGAAGCGCTTCCGACCTGCCGCTGCGTGCAGCGCGTTGAATCGCTTCAATGATCGTGATGTCGATCAGGCCTTCGATCGCGCCCGGTTCCGGCTCGCGATGTTGCAGGATGCAATCAGAAAAGTAAGTCAACTCGGCGGCAAACTGATCGCGGCGACGGAATGACCGCTCGCGCACTTTGTCGCCGATTTGGAGAATGTGCCGAAGCTCCGCTTCGTATTCAAACGCCGGATCAACTGTCAGCGTGCCGCGTTCGCCCACGATCTGATAGCGCGACACGTCCGCCGCATCGAAGCTGCATGTGAAAGTGGCCAGGCGGTTTCCCGGAAAGCGCATCAGCACGGAACAGGTGGCATCGATTTCCTCGAACCGGCGATCAAAACCGCCGGCACACAATGCGGTCACTTCGAGCGGATTATCGCAATACACATAGCGCGCGGCATTGATGCAGTAGATCCCGAGGTCCAGCAAGGGTCCGCCGCCTAGATTTCGACGCGTTCGTGAGTTGCCGTGAGTGACCTGCATCGAAAACGCAGCGTCAAAATAACGAATGTTTCCAAGCATTCCGCCGCGGGCGATTTCGATCGCTCGCAAATTCGCTTCTTCGAAATGCAGGCGATAGGCGACCATGATTTTCACCTGGTTTTGCGCGGCCGCTCGGATCATCTGGCGGCATTCACCAGAGGTAACCGCCATCGGCTTTTCGCAGAGCACGTGCAAGCCGGCCTGAGCGGCTCGAATCGCAAACTCGCAATGAAGGCTATTTGGCAAGGCGATGAAAACCGCGTCGATGTCGCCCGAATTGCACAGTGAATCGAAATCGTCGTAACCCACAGCGATTCTGACGTCATACAATCGAGACAACCCGCCGCGCTTGCGCGCTTCGCCGCTGACGATTGCGGCCAGTGCGGAATTCTCCCGAGCATTCGCGAAGGCGGGCAGAATCGCGTTTTGCGCGATGTACCCGGCGCCGACGACCGCATATCTGACGTGCTGTGTGTCAGCTGACAACGATGTATTGGCGGCGTTCCAGAACATTTTTTATGACTCGGCGAAAAAAGGCAGGGGGCCGGCACCTCGGAAAGCACCGGCCCGTTGGGGTGAAACTAGCACTCGTGGATCGTGGTTGGGTGCATGTTAGACGCGCGCCGCCTCGATGTTGATGACCTGTTTCGCCAGGGAATTCAGCTTGGCGTCGGCGGACTTTTCTTCCTCAAGCGTTTCCTGGAGCAGCATCACGGCTTCCTGGTCGCCGAGCAATTCCGCGTAGGTGCGGGCGCATCCGTAGCCCGCGATTTCGTAATGTTCGACGCGCTGCGCCGCGCCAATCAGGCCCGCGTCGATCACGGCCGCTTCGCCGCGGTTTTTCATCATCTCGCTGCCTTCTTCGATCAGCCCCTTCATTGCCTGGCAGGTTTTAGATTTGGGCTTTCCATCCGCCCGTTTGATCAGCGTTTCAAGTCGTTCCACTTGCGCCTTCGTTTCCTCCAGGTGGCTCTCCAGCGCGGATCGGAGCGAGGGGTGATGCGCCGCGGCTGCCATTTTCGGGAGCGCTTTCACCAGTTGCTGCTCAGCGCTGTATAGGTCAGCCAATTCCTCGTGATAGAGATCTTGAAGCGATTCCATTTTCATGTCAGTCCGGCCTTTCTGTTCTCGTTCTGAATCAGCTTATAAGCCATGATCGATGAGCGAGGTCGCAAATCCCAATGAACATTTGTTGTTCGCTCCAGTATAAAATCAGGCCATGCATCCCCGAATCAGGAGCAACAAGAGAATAATCGGGATTGGCACGCCCAATGCCCATAGCAAAATCCATGGGTGAATCCGCGCGGGCCGCATCCTCAGGCGCGGCGCATTTGTCCGCATGTCAACCGCAACCACACGCGCCGCAGCGGCCCCAGGCATCCTTGACGGCCGGACGCGCTTTATCCCAGGGCAGCGTCGAGCTGTGTTCGCTCCGCGTCCATTCCCGTTCAAGATCGGATTCGATTTCATCGTACTTTTTCCCCGGATAGCGATCTTTCGACTCCCAACCAAACTGAAAGGCCGGGCGGTATGCTGTGTATGGGGCGCCGCTCGGAACATACGGGCGGTGGGCGTAGTTCTCGCGCCAGTACGCGTCCTCCACGGTCGGATCGATTTGCTCGGCCGCTCCTTTGCCGGCCAATCCCCCCACCACCGCTCCAACCCCTGCGCCGACGGCTGCTCCAACGGGGCCGCCGATTGAACCGGCTGCCGCGCCCGCCACGCCGCCTGCCGCCGCGCCGACACCAACGCCGACGGGGTGCGCGCCCGGCGCTCCGGTGATCGGGTCGCGGTTGGCGGGATTGTCGTCACGCTTATTTATCATTGACATTGCCTATTCCTTGTTTGTCGTTTTCCGGTCCCACACATTCAACCAGGCGGCCCTCACGCACAACCATTTGGACGATTCTGTTCGGCCATGATGGTTCGATCGGGCACGTCACTCCCTCCGCCGTTATCGATCGCGCCAGTACGGGTCAACCTTGTAGTGAGTGTGCGTCTTCGTCGCCCAGCTCTTATCCGCGAAATTCGGATACGATTCCTTGGTAAAAGCCACGGAATCCTGAAGTAATTCCTTGCCCCCGGGCAGCTCGAAGAACTTGGCGTCCTGACGCAGGGGGATTGCGGAAAATGGAATCGCGAACAGCTTGTTTCGGTAAGTAACAATCGCGTAGATGATGCGGCCGGCGTCCGGGTCAACGATCAGGTCGGTCACGTTTCCGAGTTGTTCGTTGTTCGCGTTCCGAACTTCTTTACCCATCAGGTCGCGTGCTTTTTGCCACAACTGCGGAGCGTTGTACCATCGTTCTTCGGACGACATGCGAGCGCGATCCGGACTTCCGGTGTCGCCGGCAGGCTGAGTGTCCCAATATGGCGTCTGGTCGTAGTATTTGTATGTGGTCGTGGCCCATTGCGGGTCGGCAAAATTCGGCCAATGGCTCTTGTCGAATCCGCTCGCGTTCTGAAGTCGCTCTTTATCCACTGCCAGCACATAGGCCTTGGCGTCGCCGCTCAGGTCCAATGACTGCCAGGGAATGGCAAATAGTTTGTCGCCAATGCCCAAAAATCCGCCGAACGACAACACGCCGTAGAGCACACGGCCATTGGCCGCATCAACTACGATTTCTTCAACCTTGCCGAGATCTTCATTGGCTTTGTTCACGACCTTCAGGCCGATGAGTTCGCTGGTCTTCTGCCAGCGATGCGTCATCGCAAAGTCGGCGGCGCGCGCTCCGGTTCGCGTGCCCTGATCGCGACGCGTGCTGTCCTGATCTCGACGTGTGCTATCTTGATCGCGGTTCGGGTTGCCCTGATTGCGCGGCTCCGAACCCGCCTCCTGGAATGCGACTAAGGTCGTGTCGCCGGGATGGCTGCCGGCCGCAACATATGTATCAATATTTCGCTTGCTGACAACCTGGCCGCTGTCCAAATTCACCGCGGCTTCGACAAGCTGCTTGTCGTCAACGATGAGGGTAACAAGACAGATCATCTCGTTGGACTTTCGATCAGCCGCAGCATTGCCCCCATCATTGTGCATTCGGCATTCGCCGCGCACGGCGCGCCCGCCACAGTGTCGTTCGGCAGCTGTGATGCTGTCCGCGAGCGACCGTTTCATCGTCCGGGCCATTTCCGCGATCTCTTTAGCTGAGCACTCGTGTTTTCGGCCCTGCTCGGCGTGCTTGCGATCGCGATCGGGGTTCGTGTTTGATTGCTGAGCGCTTGTGGATGCGCCCAGTCCCAGCAGAACGGCCGCGGCCGTTGCGACGAATCGATAAGCTTTCATTTGAGCTCACTCCCACGAAGTTTGGCGAGGGGCGCCCAGGCGCTCGGCACCGTGCCGACGGATGGCGGTTCGCCATGTACGTTTAGTATGGAGGCCACAAGTAATGCCAATTTGAAAAACAAGTGAACATCCGGTCATTTCGGATTGTGTTTCGCGTGGACCGCATGTGTACATTCAGCAAGTCAACACAGCAGGTAAACAAAAAAAGAACCGAAGAACAGGCTCCCAACATGCTCTCCGGTCCCGGCCACCCAACCCGACAATCTGCTGTTGTGCTATACCGGCGGAACGGGCGGACTCTTGCCGCGAACCAGTGCAATCAGCGCCGACACCAGGAACAGCGCCACGAAAATGTAAAACAGGAACTGCGCGATCGCCGTCGCCGTGCCGGCAAGGCCACCGAAGCCAAGCAGCGCAGCCACCAGGGCGATGACCAGAAACGTAAGTGCCCATGTCAACATGGCTCTAATCTCCTGTTTCGATCCTCTACTGTGATGAATTATGAATCCGGGATTTGAACGGCTACTTAATTAAATGTGAAATTAACGTCAGTGAGACGCGCGTCTGGCGCGAACGCTTTCGATCGGAGGCGTCACACTTCAAGAGCGCTTAACAAAGCAGAGCCGCGACTGGAAGGGAGCGGTCGCTTCAATGCACAGTTAACCGTATGGAGGGGGAGCATCGGCGTCTCGCCGGCAAGTCACCGATGCTCCCCTCGATTGATACGGGCCCCTACTTTCGAGGCGCTACCAGGTGTGAAGCATGGCTGCGGAGGCGAATGGGTGCGTCGGTCTATCTGAGCGACGCTGCGAACCTACGCCCTCAGATCGTTGGGCCTTCGATGCTGAACATGTATCCCACGCCGATGATGGTGTGGATCAGCGGCTTATCGAAGCCTTTGTCGACTTTTCGGCGAAGCGCGCCGACGGATACGTCGATGACGTTGCTGCTGACTTCATAATTGATATCCCATACATGCTCGGCGATGGTGGTGCGCGTGAGCACCCGATCATGGCGCCGCACAAAAAATTCCAGCAGTTCGTATTCCTTGTTGCGCAGCCGGATCGGAACGCCCGCGCGGGTTACCGCGCGCCTGAGCAGGTCGATTTCAACATCGGCATAGCGCAGCGTGGTGGCTTCGCCGGCCTCGCCACGGCGCATCAACGCCCGCAAACGCGCTACCAACTCGTCAAAGGCGAAGGGCTTCGGTAGATAATCATCCGCACCCGCGTTCAAGCCGGTTACGCGCTCGTCCGTGGCGCCCAATGCGGTCAGCATCAGTATCGGCGTCTTCACACCACGCTGCCGCAGCACGCGACAAAGCTCCAGTCCGTCCTTGTCCGGGAGCCTTCGATCAAGCACGATCACGTCATAGGTTTTGATCAAAGCCGCTTCTTCGCCTTCAGAGGCGTTCCCGTAAACATCCGCAGAATAACCATTCTCCGCGAGACCCGCCCGGATTAATTCACTCATGTTCGTATTATCTTCGACCACGAGGATTTGCATTTGTCGTCCTTCCGCGAAACACGCGGCTAATCCCCAAGCTCCATCATATTACTTATCTGACGGCTATCAAAGCAAGGTCGAGCGCATCGGTCAACATTGTCGGACGCATGAATTATTTTTTACTGGTGCTGACCTGATTTTATCCGGAGAGTGCTGTATTCTCATTTGGCGCGTAGGCGAGGCTAAATGAATGCAGCGACTTTCGATGGCGCACAACGATGACGTCGTAAGCCATCCAGCGCCCGCGAGTTCCCGTGGCCGAGCGATCGGGCGCTACGCAATCGCCTGCGGACTCGTGATGCTGGCCGGAGCCATCCGCTGGTTGGTGGATGCCGGCGCCGGGGCCGCTCCCCCTTTTCTTTCGTTTGTTGTGGCTGTGGTGCTCACCGCGGGGCTCGCCGGAACAGGCCCGGCACTATTGGCCACTGCGCTAGGCGGTCTGCTGGCAACGTCAAAGCTCTTTTCCATCGACGACGTCGGCAGTTCGATCAGTCTCGCGATGTACCTGCTAGCCAGTCTTTTTTGCATCCTATCCGCAAGCCTGCTCGATCGGGCCAGAGAGGAAGCGATCACCGCCCTGAAGGCCGCCGAGCGGCGCCGCACCGAGCTCGAAAAATCTTTGGCGCTGCAACGGCAAGCGGAGCAGAAGCTGAATGAGAACCAGTTCTGGCTTTCGATGGCGGAGCGCGCTGCTCAGGTGGGTCGTTGGTCCCACGACCTGTCGACTGGCGAAACGCTCGGGTCGGAAACGCTCACAGTGTTGCTGGGCGCCGAGCCGGCAAGCGTGACGAACAGCTATCGCGATTTGCACGCCCGCGTGCATCCGGAAGACATGGAGCGTGTTCGGAGCGCGATCGAGCACGCCCTCCAAAGCGGCACGGAGTACGAAGTTGAATTTCGCATTATCCGCGATGACGGTCAGGAGCGGTGGGTGAACGAGCGCGGAAAGCTGTTTGCCGATCCGATCCTCGGCACGCAATATTTGAGCGGCGTCGTGATTGACGCCACGCGCCGCAAACAGGCCGAATTGCATGCGCGCGAACTGCGATCCACGCTGAGCACCTATCAGGCCGAAGAGGCGCAGCGTGTGGAACGGGAACTGGAACGGGTGCGGGGCGAACTCGTCAGCCAAACCCGCTTTGCAACAATTGGCCAGTTGTCGGCCAGCATCGCCCACGATCTTCGAAACCCGCTTGGGGTCATTCGCAACGCTGTGCATCTGCTGAGGCGCAGATTGACCAAACTCGGCGAAAAGCTCGATTTGCTGAACATGATGGACGACGAAGTGCTGGCGGCTGACGCGATCATCACGAACATGATGGAAATGACGCGCGGTCGAGAGCCGGCGCGAACGATGGTCGATTTCGGCGCTCTGGCGCGCGAGATCGCCGCCAGGATGGACTCCACCGGGAGAATTATTTGGCGATTTCAGTTTTCGGATGAACCATTTTTAATCTGGTGTGACGCAAGCCAGTTTCGACAGGTTGTGAATAATTTGTTTAGAAACGCGATTGAAGCGATGAAGGGGCAGGGCCAAGTGACCCTTACCGCGCATCATGACGCAGAGGTTGACGTCATCGTCATCCGTGACGCCGGCCCGGGAATCGCGGAGGCGGTTCGCGCTCATCTGTTTGAACCGCTCACGACCAGCAAAAAGACCGGAACCGGCCTGGGTTTGATGATTTGCAGGCAAATAATAGAGCGCCATGGAGGTAAGATCGTGCTGGACCCCGATGCCCCGAACACGATCGGCGCGTCGTTCAGCATCATTGTTCCTCGCCCCCCGACGCTCGCTGCGGACGAGGATGATGCGAAAGACATATGATGTACTGATTGTCGACGACGATCAGAATATGCGGCTGACGCTGGCTGAGATTCTCGCCGACGACGGTTACGGCGTGCTCACCGCGTCCACCGGCGAGGAAGCGGTCGATATCTGCAAGAAATTCACGTTTCGTCTGGTTCTGATGGATGTGCGAATGCCGGGGATTGACGGGATCGAGGCGTTTCGCCAGATTCGCAAGAATTGCGTGCGCTCACAAATCGTGCTGATGAGCGCGTACTCCGATCCCCAGCTTCAGAACGCCGCGATTGACGAAGGCGCGCTGGCGTTCATGCCGAAACCGGTGCCGATCGAGGCGATCAATAAGCTAATCGCTGAGGTGACGAGCACCGCAGTGCTATACGTCGGAACTGCGGATGAATTCACGCGGCGCGTCTTGCAGACGATCAGCGGTCAGGGGTTTCAGACATCCGTATGTGAGCAACTCCATAACGCAAATCAACTGTTGCGACAGATCAATTACGACGTCCTGATTCTGGATGTGGACAATGTGAGCCGGGCCGCTGAACAAGAACTGAGTAAGTTTCTTGATTCCGCGCGTAATCTATCGGCAATTCTCGTATCGAGCGCCGCCTTTGATGACGACCGCATTATGAAATCATTCGAATCGCGGATCCTCGGAAGGCTGCGTTACCCGCTCGAGTCCGAGGCCGCGATCATGTTGCTTGAATCCGAC
>JAEUIR010000010.1 GCA_016795025.1 Phycisphaerales bacterium
CTCCTGACTCCCGAGCAGGAGCGCGATCTGGCCACACGCATTCGAGCGGCAAGCGCCGCGCAAGAGCAGTTAACGCGCGGTGAACTATCGCCGTCGCGCTACGAAAAAATTCAGCAGGACGCCGCGGAGGCCCGCGCGCAGATGGTGCAGGCCAACCTGCGGCTGGTGATCAGCGTGGCGAAGAACTTTCGCAATCGCGGCCTGCCGATGGAAGACCTCGTCAACGAGGGTAATCTCGGCCTGATGCAGGCGGTGGATCGTTTCGACCCCGACGTCGGCTCGCGCTTTAGCACATACGCCAGCTATTGGATCGATCAGTCGATTCGACGCGCGGTGCAGAACGGCGCACAGATGATCCACATCCCGAGCTATCTGATCGAGCACATCGGCCGCATGCGTCTTGCGATGCGCGAGTTAATGGTCAAATTCGGACGCGACCCGACCATTTCCGAGCTTGCCGCGCATCTGGAGACGACCCCCCGCAAGGTCGCGGCGGTGGCGCAGGCGATTCGCGCCTGTGCGTGCCCAAGCCAGTCCGGCTCCGCCGATGACGGAGCGACCATCGCGGATTCGCTACCCGATCGGCGCACGCCCGCTCCGCACGAGACGGTCAACAGCGAATCCGACGCGGATTTCGTGACAAAAATGCTCGACATCATCACCGATCGCGAGGCGGTCATTCTGAAACTGCGGTATGGGCTGAACGACGAAAGCGGCAAACGGCTGACGCTCAAGGAGATCGGCGATCAGGTCGGCCTGACGCGTGAACGCGTTCGCCAGTTGGAAAAGCAGGCCAAACGCAAGCTCGAAGAATATTTCAAAGAGCATTTCAGCTAGCAGAATTCGCTAAGCGTCGATAATCGCCAATCACGTCAAGCAAGTGCCTGAACGAACGAGAGCGCGGCGCTAACACGCCCGGATTGATTTTCGCGGCCAATCGCGCCTGATCCGCTGTCTCGGAATAATCGCCGAGCACCTTCCGTAACCGGCCTTTGGGATCGCCGGCTCGATCTACATCCTCATCCTGAAACTCAAAACAGCCGCCAACGATCCAGGACTCAAACTCGCGAACGGGGATGGCAATGCGACAAACCACGTTGGAATGAGCCGCCGCACACTCGCTCTCAAGCCCCCGCGCCAACTTGATTGCACATTCCGAATCAGCATCAACCATCAACAACACTGCGCCGCGGTCGCGAATATTGGAAGCGGCAATGGCTACCGCTCGTTCCAATTGATCCCTCTTCAATAACTTCGTCTTTGGAAACCTCACCGGCCTACGCACTACTAGTTCCGGTGCGAGGTTTCGAATTAGAATCGGCACAGCCTCAACATCGCCGTACCCCTCCACGATTGGAGCAATTTCGAACATCAGTTCGTGCCTGCCCAAAGCGTGCCGGCGGCTTCCACTTGCCGTTTGATATCTTCCGGATCGGGTTCCAACTGATCCATTCGTAATAGTTCACCAGCCGATGTCAGATGCTGTCGGAGCAGCTCGACTTTACGGGGGTCGAGCTTTCCAACACTCGTGCTTCCGTCCGCCAGAATCACTGCCCGGATCATTTCCGCGGTCACGCTCGAATGCTCAAGGAGATCAGGGCTGTGGCAGGAGATGATCAGTTGCGTTCGGCGTGCGCCTTCGATCAGCGCGTCCATTAGTGCGCCGGCGGCCGCTGGGTGCAGCGCGGTTTCCGGTTCCTCGATGCCGATGAACGCAGGTCCGCTGCCAGCGGAGGATCGCGCGGATAGAATCGATATCAGAATACCGAGCGCACGAATTGTGCCGTCCGATAGCGCAATCGCATCGAAGTTAAGATTCTTATGCCCGTTGTCTCGCGATTTCTCTTGCGCAACCTCGAACGTTTCGAGCGCGCCGGCTTGTTTATGCGCCACGCGCGAGATCTGGACACCGATGACGCGCAGGTATTCGACGACGCGTTGAAGCGCTTCAGGCGACGCTGATTGCATCTGCTTGATGACGCTCGCGAGATTCCGCCCATCATGGGCAAGCAATGTCCCAGGTTCAGGTCTTTGCGGCAGTTTCATCGCTTCGGCATTCAGATTGTGAAACGCCATGCGCGTCAACACGTCAAAAACGGGGCGAAATTGCGAGTAACCGGACAGGGCCACGAGCATCAGACGATCCAGCTGAACCGGGGGCATCGGACCGTTCAGCGACCATGCGCCGTTCCCGTCTTCCACTTTGAAATCAGCTCTCTCGCCATTGGCTGCGGTTACACTGCAAGCCTCCTTGTCGATCCGAAAATCTCGCCCTTTAACCGCAGCAATGCGAAATGCATACCTTGCTGATCCCCCATCTGGCAAACGAAGAGTCAATTCCACGCCCGGGTGCGTCGGCCGCCCTCCTAATGACTTACGTCGCACCTGTTCGATTCCACCGCGCTCGCGAATCGCGTATTCAAGCGTGTTGCGAAGCGCGTCGGTGACGAATCGGATTGCATCAATGATGTTACTCTTGCCGGCGCCATTGCGTCCGACGAGGATCGTCAGCGGCTCAAGCTCGATGCGGCAATTCTCAATGCTTTTGTACTGGCGAATCGCGAGTTCCGAAACCCGAACGCTGCTCAAATCGCGCTCCTCGTGCCGATACAATGTCAAGCCATTTTATGCGACTTTACTAACCTGCACACGCGACCGAGGTTACGCCCGCAGCTTCAATCTCAAACTGTTCATCACAACCGAAACGCTGCTCAGCGCCATCGTCGCGCTGGCCAGCATCGGCGACAGCAGCCAACCGGTAAGTGGATACAGCACTCCCGCCGCGATCGGGATGCTCAGCACGTTGTACGCGAATGCCCAAAACAGGTTTTGCCGGATCGTCCGCAGCGCCGCTCGTGACAGCGCGATCGCTTCCACTGCACCCTGCGGATCGCCGCGCAGCAGCGTGATGTCCGCCGCGCTAATCGCAATGTCTGTGCCGCTGCTCATGGCCAGCCCCACATCCGCCGCTGCAAGTGCCGGAGCGTCATTGATGCCGTCTCCGACCATTGCGACCACGCGCCCGGTCGCTTGAAGCTCGCGAACTTTCCCGGCTTTTTGCGCCGGCGACAGCGCGGCCTCATAGTGCGCGATCCCAGCGCTTTTCGCCGCCACCGCCACCGCCGCCGGCCGGTCGCCCGACACAAGCCACACCGTAACGCCAAGTTCGCGCAAGGATATGACAGCCGCTTTCGCTGTCGCGCGCAACTCATCCATCAACGAAATCGCCCCGATTACCTCGCGATCGCGAGCAACCAGCACAAGCGACTGCGCCGCCTCAGCGAACTCGCTCTTTGCTGCTCGCTCGACCAATGGCGCTTCGACGTCCTGGTCGACGAGAAACGCAACGCTGCCGACCAGCACCACTTTTCCGGCGACCACCGCACGCACGCCGCCTCCCACATGCGCTTTGAAATCCGAGCACGCCGCCGGCTCAGTCCCGCGCGCCACTGCCTCGCTCACAATGGCCCGCGCGATGGGGTGCTCGCTAAAGCGCTCCGCGGCCGCCGCCAGCGCGATGAGCGCATCAGGTGTTACGCCTGGATCGATGACCGCGACGCCTGCGACGTTCGGCCTCCCCAATGTTAATGTACCTGTCTTATCGAAAAATACATCCGTCACGCGGCCGGCGCGTTCGAGCGCCGCGCCGCCGCGAATCAGCATGCCCCGCTGCGCGGCGCGGCCGGTCGCAACCATGATGGCCGTCGGCGTCGCCAATCCCAGCGCGCACGGGCAAGCAATCACCAGCACTGCTACCGCGGCGGCGATCGCCATGTTCCAGCGATCCTCCGGCGCTGCCAGGAGCAACCAGCCGCCAAACGTCGCGGCGGCGATCACCAGCACCACCGGAACAAAAATTGCGCTGATCCGATCCGCGAGTCTTGAAATCGGCGCGCGGGCGCCCTGCGCCTCGCGCACCAGTCGAACGATTTGCTGCAATGCGGTTGCCGCGCCGATTTTCACCGCGCGATACTGAATCGCGCCGGTGCGGTTGATGGTTCCGGCAAAAACATCGCTCCCGCGCGGCTTGATCACCGGCGCCGACTCGCCTGTTAACATCGACTCATCCACGTCGCTTTCGCCGGACTCCACCACGCCGTCAACCGCGATCGTTTCGCCCGGTCGTGCGATCAGTCGATCGCCCACCGCAATCTCATCGACGCCGATCTCCCGTTCTCCGGCCGCGTCGATTAGTTGCGCCGTTCTGGGCTGCAAATGAACCAGCCGGCGAATCGCGTCTGTCGTCCGTCGAGTGGCGCGGGCTTCCATCAGCTTACCCAGCAGAATCAGCGTGATGATGGAGGCGGCCGACTCAAAATAAACGCTCGATTGCGCGTGTGCGTGCCCGGCCGGCGGCCGCGAGAGGAGGAGCGGAGCCAACGCGCAGACGCTGTATGCGTAAGCGGCTCCCGCGCCGATGGAAATCAGCGTATCCATGTTGGCGATGCCGCGCAGCGCGCCCCGCCACGCCGATCGGAAGAACTCCGCTGCGCCATACCACATCACGATCGTCGTCAGGATGAATTGGAGAACCAGCGTCCACGCACCGGTCAGCCAGGAGATTGCGCCGTGCGACATTGCGACAGTCAGCACCGGCACGGTCAGCAGCGCGCTGACGATCAATCGACGCCATAACGCTTCCTCGGCGCGCCGCTCAAGAACATCCAGTTGATCCGCGATGCCGTCACGCCCGCCGGATGCGGCGGTTTCCTCGGGCAACAACGGCTCATACCCGGCGGCGCGAATCGCCGAAGCGAGCCGAGGCACTGGCACAGAATCGGGGCGATAGGTCACAGTCGCCGTCTTCGTGGCGAGATTTACTTCGGCCGACTCCACGCCCGGCAGCGCGCTTAGTCCCGACTCAACGTGGTTCACGCAGGAAGCGCAACGCATCCCGCTGACGCCGATGTCGATTCGCCGAATTTCCGGAACCGCGTCTGGATCGGTTTGCGGTGTGGATTCCCAAACGGCGGAATTCATCGAGCCAATTCTCCAGTGCACCAATAGTATCCGCCGTTCTCCGGCCGGCTAAAAGTAAGCAACGTGCGGCGCGCAAACTCGCGCGCCGCACGTTGCCGTTTGCACAGACTCAACTTACGCGCGGTTCGACGACCGATCAGCCCGGCGCGCCGGCGGTTTGAACAGCATCTCTCAGTCCGGGCACATGCTCCGCGCCGGCCGGCACACGAATCGTCGAGCCTTCAAAGTCCTTGCCGATCGGCTCAAACCGTCCGCCAAGATGCTGCGCGAGAAACGCCTCAACCACGGCGTTGAACGACGTGCGGTTCTGAGGCCGCTGAAAGCCGTGCCCCTCATCCGGGTAAAGCACATATGTGACCGGTATTTTCTTGTTCTGCATCGCGCGAACAATCTGGTCAGACTCGACCTGCTTGACGCGCGGATCGTTCGCCCCCTGGCCGATGAGCAGTGGCCGGCGAATCTGATCCACGAAGTTAAGCGGCGATCGCTCGTGGAGATAGCGCTTGCCGGTTTCGGATTTCGCGTCCGCGCCGATGCGCGTGGTGAGCATCGGCATGATCGGCATCCAATATGGCGGAATATTCTCCAGCAACGTCACGAGGCTCGACGGCCCGACGATGTCGACGCCGCACGCGAACGTATCCGGCGTCAACGTCATGCCGACCAGCGTCGCATAACCACCATAGCTGCCGCCCATGATCGCCACGCGCTTCGAATCGGCGACTTTCTCCTTGACCGCCCACTCAACCGCGTCGAGCAGATCGTTGTGCATTTTCGCGCCCCACTCGCCGTTCGCCGCGTTAATGAACTTCTTGCCAAAGCCGGTCGAGCCGCGAAAATTCACGCTCAGCACGGCATACCCGCGGTTAGCGAGCCATTGATGCGTGCCGTTCAAACCCCACGTGTCGCGCGCCCATGGACCGCCATGCACCAGCAACACCATCGGCAACGGCGCGCTCGGACGCGCACCGCTGCCCGAACCCACGGGCAACGTCAGGTAGCTCACGAGCTTTAGCCCGTCGCGAGCGGGAATCGTCACCGGATGCATGGTGGCGAGCGGCACATCTTCGAGTTGTTTGCGGTTGGAGAACAGATACGTGGCGACTTTTTTGCCGCGCTCGTACACATAATACTTCGTTGGAGCATTGTCCGGGACGTACGTCACAATCCAGCGTGCGTCATCCTTTGTCCGCGACGTAACGCTGAAGTCGCCCGGACAAACGCCTTTCAAGTAGGCGAAATCGGCCGCAAGCGTTTCGTCGAGAAGTTTCCATTCCGTGCGCTCGTGATTGAACGCGATAGCCTGAATATAGCCCTTGATCGGATGAACCAGCACATCATCCACGTCGCAGCGCGAATCTTCGCCCAAAAATGTTTTCGTGCTGGTCTTGAGATTGCACGCCACTAATGCAGCGGTATCGCGTTCGCGCGAGTCGGTCATATAAAGCATGATGCCAACGCGATCCGTGCCGAGCACCTGCGTCGTCATCGCGTCCTCGGGGCCGACTTCCGCAAAGGTTTGCCACTCGCCGGATTCGCCTCGCGTGGAGACGACGGTTCCGCCGGCCGGCGTGAAACGCGTAACCGCGACAGCGCGGAAGTTATTGTCCAGCACGAAGTCCACAATGCCGTCGTCGTTTTGAAGCCACGGCTTCATCTCTCCACTCGCCAGGTTCACGATGTGCAAATCGTGCATCTGCGGATCACGCTTGTTCAACGCGACGACGATCTCATCCGGGCGATCCAGGCTGATCTTCGCGATCCGCGCCTGCACGCCTTCCATCGGTGTTAAATCGCGCGTTTCGTTGGTTTCGATGTTTGTCGCAAACACGTGCCAGTTTTCGTCGCCGTCTTTATCCTGCACATACAGAATCTGCTTGTTATTGCATGCCCAAAAGTACTGGCGGATGCCGCGCTTTGTGTCGTTCGTGATCGGTTGGGCAGAGCCGACATCGGCCGTTGCGCCGACCCAAACATTCAAAACTCCCTTGTGAGGCGCAATGAAGGCCAGGTGATGCCCGTCGAAGCTAAGCTGCGGATTCACGCGGTCCGGGTTGCCGAACAGCACCGACCGCGAAATCAGCGGGCTTTCCGGCGACGAAGATTTATTTTGCGCGGGCGCGGCGCTTACGCAGCCGCCGATCAACGCGGTGCCGGCGAGCAGCAAAAAGGCGGAAAATCGCATCGAACAGGCTCCTTTGTCCCAACATGAAAAAGTCAGTGCGGCGCCATCCAACCCCGAGATTACAATCCTCGGCGTGACGCCTGAAACACTTTACCGTATTCGGAGCCGGCCATGTGGTATTCGCTCTGGTTGGGAGCCATGATGTCGTTTCTGACCATCGGACCTGCCGCGCCTATCGCTCTCGGTGGTGACCGCATCGTCGGAAAGTCGTTCGCCACGCGCTCGGTTGTGTACGGTCGCCACGCAATGGCCGCCACCAGCCAGCCGCTGGCGACGCAGGCCGCACTCGACATACTGAAGAAGGGCGGATCTGCCGTGGACGCCGCCATCGCCGCAAACGCCGTGCTGGCGGTGACTGAACCCACTGGATGCGGTCCCGGCGGCGATCTGTTCGCGATCGTGTGGGATGCGAAAAAAAAGGAGCTGATCGCGCTGAATGCCAGCGGCCGCTCACCGGGGGAGTTGACGCTGGAGCATTTACAGCGCGAAGGACTGAAGTTCGTTCCCGATTTCGGGCCGCTGCCCGTCACCGTTCCCGGCTGCGTCGATGGCTGGTTCACGCTGCACGAGCGCTTCGGCAAGCTGCCCATGCGCGACATTCTTGCGCCGGCCATCCAACACGCGCGCAGCGGCTTTCCGGTGAGCGACGTGATCGCGCACTACTGGCGACGCGGCGCGTCAATGCGCGACTATCCCGGATTCGCTGAGACCTTCCTGCGCGACGGACGTGGTCCGAACGCCGGCGAACGATGGACGCGCCCGTCGCTGGCGACCACGTTTGACCGCATCTCAGCGGGCGGCCGCGACGCGTTTTACCGCGGCGACATCGCCGACGAGATCGACGCTTTCTGTCGTCGGACCGGCTGCTTTCTGCGCAAGCGCGACCTGGCCGAGCACCGGTCCGAGTGGCTTGCGCCCGTCAGCACGAACTATCGCGGCTATGACATTTGGGAAATTCCGCCGAACGGCCAGGGCATTGCGGCGCTACAGATGCTGAATATTCTCGAAGGCTTCGATTTGCGCGCGATGGGATTCGGCAGCCCCGCAGCGCTGCACCACATGATCGAAGCCAAAAAGATCGCGTTCGAAGATCGAGCTCGGTACTACGCGGACCCTGGATTCTCCGCTGTGCCCACTGCGACGCTGATCTCGAAGCAATATGCCGCCACGCGCAGCGCGCTGCTCAATCCTCAAAAGGCGCAGGCTCAATACCCGGCCGGCGAGACCGACCTCCGCGCTGCCGACGTAAAACTGCGCGGCGGCGACACCATCTATCTCACGGTCGCGGACGAAAATCGCAACATGGTTTCGCTCATTCAAAGCAATTACCGTGGATTCGGCTCCGGCCTTTGCCCCGAATCGCTCGGCTTCTGCCTACAGGATCGCGGCGCGCAGTTTTCGCTCACACCCGGCCACCCCAATTGCTACGCACCGGGCAAGCGCCCGTTTCACACCATCATTCCGGCGTTTGTGACGCGTAATGGGGCGCCGTTCCTGAGTTTTGGCGTGATGGGCGGAGACATGCAGCCGCAAGGTCACGTGCAGGTGCTCTGCAATATCATCGATTTCGACATGAATCTTCAGGAAGCCGGCGACGCGCCGCGCTGGTATCACACGGGTTCATCAGACCCGGACGGTCATTCGATGATCGATGGCGGAAAGCTGGCACTCGAGGCCGGCTTGCGGGGCGCAGCCGACGCGCTGCGTTCGATGGGACATACGCTTCACGACGCGCCCGGCGCATTCGGTGGCTACCAGGCCATCGGCTACGATGCGGCCCAGGATATCTACATCGGGGCATCGGAATCGCGTAAAGACGGCTGCGCAATGGGATACTGATCGCGTGTATGACATTCTGTATTTTCTGGCTGGCGCGATTCTGGGCGTCATCGCAACGTTTCTGTTGATGTCCGCGCGCTTTCGTGCGTCATTGGCCGCAAATGAGGCGAGCGCCAAAACCGAAGTGAGCGCGCTGCGCGCGGACTTCGCCCGCATCGAAGGACGTTCAGGCGAGTTGGAGCGCCAACTCGGCGAACGAACAACGGAAATTGCCGGACTCAACGAGTTGCTTCGTGAGCAGCAACAAGCGCGGGCGGCGGCCGAAGCCCGGCAGGATGAATCTGCACGAAATATCGAGTCGCAGCGGAAGCTGCTCGACGAAGCGCAAACGAAGCTGCGCGAGGCCTTCACCGCATTGTCAGCGGAGGCGCTTCGCGCGAACAACGAAACATTCGCCGCCGCCGCCGCGGAGAGAGTCAAGCCGCTCGCCGAGGCGCTCGACCGTTACGAGCGGCATATTCAGCAGATCGAGCACTCGCGCCAGAAGGCCTACGGCGAGCTTTCAGAACGCCTAAGCCAACTCGGTCTGACCAGCGCGCGGCTCAGCGAGCAGACCTCCTCGCTCGTTACCGCGCTGCGCACGCCGCAGGTCAAAGGACGCTGGGGCGAACTCGCGTTGCGCAATGCCGTGCAGCTCGCCGGCATGACCGACTACTGCGATTTTCTTGAGCAAGTGTCCGTCGAAACTGACACCGGGCGAATTCGGCCGGACATGACCATCCGGCTCCCCGGTGGACGCACGATCGTCGTGGATTCGAAAACGCCCACCGCCGCGTATCTGGACGCCGTGCAGGCGGGCGATGAAGCCGCGCGCGGCGCGGCGCTCGCTCGCCACGCGGCGGCCGTTCGCACGCACGTACAGCGACTTGGCGCGATGGAATATTGGCGTCAATTCAACCCGGCCCCGGAATTTGTCGTGCTGTTCATTCCCGGCGAATGTTTCTTCAGCGCCGCGCTCGAGCAGGACGCGACTTTGATGGAAGACGCCGTGCAAAAGCGGGTGATTCTCGCTTCGCCCACCACGCTCATCGCGCTGCTGCGGGCCGTGGCCTTCGGCTGGCAACAGCAGCGCATGGTCGAGAACGCGCGGCAAATCGGCGATACCGCCCGGGAGCTTTACGATCGAGTCGCCAAATTCGCGGAACATCTCGCCGATATCGGCAAACAACTCGATCGCACTTCAGCGGCCTTCAATCGCGCCACCGGTTCGTGGCAATCCCGCTTGTTGCCGATGGGACGCAAATTGGATGAGCTGGGCGGCTCCACCACGCAAGGCGAATTTCCCGATATCGCCCAGGTCGAAACCCCGGTGCGCGAGCTTCCATCCGAACGCGATGTCGCGTAACTCACATCACGAGCCCAGCGCCCCGCGATTGTGCTTCCTCCAACGCCACGGCCGCGTTGATGATGGCGATGTGTGAATACGCCTGTGGATGGTTGCCGAGAGACATTCTGAGCTGCGGGTCATATTGCTCCGAATACAGCCCGGTGACGCCCGCGAGCGCCGCAAGCCGGTCGAACATCTCTCGCGCTTCGGTCACGCGTCCCGTTTTGATGAACGCCTCGATCAACCACGCCATGCAAATGTGGAATCCGCCTTCGCCGCCCGGCAATCCGTCATCATGTCGATAGCGATACACCGTGTCGCCATCCCGCAATTCACGCTCGATCGCGGCGAGCGTACCCAGGAATCGCGGATCATCCGGCGAAATCAGTCCTCGCAACCCGATGTGCAGTGTCGCGGCATCCAGCCACGTCGCGCCATATGCGCCAACAAACGAACCGCGCTGTGCGTTCCATCCGTTTTCCAGCACATCCTGCGCGATCGCGTCCTTGAGCGCCACCCACTCCGGAATCTCTCGCTCCAGAACGTGCTGCGCAACCACCAGCGCTCGATCCACCGCGTGCCAGTTCATCCCGCGCGAATACACATGATGCGCGCGCGGCCCGCGAAACTCCCAGATTCCGTGATCCGGCTCGCGCCAGCGGCGCTCCACCGCGAGGATCATCGCCCGCACCAGGCGCCAATGATCCGACGAAATCGGCGCGCCGCGCTCCGCGAGCGACGCCACAAGATCAACAATCGGGCCGAACACGTCCAGTTGCACTTGCGACGCGGCCGCATTGCTCACGCGCACGGGGCGGCTATCGCCATAGCCCGACAGTTCGCTCAGTTCGCCTTCCGAGCCAAGATCCCCGCCGCTCACCGTGTAGATCGGCCGCAGGTATTCGGGAGAAGCCAGATCATCGACAATCCCCAGGATCCAATCGAGCAGCTTGTGTGCATGGCCGGTATTCCCGAGGCGTAGTAGAGC
This sequence comes from Phycisphaerales bacterium, assembly GCA_016795025.1. Taxonomy (GTDB): domain Bacteria; phylum Planctomycetota; class Phycisphaerae; order UBA1845; family Fen-1342; genus JAEUIR01. The sequence continues at coordinate 11,320 of JAEUIR010000010.1, forward strand.
GGCGGCCGCAAGCGCCGCGTCCCGCGGCCAGCAATAGCGGTAATCCCAGTTTCGCACGCCGCCGAGATGCTCGGGAAGGCTGGTGGTGGCGGCAGCCAGAATTGCTCCGGTCGGTCCATAGCACAGCGCCTTAAGCGTGATCGCGCTTCGCAACACCAGATCGCGCTGAATGCGGGGTAAGACCAGTGTCGAAGCCCAGCCCTCCCAGAAGGCTTGCGTTTGGTTCCGCCGAACAGCCTCCGGTTCCGGCGCGGCACGCATACTCGCGATACCGCTACGCAATTCCAGAACAACCGGCATATCCGCCGCTTTCACAACCGCCACCGCGGTCTGATGGATGCCATCCTGCTCGATTGACCACTCCACGCCGGGAGAACGCAGCACCAGCGGGTCTGCGGCCCCTTCAATTTCCAGGCCGTCGCCGCGCGGCATCAGCCGCGTGGCCGCTCGACCAAAGTCGAGCCGCGGGGCAAACGTGATGCGGGCCGCGCTCGTGCCTTCCACCACGCGGATCAGGTCGGTGCGCCCAGCCCGCTGAAACGCCCGCCCGCCGGAGCAGTCCAGGTAGTCCGTGACGCGAATTGATTCCCACGTTGATTCCAAGACACACGAACTTCCCAAGTAACGCTGGTGCGGGCGGCCACCCTTCACTTGCGGCTGAATGGAAAATGAACCGCCGCCGCTGAACGCCAGCAAATCCGCAAAAATCGCGCCGGAATCCGCGCGCGGCACGCACATCCAGACGATTCGACCTGATTCATCCACCAGCGCCACAGTGCGCTGGTCAGAAAGCAACGAATGCGATGCGATCGATGGAAGCGCCCTGCTCTCCAGCCACTCGCGCCTCAGTTGCCCAAGCTCATCCAGCAGTTCGACTACGGCGGGCAAGTCTGGAATTCGGAATGGCGCGACGGTCGCGCCTGCTCCGACTTTGATTGCAACGTCGTGCCCCAGCGCCGCCGCGAACGCATCCTCGTCCGTAATGTCGTCGCCGATGAAGACCACTCCCGACGCCCCCACCCTGTGACGCATGCTGCGCAGCGCCGCTCCCTTGTCCGCCGGGCGTGACATGAACTCGACAACACAAGCGCCATCGCGAATCTGTACGTCGTCGAAACGCTGCCCCACCGCGCGCGCCGCCTCCGCAGCCCCGTTCGCGTCCGCAAGCGTCGCGTTGCGATAGTGAAGCACGACGCCAAACGGCTTGCGCTCGATCAAGACCCCCGAAAATCGCGCCGCCACCTCGTGCAGATGCACGGACAATTCGTTGAGCCGCTGGGTTTCGCCCTCGCTGGGTACATTTAGCGCATCCGCCTCTGCGCCATGCGAACCCACCAGCAGGATGCCGCGCGTGTCCGCGATGCGTGTCTTGAGATCCGCCCGAGCCCGACCCGATAGAATGGCGACATGCGTACTGGGCAGAGTCGCGAGCGCGGTCAGGTGCGATAGCGCCGCCGGATCAATCTCGGCCGTGGCCGGATTTGGCACGATCGGCGCCAGCGTTCCGTCAAAGTCTGTGGCAACCAGCAGCACAGGCGATCTGGCCAGCGCTCCCAGCCGCTCACGCAGCCCGTTCATCGCTCCAACGCCTCCAGAAACTTCTCGGCCCAATCATATACGTCATGCCTGCGAACGATCATGCGCAAGATCATCATTCGCTTTCGCGCCTCGTCACGCGGTAGCCGTAGTGCCTGGAGAATCGTCGCCGCCACGCCCTGAATGTCGTGCGGATTGACCAGCAGAGCCCGTCGCAACTCCCTCGCCGCCCCGGCAAACTCACTCAGCACCAACACGCCGCTGTAATCGGTCCGCGTCGCGACGTATTCCTTCGCGACCAGATTCATGCCGTCGCGCAGCGGCGTAACCAGCATTACGTCCGCCGCACGGTAATACGCCGACAAATCGTCCGGCGTCACGCTTCTTCTGAAATAGTGAACGGCGACGTGGCCGGGTTGGCTGAATTCGCCGTTGATCCGGCCGACGGTCTGCTCGATTCGCATGCGCATTTCCTGATACTCCGTGACGTTCTCACGGCTGGGCACGGCGATCTGAATCAGCACGCAATCCTCGACACGGATCAGCTTGCGCTCCAACAAATCCTCAAATGCGCGCAATCGGGACTCGATGCCCTTTGTGTAATCCAGCCGGTCAACCGCCAGCATGATCCGGCGCTCCGGGCCGATTCGCTGACGAATCTGCCTCGCGCGCTGAACCACGGCTGATTGGTTCGCGCGTCGCTCAAAATCGCGAAAGTCGATCGAAATCGGAAAGGCATTGATCCGAATTCTGCGGTTCTCGCAGGTAATCTCGGTATCCGTCCCTTCGGCCGGCGCATAACGTCGCGCCGCGCGAGAGAAATTCTGGGCATCGGAGAAAGTCTGAAACCCGACCAGGTCGGCGCCAAGCAGCCCGCGCACCACCGCCTGACGCCACGGCAGCCACGCGAAAAGCTCCTCCGGAGGAAACGGAATATGCAGAAAGAAACCAATCTTGATATCGCGCCGCAGCTCGCGAATCATGCGCGGCGCTAGAAGCAACTGATAGTCGTGCACCCAGATGATGTCGCCGCGCCGCGCCGATCGCGCCGCCGCCCGCGCAAACCGCCGGTTGATTTCGATGTAACAATCCCATCGGTCACGCTGAAATTCGGGCGGACGCAGTGCGTCATGAAAAAGCGGCCAGATCGTGCGATTGCAAAACCCCTGGTAATAGTCGTGAACTTCGCGTTCGCTCAAGCCGATTGGACGAATCATCAATCGCTCGTGCGTGAACGGCGCGGGGGCGCGACCGGCATTCCCCGTCCAGCCGATCCAGACGCCGGCGTGCCGCCGCAGGATCGGGCTCATGGCCGTCACCAAGCCGCCGGAGCTCCGCTCCCAACGCGCGGAGCTGCCACGGCCGACACGCTGCACAGGCAGTCGATTCGCAACCACGATCAGACGGGAATCTTTCCGCATCCATACCCCTAATCCGCGATCGCAAATCCAATGTCGCAGACCTTTACGCGAGCATGACGCACACGGTCCAGCTATGCCGTGAGCGGCTGCGGCGGCTCGAATTCGGCGAAGCGCAGACGCCTTACGATTGGAGCGTATGTCGAAAATGCAGGTTGAGATAGACAATCGGTATGCATGAAATGTATTTTATGCGCTAACCGGCTTGAGTCTTGCAGCCAGCGGCTCCGTGAAACAAGGTTTAATATGCCAGATGTTCAGTTCACCACCGGCCGATGTCGAGCTTGTGCGGAACCGTATCGACTTCCGGCGAATGCCGTTGGTCGCCGCGCGCGGTGCCGCGCTTGTGGAGAGCAATTTGTCGTGGAACAGTCCGGTGAAATTGAGGAATTACCGGATGATCCTGAAGGCCAAATTATTCGCCATACGGAGCCCACGAAACAATTTGAGCCCGCACTTGGTGACTCCGAAACCATCGAAGCGATCAGCGAGCATATTAGTAAGCACCTTGGCCCGGTCAAACTTGTGTTTCACGAAATTGTTTCCGACATTGTGCACATCGACGTACATTGGGTTGCGCCTCGCCCGGACCGCCCGTTTCACACGCTTGTTACAACCGGCATGAGCGACCGATCCATGGACGCGCCGCCCGGGGCGGAAGGACGTGAATATGCGGAGCTCATGGCATTTCTTCCGCCTGACTGGCGGCTCGGTCGTGCGGATTTGGAGGATGAGCGCTGGTACTGGCCAGTGCGCTGGCTGAAAATCCTCGCGCGGTTTCCGCATCAATTCGACACGTGGCTTTGGGAATGGCACACCGTGCCGAATGGCGATCCGCCGGAGCCGTTCGCCGCCAACACCAGGCTCTCTGGCGTCATGCTCATGACGCCCCAAAACGCGCCGCCGGAATTCGCCGAACTCGTCATCGGCGACAAGACAATTCACTTCTTCGCGCTGATGCCGCTTTACGCCGAGGAAATGTCGCATAAGCTCAAACACGGCGCGGAGACGCTGCTGCCTCGCTTCCGCAAGCATGGCATCACCGACCTTGTGGATGTTGATCGGCCGAATGTGTGCAAGAAGCGATTCTTGTTTTTTTGACGCCACGACTATGGCATTTGAGCGAGCATCGTGACAATCAGATTGTCTCGCGTCGAATACAGCCCCTGAAAATAAATCATCCACCGCAACGCGAGCAGCACGTACGCCGCCGTCAGAATCCGGCAAGCCGTCTCGGATGCTGGATACCGCCGCAGGATCACGAGCACCGAAGTCCCGAACACCGACAGCCCGAGCTTATAAGTCGCCAGCAGCGCGGGAGGACTGTCCACCAGCATGGCCGCCACGGGATTCAACTCATCGAAATGTTGGTGCTCGGATTCGGAAATCGTAAACGCAAGATCGCAAACTCCGATCAACCAGATCGCGCATAGCGACAGCAGGATTCGCGCTTCCCGACGACATGCGACCGATTGCTCGACGCCGGTGACTGGCTGGAACGCCGCGGCGGTCTGTGCAGCGGTTGAGCGATGCGATGACATGGCGAATCGAACCGCGAACATGATTCGCGTATCGGTCGATCCAGCCAAATCCTTAACCGGCGGCCGCCGATTTCACCAGCCTAACAATTCGGCGTCGCAACAAGCCACGTCATTCGCGGCCGTGCGGGTCTTTAATGATGCCTGAGCTTGTGAGCCTCCTGCGTAATCGCGGGCACGATCTTGAACAGATCGCCCACCACGCAGTAGTCCGCGATTTTGAAAATCGGCGCCTCGGGATCGGTGTTAATCGCAACGATCACCTTGCTGCCGCGCATGCCCGCCAGGTGCTGAATGGCGCCGCTGATTCCACAGGCGATGTACAGCTTCGGCGTGACGGTTTTTCCGGTCAGGCCGACCTGCCGGCTATGCGGCTGAAATCCCGCGTCGCACGCCGCGCGCGACGCCCCCACCGCCCCGTCCAGCTCTTTCGCCAGGTCATAAATAATCTTGAAATTCTCTTCGCTCTTCAACGAGCGCCCGCCGGAGACAATGATGTCAGCCTCGGTAACGTCTTTTACCTCGCCACCGGACTTCACAACGTCCACGATTTCAATGCGTTCATCCCCCGTCGCCGCCACGAACGCAAGCGATTCTCGCACCGCGCCACCGCCACCAGCAGGCGCGGCGTACGTATTCGGCCGGACTGTCGCCATCGCAACGCGATCCGCCGGCAAACGCACCGTGCCAAACGCTTTGCCGTTGAATACCGGCCGGCGCACGTCAATCGCGCCGCCGTCGCCGATCGAAATCGCGATCACGTCGGTCGCCAACGACGCACCGATCCGCGCGGCCGTTCGCGGCGCGAGGTCGCGCCCCATGAATGTTGCCGGAAGTAGCACAACGCGCGGCTGCATCCGCTGAATCGCTGCCGCGAGCGCGGTGCGATAGCGCAAGGCGGAATAATGCATGAGCGCCGGATCAGAAATCGCAATGATACGTTCGGCGCCGGCCTTCTCGATCGCGGCCGCCGCCTGCTCCACACCATGCCCGACCACCACTGCCACAACCTGGCCGCCGAGTTTCGAGGCTAATTCCCGAGCGGGCGCAATGCATTGCGCCGCGGCGGGGTGCAACTTATCGCTGCGCTGCTCCGCAAAAACCAACACATCGCCGGGCATCAAACACCTCCGTTAAGCCGGCGCATCTCGTCCGGCCCGAGCCGCGTAAGGTTAACTCATTGGGTCTAATCCGCAACATCGCGGCCGCGCCGGGAACTTTGCGCATCGTCCGTATGGAGCTAAGCTATAGTGCGAATTTTGCGGCAACCGCGTCCGACGCTGTCGCGACTGCCGACGTAGCCGAGGACAACTTGATCCGCGAAAATCCACCCGCAAGCATCGTTCGCGTTCTGGATGTTGGAAACTGCGACCCCGACCACGCCGGCATCAAGTGGGTCATCGAAGGCGCGTTCCAGGCGCAAGTGGACAGGGTCATGTTCGTGCCAGACGCGCTCCGCATGATGCGCGAAACTCATTACGCCCTTGTGCTGGTCAATCGGCTGATTTTCGAGGATCAAAGCGAAGGCATCGAGCTCATTCGCGCCGCCAGGGCCGACGCGTCACTTGCTGCCATCCCCATCATGATGGTGAGCAATCTACCCGCTGCCCAGGAGACGGCCGTCGCCGCGGGCGCCGCGCCGGGTTTCGGAAAGGCTCGTCTCGGAAAATCCGACATGCTCGCTGCGCTAGAGCAATTTCTGCCCAAAAAGCAACCCGCCACCGCGCGGAAGGACTGAACTTGTCCGATTCGGCCGTACAACGATTTTATCGCTATCACGCGTACGTCTATGACAGCACGCGCTGGATGATTCTTCATGGCCGGCGTCGCGCAGTCGAGACACTGGCTGTTCAACCAAACAGCGAAATCCTGGAGATCGGTTGCGGCACCGGGCTGAACTTTCGATTCGTGCAGGAGCGGCTGGACCCATCCGCTGGAAAGCTCGTCGGGCTCGACTTCTCCGAGGACATGTTGGAGCGCGCCAGCCGCCGCGTCGAATCGCAAAACTGGCGGAATGTCGAACTGATGCGCGCTGACGCCTCGACGCTGCAATTGGCGCGCCGATTCGACGGAATTCTGTTCGCCTATAGCATCACGATGATCCCCGATTGGCGCGGCGCATTGCGGCGGGCATTCGAGCATCTGAAGCCCGATGGCCGCATGACTGTGCTCGATTTCGGCCAGTTCCGCGGATGGGGACCGCTCGCACCAGTGATGCGCGGCTGGCTGCGGGCGAACCACGTCGAGACGCTACAACCATATATTGAAACGTTGCGCGAAATCGATCCAAAACTTCAAGTGATCGACTGGATGGGCGGGTACAACTTCACGGCGGTTGTTCGGAGAGGCGATGCTGTATCAGTACACTGACATGCCGCTGCCCAAGCGGGATTGGCTCGAACGAATGGTGTTCCACGGCATCGTATTCAACATGTCGTGGGAAGACCCCGAAATGGATCGCATCGCTCTGCGGCCCGGAGCCAATGACACAATCATCTCGATCACGTCCGCCGGCTGCAACCCGCTTAACTTCCTGTGCCAGACACCGAAGAAGCTGATCAGCGTGGATAGCAATCCCGCTCAAACGGCCGTGCTTGAGCTAAAGCTCGCCGCCATCGCCACGCTGGATTACGAGACGTTTTTTGACATCTTCGCCGCGCGCCGCCCAAACATCGTCACGTCGGTGTACCGGGCCCGCTTGCGCCCGATGATTTCGCAGCGCTCGCGCGAATATTGGGACAGGAATCTCTGGATGGCCGCGCGCGGGCTGTACCAGTTCGGCAAGAACGGCTTGTTCTTTCTGATCATGCGGCGCTTTCTGAAGTTCCTCGGCATCGACTTGAATCAGGCCGACGACTTCTTCGAAATCGACAATCTGGAAGAGCAGTATGCGTGGTATCGCAAGCATGTCGCGCCCAAGCTTTGGGGCAAATCGGCGAAGTTGTTTGTCTACTTCAAGCCGTTCATGTTTCTGGCAGGCGTGCATCCGCATCAGTTTGACCTTGTGCATGAACGACACGACATGTTCGAGTACGTCAAAGAGCGCATCGAATATGTGATGACCCGCGTGCCGATTTACGACAATTATTTCATGAGCGTCGCCGTGACCGGAAAATTCCGAGGAAAGCGCGTTCCGCCCTACCTGCTCGAAGAGAATTTCCAGACGCTCCGCGACAATCTCCATCGCGTGCACGTTGTAAACGGCTGGCTTGGCCCGTTTCTCGACTCGCAGCCGGCCGGCTCGATCGACAAATTCAACCTGCTCGACATTTTTGACTGGATGTGGACGCGCACACAGTTATACGAATCCACCTGGCATAGCATCATGCGCGCCGCTTCGGAACGCGCCACGTTCATCTATCGCTCAGGAAGCTACCAGCTCGAGCCGCCGACAAACGTGCGGGACCAGCTCAAGCCGCATCCCGAACTTGCACGAAAACTCCTCGCCCGCGATCGATCCGCGACATATGGCAGCTTCTACATCTACACGCGCGCCGCCGCCGCGCCCGAACTCAACGCGCACCTCCGCGACGCCGTGCCGGCCACGGTTTGAATCCGCGCTTCGCCGAAATTGGGGAGGAGAGGCCCGCGAGAACGGGTAGCGTGGGCTTCCAGCCCGCAATTCGATGCGACACTCGCGCGTGCGACGCCGTGTTCCAGGTCGGGTTCGAGCACCCCGACTGGTTCAACGGCTTCGAAGACGAGTTGCTGGTGCGTGAATCCTTTCTCGCACCCTCCGAGCGCGAACCTGAGGATGCGGCCCGCGTGCGCGTCGCTCTCCTGCGGGAGCTGGCGGCCAACCGCGAGTCGCTGGTGGCCACGCACCTGTCGCTGCCGTCCTGTCTGCCACGTGGCGATCGACGGCGACGCGTTTCGCTGGGTGCCGGGGCCGTGGGAGTATTGATCGCTTACCACTCGCCCGCGGCGACGCGGGACCACTGGGGCGGTCCCAAAGGTTGGCGGCATGGCAGGTCCGTGAGGGCGCCACTATTCTTGCGACCGGTGCATGAGAAGTGTAAGAACGCCAACGTGAAGAAGTACGTGCTTTGGGGCATCCTCATCGGCGGCTTGGCGGGAATCGTCGAGGCCATGATTACTGCCATAGGTGCCCCGGATTACTGGTTGAGGGTCAAGATTCATTGGGGTCAGCTGGGGTTCGCCGGCTGGGGTCTCGGAGGAGTCGTCGGCTATTTCCTAGCGCTGCGCATGGAGCGACGAAGCGTCGAGCGCGAGGCGAGGGGCTTGTGCAGAGGTTGTGGATACGACCTGACAGGCAACGTCAGCGGAAAGTGTACGGAGTGCGGTGCACCGATACCCGCCCGGACGCGGAAGTGCGACCCAGTTGGTTCTGCTGACGAACAGCAGGGCGGATGAAGCATAGGGCCACCGACGCCGCGCATGGACGACTTGTCGCGCCGCATGGACGCAATAGCGCGCCGCATGGACGGAGCGCGGCGCTGCGTGGACGGAGCGGCGCGCTCCGTGGACCGAGCGGCGCGCTGCGTGGACGAAAAATCGCGAAAAATGGCCGCGTTACGAAAGTCCCTGGCCGCGCCGCCCGATGCGTCAGCGAGCGCATCCGCCGCGGCGCGCAACTATTCCCATAGCATCGGCACGGCGTACTTCGTGATCGCTCGATCGGAACTCACGAGCGTCAGCCCTTCGTGGATTGCCTGGGCGACGAGCAGGCGATCAAACGGGGTCGCGATGGTGATCAGGCAGGCGTGAGAGCGCGTCGATGTGGTCGAGCGTGATCGGCAGTAGGGCCATGGAGCTGCGAGCCAATTGCGTTTCCACGACCGACCGCACCGATCTGCCGAGCGCGAGCTTTCCGACGCCAACTTTGAGTTGCATCTCCAACGGAGTGACAATGCTGACAAACAGCTCGTTAGAAAGTTCTTCGAGTGGGTCAAGCACGCGGCGCGGGATCGCTCCTGTTGAACGAGCCAGAGGAAGACATGGGTGTCGACCAGTAGCTTCATTTGGTTTTGTCGTCAGCGAGACCCCAGAAGTCGTCGCCGAGATGCTCATCGAAATCGGGCGCCACATGGAGCACTACGCCCTTCTGCTGGCCGAATTCGCGCCGGGCGTTTTCCATCGTTTCCGCAGGCTCGGCTTCTATCGGCTCGACCTGAATGCGCACGCGCTGGTTAGGCTTCAGAGGCAGAGGCTCATCCGGGACGATCATCTTGCCGTCGAAATGTGCGTTTAACCGAACCATATAACCATGATCATACCACGCCCCGGTTCCATCGGCCAAACAGCAATCAGCCTACTTCGGTGCGCAGGCCCAGCACCTCCGCACGTTCGCGAAAGCCAGCCCAAGCAACTGAGACAGCCGGCGCTCCTGTTGTTCGTGTCCGCCGCAGTTGCGCTTCGCGAATCACCGACTCGCGCTCGACGGCTCCAACCCCAAATGCTCCAGAAACGCATCCATCTGCGGTTCGCGGCCGAGATAGTCGCGCAGCAGGTCCATCGCCTCCGCGCTTCCGCCGCGCGACAGCACCTTATTGCGGTAATACATGCCGGCTTCCGGATTCAAGATGCCGAGCTCGCGGAATCGCTTGAACATGTCCTGGGCATAGACCAACGACCACATGTAGCCGTAATAGCCCGCCTGATAGCCGATCAGATGGCCGAATGACGCATGGAAAAATGTGTTCGGCACCGGCTCGTACGACTCGATCTCCGTGAAGAATTTGTCCGCGATCTCGATCGTGTTCACCTTGCCGTCCGGAACGCTGTGGAAATAAAGGTCCACCATGCCGTAATAGCACTGCCGCTCCGCTTCGAGGCCGCTGCCCAGATTGCGGGCCTTCATCATTCCCGCAAGCAGTTCATCCGGAAACACCGCGCCGGTTTGATAGTGCTTCGCGAAACTCTTCAACACGCCTGCATCCCAAACCCAGTTCTCGAACATCTGCGACGGCGCTTCGACGAAATCTCGCGCCACGTTGGTACCGGCCAGCGTGCCGTAATCAACCGTCGTCACGATCGTGTGCAGACAATGGCCAAACTCATGGAAAAACGTCTCAACCTCGTCATGCGTGAGAAGCGACGGCTTGTCGGCCGCCGGTTTGGTGAAGTTGCAGACCAGCGCCGCCAGCGGCTTCTGAAGCGTGCCATCCTGCCACACTTTGCGCTGTGCCAATCCCCATTGAGCGGCGTGGTTGTACTTGTTCTCGCGCGGATACAAATCGAGGTAGAACTCCCCCAGCATTTGCTTGCTGGTCTTGTCCCACACTTCAAACAATTTCACGTCGGGATGCCAGATCGGCCGGCCCTTCGCCGCCGCATCCGCGGTGATGTCGCGATACTCAAGCCCGTAAAGCGACTGTGTCACGGAAAACAAGCCCTCGACGACGCGCTCCATCGGGAAATACTCGCGCACTTTTTCCGAGTCAACGGCGTACTTTGTCTTTAGCAAATAGTGCTTGTAAAAAGGCTGATCCCACGGTCGGAGCTTCGCATTCGCGTCGCCGGTGTGGCCGCGCTTCGCCGCGACGAATTCCTCGACGTCGCGCTTGGTCTTCTCACGCACCAGCGGCCGAACCTTCGCATAAAACTGCCGCACGGTCTCCGCAGTCTTGGCCATGCGCGTTTCGATTTCAAAATCCGCCGGCGTTGCATATCCAAGCATCGCGGCTTGCTTGGCGCGCAACTCGAGTATCTTCTCGATCAGCTTGACATTGGCCTGTCCGCCGCGGCGCTTGTACGCGAGAAACAGCTTCTGTCGCGCCGTCTCCTTTTCGCACATTTCGCTCAGCGGGTAATACGTCGGGTAATCCAGGCCCACGAAGTAAACTCCGTCCGTCTGCTTTTGCCGCTCCAGCACGTCCTTTGGCGCGCCGGCCAGTTCGTCAGCGGTTAGCAGCACCTTCGTCTGATCATCGCGAATGTTCTTCTCGAATTCGAGCCCGAGCTTGATGATCTCCGCCTGGATGCCCTTTAACTCTTCTCGCTTGGCGACATCGAGATCCATGCCCGCGCGACGGAATTCGCGCATCAGGTCGTCAAGCAGTTTTTTCTTAACCCCATCGAGCGCCGGCTTCGTGTCCGTAAACGAGCGCACAGCCTTGTAGAGATCATCCCTCTTCAACACGCCGACAACCCAGTTGCTCGCGTCCTCTTCCGCCTTCTGGCTTTTTTCTCGCTCGGTCGCGTCGGTCGAGACGTATTGCATGAACCGCAGCATGTTCGTGTCAGTTTCGAAGCGCGTCAGCAAGTCATCGATCGCGCCGATCGTGTTCTCATATGTTCGTTTGGCGCTCGGCACGGCCACAATCGCCGCCACCGCCGCTTCCGCGCGCTGAATCCCGTCCGCGATCGGCGATGCGCCGGGCGACCTGTCCTGACTGAATGACACCTGCACGACACCTCCAATGAGGCCCATGACCAAAGCGCCAAATGCACGTTGCGCGAACATTGTTGCTCCCATGAAGATCCGGTTTGCGCCAACGCCGCGCGGCGGCGGGCGATTCGTTTCGGCCAAAATGATAGCGGATACGGTCGCCGCGGTCGCCACGCGCGCTCGCTGACGATTGCCGGCGAACGTGCTTCGCGAACGGTTCTGATCTAAAAAGTGGCGCGGCCCGGTCGGCTCACACGGTGGGCGGGCAACGAGCGCTCCCGTCCCGACGATTACAGTTTTCCGGCCGCCTTTACGCGATCCAGCAACCGCCGCGCTGATGTCGCGTCGCGGGCTTCGGCGATCATGCGCACGATCGGCTCTGTGTTCGACGGCCTCACGTGCACCCAGCCTTCGGCGAAATCCACGCGCACGCCGTCGCACGCATCCACTTTCTCGCCCGTGAATGACGCCCGGATCGCGCCGACCGCCGCGTCGATCCGCTCCCGCGTTGCCTCATATTTCTGCTTGATCATTACGTAACGCGGAAGCTCGGCCACCAGCGCGCTCAGCGGTTTGCGCGTCGCCGACATGAGTTGCAATACCTGGCTGATTCCCGACAAGCTGTCGCGAACCGGCGAAATCCGCGGGTCAATTACGCCGCCATTGCCCTCGCCTCCAACCACGCACCCTTGCTTCAGAATCGCCCGAGCGACATGTGATTCACCCACCGGCGTTCGCATCACTTTGCGGCCAAACCGTGCCGCAATGTCGTCGATCATGCGCGACGTGCTCAGATTCGCCGCTACATCCCCCGGACGGCGCGACAACACGGACCACACCGCGAGCGCCAGCGTGAATTCCTCGCCGATGTAGCCGCCCTTTTCATCCAACACGACCAGCCGATCCGCGTCGGGGTCTTGCGCAAAGCCAACCGACGCGCCGGCCGAGCGCACCGCTTCGCCAAGCTGTCCGAGATTCTCTTCGATCGGCTCGGGCGGATGCGCGAACTGCCCATTCGGCGCAGCGTTGATGTGTGTTAATTCGCACCCCAGTGCGTCGAAAAACGCCGGCGTCACCACGCCGCCCGCCCCATTCACGCTATCGAGCACAACCCGCGTTCCACGGAGCGATGCCAGATCGACCTCGATCAACCCGAGAACCGCTTCCACATGCCGCTTGCCCGCGTCATGATCGCGGCGAATCGGCTGAAAACCGCTCTTCACGAGCACGTAGTCGCCGTTCGCCCGGACTTCGCTGACCGCCGCGACACGCGCCGGGTCCGGCCCCAACCCGTTCTCATCCAAAAATTTCAGGCCATTCCATTGCGGCGGATTGTGGCTCGCCGTGATGACGATGCCGCCGGAAAATCCGCCGGACCGAATCGCATAGGCAGCGGTCGGCGTCATCGCGATTCCGAGATCGGTTACGGCCGCGCCGCACGCCGCCAAGCCCGCCGCAACGATCGAGGCATACATCTCGCCGCTTGATCGCGAGTCGCGCGCTACGAGGTATTGTGATCCCGACAGCGCGGTCGCATACGCCTGCGAGAATTCCAATACCAGGCTCGGCGTGAGCGTCTCCCCGACCAACCCGCGTATTCCCGATACTCCGACCATCAGCGCCATATGCATTCCCTGTTACAAACGGGCCCCGACATCAACAACCAACCGTATCCGCAAGCGATTAGGCTCAGAATACATCGATGCCTCCGCAGTGAGTAGCGGCCCAATTGCATTTCCGAAGAGCGCATCCGCCGCTCGATCGTGCTATTCTCCCGTTCGAATCGCGGGACGCGATAACCCGGATCAGGAACGCTCATGGCCGAACTGCTCTTTCACGGCGCGTGCGAAGAAGTCACAGGCTCCATGCACATGCTTCGGGTGCGCAACAAATGGGTCGCGCTCGACTGCGGGTTATTTCAGGGCCGCCGTGCCGACTCCGAAGCCAAGAACCGCCAATGGCCGATGAACCCCAATGAGATTTCAGCAGTGGTCCTGTCTCACGCACACATCGACCACACCGGCCGGCTGCCGCTGCTGGCGCGCGATGGATTTGACGGACCCATTCACTGCACGCCTGCGACGCGTGATCTGTCGGCCGTGATGCTACCCGATTCCGCCCACATTCAGCAGGAAGACGCGCAATACGTCAACAACCGCCGCGCGCGAAAGGGCCTGGACTCGATTGAACCTCTCTACGACGAGGACGATGCGATCGCGGCCGTGAGGCTCATGCGAAGCGTGTCGTATGACGCCTGGTTCGATGTGGCGCCCGGATTGTCCGCGCGCTTTCATGAAGCCGGCCATATGCTCGGCTCTGCCGGCGTCGAACTGGCGATCGAGGACAATGGTGCGCGACGTACGCTCTATTTCAGCGGCGACGTCGGACGCCCGCGCACACCCATTTTGCGCGATCCAGCGCCGTTTCCCAGCGCGTCGATCGTAATATGCGAAGCCACATACGGCGCGCGCGTCAACGAGCCTGTCGCGGACGCCCGCGAAGCGTTCGTGAAAATCGTCAAAGCCACGATTGATCGCGGTGGAAAAGTGATTATTCCGGCATTCTCCGTCGGGCGCACGCAAACAATCATGTATTACCTGCATGAAGCGATCAGCGCCAATCTGCTGCCGCATCTTCCGGTGTTCGTCGACAGCCCGTTGGCGCTCAATGCCACTGAAGTCTTTCGCACGCATCCCGAGTGCTTTGATCAGGAGACGCGCAAACTCCAGCAACACGCCGGCGATCCGTTCGGCCTGAGCTGCTGCACATACATTCGCGAGGTCGAGGAAAGCAAGCGCCTGCATCAATTCAAAGGCCCGTGCGTCATCATCTCCGCGAGCGGCATGTGCGAGGCCGGCCGAATTCGGCATCACATCAAGAACAACGTGCAGGACGCGCGAAACACGCTTCTGTTCGTCGGTTATCAGGCCGTCAACACGCTCGGCCGACGGTTGGTCGATGGCGTGAAGGCCATCACGCTCTTCCACGAGGAATACGCTGTGCGCTGCCAGGTTTTGCAAATTCACGGGTTTAGCGGGCACGCGGATCAGACTGATCTCTTGCGCAGCCTGATTCCCCTGCGTGGAACGGCGGAGCGGATATTCCTGGTTCATGCGGAGCCGGAACAGAGCACGGCACTGACTGCGAAATTGAACGAGGCGGGGGTTCATCACGCCGCGCTTGCCCGACGCGGAGAGCGATGCGAGATATGAGCATCAGCGCGCATATTATCATGAGTCGCTTGCTCGTACTGAAATCATCGCGAGGGCGATCGTAGCGACAAACCATGACCGCCGAATCAACGATCAGTTCCGCCGCCCGCGCCTATTTGCGCTGGGCTCTAATCGACGGCATCGGACCTATCCGCTTTGCGCGAATCATCGAGCGCTTTGGCAGCGCCGACGCCGCCGCGCGCGCGAGTCACGGGCAGTTCACCGAGATCAGCGGGATCGGTCGCGAGACAGCAGAAAAGATCGAGCGCGGGCTCAGTGACGACGCGGTGATCGAGAGCGAAGTCGCCGCCGCAGCAAAGCACGGCGTCAGCATCATTTGCCGCGAAGACGCCAATTACCCGCCGGCGCTTCTGAAAATCCCCGACCCGCCGATCGTGCTTTTCGTCAAGGGCGAATTGCGCCGCACGGACGCGATCAGCGTTGCCGTAGTCGGCAGCCGCCGATGCTCGATTTACGGCGGCGAGCAGGCCCGCCGTTTCGGCGAGTTGCTCGCGAACGCGGGAATCACAGTGATCAGCGGCCTGGCCCGCGGCATCGATGCGTTCGCCCATCATGGCGCGGTCGACGCCGGAGGCCGCTCGATTGCGGTGCTCGGCAGCGGATTGAATGACATCTATCCGCCCGAGAATCGTCCGCTCGCGGAAAGATTGCTGCAACATGGCGTTTGGCTGGCCGAAGCCCCGATGCTCGCCCCGGTGCGCGCTTCGAATTTCCCGTCGCGCAATCGCATCATCGCTGGAATGACGCTCGGGACGCTGGTCGTAGAGGCCGCTGCCCGGAGCGGCGCACTTATTACCGCCCGTTTGGCAATGGAATACAACCGCGAAGTTTTCGCAATTCCGGGCAGGTTGCAGGAAGCCACCTGCGTAGGAACGAACGCGCTCATCCGCGACGGCGCCACCCTCGTCACATGCCTCGATGACATCCTCGACGAACTTGGCGACCTCGGCGCACAGCTCAAACCGCGTCAGTCCCCACCGACTTTGTTCGATGCCGAAGGGATGGCCCAGCAGTCCGAGAACGAATCCTCCACCCCAACCGCTAACCTTAGTGCCGGCGAGACGGCGCTTTATGGCCTACTCTCACAAAACCCGATAACGCAGGAGGCGCTGATTTCGCGCTGCGAGATTTCGGTCGGAGACGCCCTGGCTGCCCTCACATCGCTCGAATTGAAAGGACTGGCCAAGCGCACGGCGGATCGGCGGATTCAGCGAGCTCGCTGATCGTCGGCGCTCATCCGCCCGCGGTTTCGCATTGTTTTCGGGCGTGGAAAAGGTCGCCACGTAGGCCATAAATTGCGTTGACACTGTGTTTTGCGAGTGCTACTGTCGTATAAAGTCGTATGCGCTGGGAATGGCAGTGAACGATCTCCGACCCGATTGAAAGTGAACGTCGCTCTCCAATAATCGGCGGTTGATCGCGTTATTGCTATCAGAATGTTGCCCCGAATCGCCCCGCCATACGCAACAACCTGTTGCCTGCCGACCAGTGTTTCCGCGCATCGCCAGAAATCGAGCGTCGCGGAGCTTTGACATCATAGGAGTCTGTTTCATGAAGAGTTGGGCCAAAAGTCTGTTTGCTTTGGCATTTCCCGCAGCAGCTGGCGTCGTTGGCTATTTCGGGGGACAGCCGGTGTGCATGAACGACTGTGCGGTGCCGGCGACTGCGGCGCGTGCTGTAGTCGAGACAAAATCAGATCAGATGATCGACGAAATCGCCCGGCGCGCGGTCGCCGCAGCTACGCCTGGTTTTTGCGCCGAAGAGGCGTTTCGTCGCGCGGGAACAGCGCTCTGCTTCGCCCCCGGCACGCCGCCAGACGTGATCGAAGAATTCACGCGACGCATGATGCTCATGGAAATGGAACCTGACGCCGAAGGCGGAACGGCGTACGAGCTCGGCTCGCGCTGGTCCGGCACGCAGGGCAGCCCCCGCGCTCTCACCTGGAGCTTCATGCCCAATGGCGTGAGCATTCCGGGCGGGGCCGGTGAACCCACATCCGGCAATACGCTTTTCACCACGCTCGATTCGCAATTCGCCAATAACGGCGGCCGCGCCACATGGATCGCAAAATTCCAGGCGTGCTTTGATCGCTGGGCGGCGGTCACGGGCCTTTCCTATACGCGCGTGACGAACGGCGGAAACGACTGGGACGATGGCGCCGCCTGGGGAACCAGCGGAAGCCCCGGACTGCGCGGCGACGTTCGCATCGGCATGCACTCAATCGACGGCGGCAGCGGCGTGCTCGCCTGGAACCAGTTTCCGAGCCAGGGCGGCGACATGTGCCTCGATTCGAACGAAACGTGGGACAGCGGCGGCGGCGATTATCGTTTTCTGCGTAATACCGTCATGCACGAGCACGGCCACGGCATCGGCATGGAACATTCCTGCCCCGCCAACGGCACTAAGCTGATGGAACCCACGCTCAATACCAATTTCGACGGTCCGATGCACGACGATATCCGCGGCGGCCAGCGCCACTATGGCGACGCGAATGAAACGAATGACTCTGCGGCTACTGCCACCGACATGGGCAGCATTTCCCCGGGCGGCACGATCACAAACTTCGGCAGCATCACCAATCCGACCGTATTGAACAGTTCTTTGCTATCGATCGACGGCAATGGCGATCTGGATTGGTATACATTCACCATCACCGCGCCGCTCAGCATCGATGTGACGGTGACGCCGCGAGGCCTGAGCTACGATCAAAGCCCGCAAAACGCAAACGGTTCGTGCGCCAGCGGTAATACCAACAACAGCATCGACGAAGCGAACATTGACATCGAGCTGATTGACCGCAACGGCGTGACCGTCCTCGCAACTGCGAACGCACAGCCGGCAGGAACGGCTGAGTCGATTCAAAACATCAGCCTGTCCGTCGTGGACAACTACTATGTTCGGGTGATCGAAACCGGATCGCCCACGCAGACTCAGATGTATGTCATCACGCTCGATGCGAGCTGCGCCGGTCCCGGCATCACCGATCAGCCGGATCCTCTCTCCGTGTGTAGCGGCGAATCCGCGAGCTTTACGGTCGTCGCCAGCGGAACGGGCCTGAGCTATCAGTGGCGTCTCAACAGTGTCAATATTTCGGGCGCAACCAGCGCGACGTATACCGACTTGAACGTGCAGCCGGCTGACGCGGGTAATTATGACTGCGTCGTTTCAAACGCCTGCGGCAGCACCACGAGCAGCGCGGCGGCGTTGACGGTCTCCGAGTCTGTCAATATTACGACGCATCCGCAGCCGACGACCGTCTGCGGCGGAACGGCCGTCACCTTCACGCTAGTGGCAACCGGCGGCGCGCCGATTACGTATCAGTGGCAGCGCAACGGCGTCAACATCAGCGGCGCAACAGGGACGAATTACACGGTTCTTAGCGCGACGCCGAGCAACGCGGGCACTTACCGCTGCGTCGTCACCAACCCCTGCGGCACGGTGAACAGCAACGGCGCGCTCCTGACCGTGATTGAGGAAGCGTTCGTTTTCACTCCGCCCACCAACCAGACCGCGTGCGTGGGCGGTTCGGCGACGTTCACTGTTGTCGCCGGCGGCACCAACCCGACGTATCAATGGCGGTTCAACGGTGTCAACATCAGCGGCGCGACCAGCGCCTCGTACACGGATAACAACGTTCAGCCGGGCGACGTCGGCAACTACGACGTGATTGTTTCCAACTCCTGCGGGACGGAAACCAGCGCACCGGCGACGCTCACGCTCAACACGGGTGTTTCGATTTCTCAGCACCCGCAAAGTCAGCAGGTCTGCGAAGGTCAGCCGGTGACGTTCACCGTCACGGCCGGCGGCTCCCCCGCACCGACGTATCAGTGGCGGCGAAATACCGTGAACATCGGCGGCGCGACCGGCTCGAGCTATTCGATCGCGTCCACGTCGGCCGGCGACGCAGGCAATTACGACGTGGTTGTCACCAATCCCTGCGGATCGGTTACGTCAAACGTCGCGGTGCTCACCATCGGTGGACAGGGGCCGCAGTTCACGCAGCATCCGCAGAGCGTCGCGACGTGCGAAGGGGCGTCGGTGACGTTCACCGTCGCGGTCTCCGGCGGATCGCCGACGTACCAGTGGCGCAAGAACGCCGCGAACATTCCGGGTGCTACGTCCAGCTCGTATACCCTCAACAACATCGCCACCAGCGATGCCGGTTCGTACGACTGCGTGGCCACGACGTCGTGCGGCTCATCCACCAGCAACGCGGCCACGTTAACGGTGTATCAGCAGGCTGACGCAAATTGCGACGGAACCGTCAACAACTTCGACATCGACTCGTTCGTGCTCGGGTTGGTCGAGGGTGAAGGCGTATGGTCGTCGCAGTTCTCGTGCGACTTCTTGTGCGCACTGGATGTGAATGGCGACGGAAACGTCGACAATTTCGACATCGATCCGTTCGTGATCTGCGTGCTGAACGGCGGCTGCCCGTAATCCGCGGCGCCGGGTGTTAACGCAGTAAAGCAATACGGACCCCGCGGCGGGCCATTCGCCCGCCGCGGGGTCGGTTGCATTTTGATGAATCCGGCTTACCCAGTTTGCTGAATCAAAACATGAAGCAGGAGCAGCCGGCCGAGGCGATTTGGCCCGCGAATGCGTCGGTCGCGCACCCGAGTGAAGATTGCGCGACCCTCAACGGTGACCAATCCGGGCTGATAGGCACCGGCGGCGGCGCGAGAGATGCAAACGCCGGCCCGGCATGCACAATTTGTCCCCCAACAATCGTCAATTCCGACTCAATTGACTTGATTTCATCCTCGGGCACCGCAAAGAAATCTCGCGATAAAACCGCCAAATCGGCAAGTTGATCGGGTACGATCGCGCCTTTGACGCCTTGTTCCGACGAAAACCACGCGCTGCCGGTGGTCCAAAGACGCAGGGCCTCCTCGCGCGTAAGTCGATTGGCGGCCGGATACAGCAACGTGCCTCCCAGTGTTTTGCCCGTTACAAGCCAAAACAGTGAAACCCACGGGTTATAGCTCGCTACGCGAGTCGCGTCCGTTCCGCCGCCGACGGGCAGTCCCATCTCAATCATCCTGCGAATCGGCGGCGTTCGCTCCGCCGCGGCAGCGCCGTATTGATCTACAAAGTATTCACCCTGAAACGCCATACGGTGTTGAATCGCGATTCCGCCGCCGAGCACTGACACGCGCTCAAGATTCCGATCAGAGACAGTCTCTGCATGATCGAAAAACCACGGGATTCCTCGCAGGGGAATGTCGCGATTTACAGCCTCAAAAACATCGAGCGCGCGGGCGATCGTCTGGTCATATGTGGCGTGCAGTCGGAATGCCCAGCGATTTCCGGCCAGCAAACGCACAACGCGACTTAGTTCGTCTTCCATGTCACGCGGCATCTCCGGCCGGGGTTCACGAAAGTCTTCGAAGTCAGCGGCCGAATAAACCAGCATCTCGCCCGCGCCATTCGCGCGGTAATACGCGTCGCCCTGCCCGGGGCGCACGGTCTTTGTCCAATTCGAGAAATCCTCCAGCTCACCCTTGGGCCGCTGCGTGAAAAGGTTGTAGGCGATTCGCACCGTCATATGGCCGTCGCGGTTGAGCTTCTCGACGACCGCGTAATCGTCTGGAAAATTCTGAAATCCTCCGCCGGCATCGATGCAACTCGTGACGCCGAGTCGATTCAATTCTCGCATGAAATGCCGCGTCGAATTCAGTTGATCGTCGAACGACAACTTTGGACCCAGAGCCAGCGTTTTGTACAAAATGCTCGCATTCGGTTTGGCCACCAGCAATCCCGTAGGATTGCCGCGAAGATCGCGCTCGATCCGCCCGCCGGACGGATTCGGCGTATCCTTGGTATAGCCCAGCGCTCGCAACGCGGCTCGATTCAACAGTGCCCGATCGTACAGATGCAGAATAAACACGGGCGTATCCGGCGCAACCGCGTTCAACTCCTCAAGCGTCGGCAAGCGCCGCTCTTTGAACTGCAATTCGCAGAAACCGCCCACGACGCGCACCCACTGTGGCGCCGGCGTGCGTTGAACCTGCCGCTTCAACAGATTCATAGCATCCGCGAGAGAGGTTATGCCATCCCACCGTAACTCCATGTTGTAGTTCAACCCACCGCGAATCAGGTGAAGATGCGAGTCGATCAATCCGGGGATGACGGAACGACCGCCAAGATCGATCGTTTGTTGCGTTGCGCTTGCCGCGCGGTCATCCCCGACGTAGGCGAAGCGCCCCGCGTGAATTTCAACGCAGGCTGCGCGAGGCTGCGCTGGATTCATGGTAATGAATCGCCCATTGACAAGACGCAAGCTATTTCGAATTGGCTTTGCGGCCGCGCGATCGCGAGTCGCGGTGGTCGCGCAGCCTGTCGTCGCCAGCGCCACGCCCAATGCGGCGCTGCCCTGCAAAAACTCGCGCCGATTCATGTTGCGATCCTGCCATGTTGCGAAGGAGCGGCCGACGGCAATGCCGCGCCCGCCTTCACGTTTGTCACTTCCTGGTCTGCGCCTGATGGCTCACGATCAAATTCTTGTACGCTGGAATGTGGTTGCCCAGCAATTCGGCAAGCGGCGCGGGCCCGTCGCCGCTACGCCAATCGCGCTTTAGCTCGCAAGCGACCGCGAACCAATTCGTGATCACCGCGCCGGCGTGCGCCATGCGCGTGATCGCCGCATCGCGCACCGCGGCGTTGAACGTCCCGCTCGCATCCGCAACGACGAACACTTCAAAACCTTCATCCAGAGCCGACAACACGGGGAAGGCGACGCACACATCCGTCACGACGCCTGCGATGATGATTTGCTTGCGGCCGGTCGCTTTGACGGCCTTTACGAACTCTTCGTTGTCCCAGGCGTTGATCTGACCGGGGCGCGCGATGTATGGGGCATCGGGAAACATCTGCTTGAGTTCCGGCATAAGCGGGCCATTCGGTCCGGTTTCCGCGCTGGTCGTGAGAATGGTGGGCAGCTTGAATAGTTTTCCCGTCGCCGCGAGCGCAATCACATTGTTCTTAAACTCATCAGGCCCATAGTCCTGAACCAGCGAAAGCAAACCGGTCTGATGATCAACCAGCAGCATCACGGCCTTGTCCGCGGAAAGCTTAGCGCGGTAATTCGAGCCGACGGCAACTCGCGAGTGTTCCGCGGCTGGGGTCTGCGCTTTGGCAATATCGATCTCAGGCTGCCCCACCAGCAGGAATACGGCGATTGCGACACCCGCAAAAGATAACACGGCCGGCAGCTTCCACGTATAGGCAAGGTCAGTTCCGGTTTTGGACATGCTCTGGCTCCCTTGGATCACTTATCCGATGCGTTGTCTGAGTTCTAGTTTCGGCGCCCGAACGTGATGTATCTTAGCCTTACCGTGACGACGTCAAGTACGGCTATTGAGGTTACGAAGTAACGCGGAGGTTACCTGATGCCAACGAAACGCGGCAAGAAAGAAGTAGGCTGCCCCGTTGAAACGACGCTGCGCGTCATCGCGGGCCGATGGAAAGTGATGGTGCTGCACTATCTATTGCCCGGTACAAAACGTTTCAACGAGTTGCACCGAGCTTTGAGAGGCGTCTCACATCGAACGCTTGCTCAGCAGCTTCGCGAGTTGGAGCACGACGGAATCGTCCGTCGAAAGGTGTACCCCCAAATTCCTCCGAAAGTCGAATACTCACTCACTGCTCTTGGTCGCACCCTGGAGCCGGTGCTATCAGCGATGCATCGCTGGGGCGAAACATTCCCGGAGCGAGTAACAAGCGATTAACGAGTGCAGACAGAACGGTCGCCTGCAAGATCGCACGTGACAGGTTCAAACCCGCTCTCACCCGCCATCGACAGCGAAAACGCCCGTCTGGCGAGCAGCGCTGCTTTATTTTTTCTTGGCCGCGGTCACCGCACGCTTCGCAACCGGCGCGTCCGGATTCGCCAGCGCCTTCTCCACTTTCCCGTTGCTCGCCGCCGAAGAGTCCGGCGGCGGAACCTTCACTGCCAATACGCGCTTGCGAATGGTTTCGAATACGTCCGGATTGTCCCGGAGGAACTGACGAGCATTGTCGCGACCCTGGCCGATTTTCACCTCATCGAACGAATACCACGTGCCCGAGCGCTGCACCACGCCCGACTCGGCCGCCAGGTCAATCACATCACCCTCGCGGCTGATGCCGCACTCGAAGAGCATGTCAAACTCGGCCTCACGGAATGGCGGCGCGACCTTGTTCTTTACGACCTTCGCCCGCACACGTGTGCCGTACACCTGCTCGCCATCCTTGAGCATGCCGATGCGACGCACGTCGATGCGCACAGAGCTATAGAACTTCAGCGCCCGCCCGCCCGGCGTCGTCTCCGGGCTGCCGTACATTACGCCGATCTTTTCGCGAATCTGATTGATGAAAATGACGCTCGTGCGGCTCTTCGACGCCACACCCGTCAACTTGCGCATGGCCTGACTCATCAGGCGGGCTTGCACGCCGACCGACGAGTCACCCATCTGCCCCTCAAGCTCCGACCGCGGAACCAGCGCCGCCACCGAGTCGACCACGATCAGATCCAGGGAGTTCGACCGCACGAGCAACTCGCAAATCTCGAGCGCCTCTTCGCCGCACGATGGCTGATTCACCATGAGATCTTCAAGATTCACGCCGATGCGCTTGGCCCACGCCGGGTCAAAAGCATGCTCCGCGTCGATAAACGCCGCCACACCGCCCTTGCGCTGCGCCTCAGCAATGATATGGAGTGTCAGCGTCGTTTTGCCCGATGACTCAGGCCCGAATACTTCGATCACCCGGCCATACGGAATCCCGGCCCCACCCAGCGCCAAATCCAGCGAAATTGACCCGGTCGAAATGCCCTCGGTCGTGGGAACCCACTCCTTCAGGAACATGATCGAGCCTTTGCCGTACGACTTTTCAATCTGCTGCAACGCACGGCCAAGGGCTTGTGTTCGGGATTCTTCACGGACTTCGGACATGACTTGCTCCTATGTGGCCGAATGGTGTTCGGCTCGCTGCGCCCGGCATGAACGGGCGATCCCGCATGAGTCGATTATGTACACCATCATACAAACAAAACCCTAACTGTCAAGCGGGTTTTTCGTCGCCGAGAAGATTTTTCAACGGAACGCCCAACCCCACAACGACAACGCGCCCCAATACCCTGCTTGCACCCGCCGCCGCGAAACCGATTTTTTCCGCCACGAACGTGATCGTTAGATCAGCACAAAAGCAAGGGGTTTCGATCCGCCCGCTGTCGCCGTTCAATCCCGTCGGTATGTCGATCGCCACCTTCAACGGCCCGTTGATCGAGTTCGCCGCCCGAACAAGTTCGGCGATCGTGCCCGTCGGCGCGCCGCGCGAGCCGGTGCCTAACAGGGCATCGACCACAACGTCCGCGTTAAGCAACAGTTCATTCACCCGCTCGATCGCACCAGCCTCATGACCACCGATTGTTAACAAGCCGAGCCGCGTCGCGATCTCATAGTTTACGCGCGCATCACCGCCAATCTTTTCCGCCGGCGCGGCCAGAACAATCGCCGATTCGCAGCCGGCGGTCGCCAAATGCCGCGCAATTGCGAACCCATCTCCGCCGTTGTTGCCCGCGCCGCACAATACAACAACCGTGCGGGATCGGCGGTCGCGCGGCCGCGCCGCAAGCTCCGCCAAGATAACATCCGCTGCCCCGCTCGCGGCGTTCTCCATCAGAATCAACCCCGGCACACCGAGAACTTCGATCGCCCGTACATCCACGGCGCGAATCGTCGCGCAATTGAGCGGACTTGACGAACTTCCTGGACCAGTCAACTCGTCTCTCATTGTCAGCGTCGATCGATTCCTACTGCCTTCGCCCTCAATCCGCGCCGCAATTCCTCAAATACCACCGTATCCAGCGCCGGCGGCAGCCGCAAAATCGGCACCAGCGTGGTCGCCCGAATCGTTTGGGCCGACGTGCGCTCGATCAGCGCCTGACCCAACACACCCAGGTAGTACCCTTCCGGCGTTTTGGCTCCGTCGGCCGCGCGCCACAACGCAAGCCACTCAAAATCCTGCTGTGCCCGCCGCAAACCCTTCAACCGCATCGAGGCAATCGGTTCGCGCGACGCGACCGGCCCACCGGGATACAAAAACGCGCCGTCTTCCGCCTTCTCCCAGCTCTCGGGACTGCCGAGCGACTGGCGCACGACCAACCCGGTCGCGCCCGAAAGCAACCCATCCCAGGCCCAGCGATAGATCCCCGAAAGCCCCATTTCCGGCCTTACGTCGTCCTCGATCCGCCATAACAGGCTCCGCTCGCTCCTTGGAAAAATCGCGTAGTTGCGGGATGACAGGCTCGCCCCCACCAACCATTCGTCCACTACGTCATCGAGCAAACCGCGCGATGTCGTCGGGTCTTCCATATTTTGTCGAATCCGCGCTCGAATTTGTTCACGCGCGTCGCCTTTTCCGCCGCCATCGCTCTTCCGCAGCGCGGCCTCCGAAACCGCCGCGGCCGCAGGCCTATTCGAGCCAATGGCATCGTGGTACGGCCGCAGAAAAAATCGCAGTGCCGCAAAATCATCGATAACCTGCGGCGCGCCTAGCGCCCACCAGCTCGACATTTCGCCGCGGCGCGGCTGATTGCTCAGCGAAATGTAATACTCGGGCCGCGACCAACCGCGATCTCGCAAATGATCCAGGAATTGCGCCAGCAATTCTCCGCTCTGCTCGCCGTGCTCTTTCGAGACCGCCGTTTCGATCGGCCAACGCAGGTAAGCAGTCGGTTGCGGATTCGGGGGTTGACCGCTTTTCGGCTCGGCGTAGGTCGGACGATAGTGATATCGATCTCGCAGCGGGGTGCGATCCGGAGCATGCTCCGTCCGCAGCAGCACCGGCCAGTTTTCATAAAACGGCAGCATCATGTGCGTCACCGGCTGGCCTTCACGCGGCATATCGCGAAAGGCCGATCCGTCGAGAAAGCGGCCGAAGTGCTCGTCCCACTCGCTGAAGTCCAACCGCGGCGCGTCGCCGCTAGTCACCACTGTGGGACCAAACCCGGCGAACAGCGAGCCGTCGCGCTTGTATGGCTGCATGGTCAGCGTCGTACGATGCGCGTGCGCCAAACGATGCGTGTCGTTCAACAGCGCCCAGGCCGCGTCAGATTTTTCGTCCTTCAGAAACGTCATCCCCGGCGGCGCGTCGCTGTGCAACTCGATCGGATAACTCAGCTGATCCGGCAGCGCGCTGCGCAGAACGCTCAACTCCAGCGGAATATCAAGCTGCGTCGCGCCGTCGCGCAGCACGATCACGCGCGTCGTCCATGTCCCGGCCGCGATGCCGCGCGGCACGTACAAATCGATCCACACCGTTTGAAGCACGCGCTGCGGTGCCGATTGCGTGGTCGCCGGCTGCGTCGCCGCGTCAGCGGCGGGCGCACTCGTTGACGGCGTCGGTGGCGAGTTGAGCATGTCCGCATTCAATTCAAGCCGCAGACTTTCTCCGGCCTTGATCGGAATCAGCGGATCCGGCGCGAACTTGTCCTTGCCCATTCGCGCCCGGACATATCCGGTCTTGAAATAATCCACACGCGGCGCGGGCTGCGCCGCACCCGGCGAATTCCAATCAGCCAGCGTAACGCGATATGTCCCGGGTCCGCCGGCCAGCACCACCTGAAACGCGACAAACTCGTTCGCGCCTGCCTCCAGTTGGATCGGACCTTCCGTCGGGTGCCACCATGTCTTAGGCTCGGCGCGCATCCACCGACCGTCCATGCTGATGGATGGACCGTCATCCATCGTGAATGAACTGGTGACAGCCGTCGGCAGGTCGTAGCGCTTCAGCTTGGGCACATCCATCGTCGGCGCATGATCGATTCTCTGAGGAAGCGCGCTCCACACGACCGCCGACCATTCGCCGTGCGCGTCGCAGGTTCTTACGCCGACATGTCCATGAACGCCGCCGCGAAATGCCGACAGCATCACGGAGCGCGTCGTCGCTCCCGGCGACGGCAACGCCCACGCCGCGAGCGTTTCAAACTTCGATCGATCCGCCTGCGACGCCGGCTCCTGCGTTGACAGAAAAATCTCAAACCCGATCGCCGTCGGCGCATCAAATCGCAGCCATTCCAAGCCGCGCCAATCGGTGCTCGCTGTCAGGTTCTTCGGAGGCGCGGAAGCGACTTTCGCCGTGCGGCGCGACTGCACAATCAATTGCGGCGCTTGGTCTGTTTCGCGCGATGCGATGGCGATCATCGGCTCGCCACGTCCGAATTCATCCACCAGGCACAGCGTAGGCGTTTGCAATTTGTCCACCATGGCCTGCACCAGCGTCGTCGGCACGTCGATCTCATACCAGCGATGCTGCTTGTCGAAGCTGGCAATGGTCGAAGCCCAGCGCGATCCGCCATTACCGAACACCGCGTCCGCGAAACAGCTTCCGGCCCACGCCCATTCCATCACCTGTTCCGGATCGCCGCTGTTGCGGGCAAATCGAAACGACGCCCCATCCGATGTGGGATGCTCAGGATGCTCCGATTCGGATCGTCGCACATCATCCCGCGTGCCTTCGATCCACGGGACGGCCAGCGTGCTCACGCCCACGCGCGTCAGCAATTCCGATTCGCGAAAAACACGCAGCTTCGCGCCGACGATTTCCGCGCCGGCCAGTTCGTCGAGGTCGAACTTAAAAAGTGCGTAACGACCCGGCCCTCCCAGAAACAGGCGACGATTCGCGCCGAAATTCGCCATTGCATCATCGGCCCCGGTTGCCAGCACGCATGTATCCGCAACGCAGCGCACTGCCGTCGTCGTCACTTCCTGTGCCGACGCACAGAAAGCGAGCCACAATGCGAGCAAGGCTCCGAGTGTTCGGCGCGGTCTTAGCGCGGAACGACTGGCGATCCGCGCTCGTGCCCGTTCTCCACCTGCCGACCCACAAGGGGACAAAACTGACATCATCATCTGAAGCATGCAAACTCCACTCGGTAAATGCGATAGGCTGAATTATACGGACGCGGGCTACCTCGCCGCCTGTCGTGCGATCAGCCAGCGACGCCGCGCGTGCCACGATCATTTGTTCATTCGGCATTGTTCATTCGGCATTCTTCGTTGCCCCCGCGCGGAAAACGCCTAATAATCGATTCCTATGACCACGAAGCAAGCCACCGCGCCGCAAAACCCGGCCCTTTCCGCATTAAGCCAATTGATCGCCACATTTCGTGGCCGCGAAGCCGTAATTCGCCAGGGAGGCGGCGAACGCGGCATCGCCCGCCAGCATAAGCTCGGCCGGCTGACCGCGCGCGAACGCATCAACCTGCTCATTGATCGAAATACGTCCGATGCTTTCACCGAAACCGGCCTATGGGCCGCCGAGGGCATGTACGCCGAAGCCGGCGGCGTTCCCGCGGCCGGCGTGATCACCGGACTCGGCCGCGTCATGGGCCGCCTGTGCGTAATTGTGGCGAACGACGCGACAGTGAAGGCCGGCGCGTTTTTTCCGATGACGTGCAAGAAGCTCCTGCGCGCCCAGCGCTTTTGCATGGAAAACCGCCTCCCGATTCTCTATCTCGTCGACTCCGCGGGCGTGTTCCTTCCAATGCAGGACGAGATTTTCCCCGACGAAGACGATTTTGGCCGCATATTCCGCAATAACGCCGTGATCAGCGCGATGGGAATTCCGCAGCTCGCGGCCATCATGGGCAACTGCGTCGCAGGCGGCGGATACCTGCCCGTCATGTGCGACACGTTGCTGATGACGGAAGGCAGCGGGCTTTACCTGGCCGGCCCGGCGCTCGTGAAAGCGGCGATCGGGCAGGCGGCCACGAGCGAAGAACTCGGCGGCGCGCAGATGCACGCTTCGATCAGCGGGACGATCGATTATCGTGAGGTGAACGACGAATTGTGCATCGAGCGGCTGCGGCGTCTGGTCGCCAAGCTCGGCAAGGGCCCGCACACACCGTTCAACCGCGCCGAGTCTCGCAACCCGTCCAGGCCGGACGACGCGATCTTCGCGCCGGTCGCAGCCGGATTGCCGAAATCCGCTCTGTCGAAAACAAACTGGGGCGCCGCCCAATACGATGTGCGTGACCTCATTACTCACCTGGTCGATGCGGATAGCTTCGATGAATTCAAGGCCGAATACGGCCAGTCGATCGTGTGCGGCTTCGCGCGGATCGACGGTTGGGCCGTGGGCATCATCGCGAATCAAAAGAAACAGGTGAAGCCGGCCCGCGGCGCGCTGCAATTCGGCTCGGTAATCTACGTGGACAGTGCCGACAAGACGGCCCGTTTCATTCTGGATTGCAACCAGATGAAATGCCCAATCATTTTTTTGCAGGATGTAAACGGCTTCATGGTCGGCCGCGACAGCGAGCAAGACGGCATCATTCGCAGTGGTGCAAAGCTTGTGAACGCGGTGAGCAACTGCATCGTGCCGAAAATCACGGTCATCACCGGCGGTTCGTTCGGCGCGGGGAATTACGCGATGTGCGGAAAAGCGTATGACCCGCGATTCATCTTCGCGTGGCCGACGGCCAAATACGCCGTGATGGGCGCGGGGTCAGCCGCGAAGACGCTGCTTCAGCTCGAAGTGGATACGCTCAAACGCAAGGGACATGAGCCGGACGAAGCCGAGCTCAAGCTGCTCGAAGCCCGCATCACTGAGCACTATGAGACGACGATGGACATTCGCTATGCGGCCGCCCGCGGCTGGGTCGATGCGATCATCGAACCGGCCGAGACGCGTCGTGTGTTGGCGACGACGCTCGAGGCGGTGGCTTACATCGGCGATTTGCCGGAACTGAAGGTCGGCGTTTTTCAGGTCTAGCGCGGTTCGTTTTCCGGTGCAGTGCATCTGAACGAGTCCGCGATCGCACGGACGGGTCGCGAACTTTGGGGTCGAGGCAAGGTACTCAAGGCGCGTATGTTCGCGCGCGACTTTCGGCGCGTTCGGCGGGAAAATGCGAAAATATTAGAACACTTGAAGGAAACGTGACGAGGGCACATGGCAGATGGCATGTGACGAGTGACAAATGACCGATTCTTGTTTCCATCCATGCATGCAGGCTTCCTGGGGCAGGTTTGCAACCTGCCTGCCGCCCGAGCGGGGAACGGCACGGCTCATCCGGGGATTGGCACGGGCGGGCCGGGGACTTCTACCGCTGCGCCGGGGGCTTCTACGGGCCGGTCGGGGAGGTCTACGGGCGCGTCGTGGGCTTCCCCGGACGGTCCGGGGGCGTCCCCGGATGATCCGGGGGCAGAGCGCGGAAAGAGCGGTGACGCATGCGATGGCCCCCCTGATGCGCGAAAATGGCTGGAACCAATCGGCGGGTGCGCGAGTCCAACGATTACCGTGGCAATGAACACTCGACAGTGAATCGCGCTCCTTCTGCTCGCAACGACGATGATCGGGATGGGTTACGGCTTCCTCAGTGCGATGCAAAACCGCAACCCGTACTATGAGCCCGGCGCGCCGCCCGCGCCGCCCGGCGCCGCGTGGGGTTGGCGACCATCGGCGCTTTGGTTGCCGAGCTACCTGCTGTGTGTCGTGCCAAGGAACGGATATGGAATAGAGCGGACGCGCTCGGGGTACCTATTTCGCAACGCTGCCGCCGAACTACGCTATCTGCTGGGTAGCGGGGCATTGGGAGGGGCGCTGGGGCTGCTGCTCGCAACGACGGGGATCGGAATCCGACACACGCTGCGAGCGTTCGGGAGAACGGCGAGTGCTGACACTTCGACGGCGAAACGACCCGGCGCGAACTGATCAGCATCCCCGCGTCGGGTGACTTCCGCGGCGACGCTATCCCGCCTGAAACCGCGCACTGCTTCGCTGCATCCAAGCCAGCGACCCGGAGGCGCCTATGCCCGCTGCGAACAGTTACGACATCATCATCATCGGCACCGGCGCCGGCGGCGGGACGCTCGCCGCGAAGCTGGCCCCATCCGGAAAACGCATCCTGCTGCTGGAACGCGGCGGCTTCGTGCCGCGCGAGAAGGACAACTGGAACACCCGGGCCGTCAACGTCGAGGGCAAATACAACACGAAGGAAGTCTGGCGCGACAACGCCGGCCGCGAACTGCATCCGCACACGAACTATTACGTCGGCGGCAACACGAAATTCTACGGAGCGGCCCTCTTCCGCCTCCGCAAAGAGGACTTCGGTGAAATCCGCCATCACGGCGGCGTCTCGCCCCCCTGGCCGATCGCGTACGAGGACTTGGAGCCGTACTACACCGCCGCGGAACGAATGTACCACGTCCACGGTCAGCGCGGCGAAGACCCGACCGACCCGCCCGCCAGCGCTCCGTATCCGCATCCGCCGGTGAGCCACGAGCCGCGCATCCAGCATTTGCATGACGATTTGACGGCGCTCGGCTTGCAGCCGTTTCATGTACCTCTGGGCATCATGCTCGACGAGAAAAGCACGCACGCCAGTAAGTGCATCCGCTGCGAAACCTGCGACGGCCACCCGTGCCTCGTCCAAGCCAAATCAGATGCGCAAGTGTGCGGCGTCGAACCGGCCCTGGCTCATAACAACGTGACTCTGGTCACTGGCGCCCTGGTTCGGCGGTTGGAGACGAGCGCGTCGGGCCGCGAAGTGACCGAAGTTGTCGTCCAGCGGAACGGCGTCGAGGAGCGTTATCGCGGCGACATCGTCGTCGTCTCCTGCGGCGCGATCAATTCGGCCGCGCTGCTCCTGCGATCACGAAACGACAAGCACCCGCGCGGGCTCGCCAACGGCTCGGACGTGGTCGGGCGTCACTACATGGGCCACATCAACTCGATCCAGATGGCCCTGTCGCCCTGCCCCAATCCCACGGTTTTTCAGAAGACGCTCGCGATCAACGACTTCTACGGCCCATCGAGCGAATGGGACTTCCCGATGGGCCACATCTCGTTCGTCGGCAAGCTCGACGGCGACACGCTGCGGGCCGGGGCGCCGGCGCTCGTCCCCGGCTGGACGCTCGACAAGATGGCCCGCCACTCGCTGGACTTCTGGCTGACGA
>JAEUIR010000110.1 GCA_016795025.1 Phycisphaerales bacterium
ACTCCCGACCCGCCGGCGGATACGAACGGCAGTGAGATGCCTTTAGTCGGCAGCGATTGCGTCACCACGCCGATGTTGAACGCCGCTTGAACGCAGATCGTCAGCGTGACGCCGATCGCCATCAACCGGCCGAATTCGTCGCCCGCGCGCGAGGAGATCAACCAGCCCCGCATCAGCATCGCCAAAAACAGGAACACGACCACCGCGCCGCCGACAAAGCCAAGCTCTTCGCAAATGATGGCCATGATGAAGTCGTTATTGTCCTGC
The DNA here is from genome assembly GCA_016795025.1 of Phycisphaerales bacterium. Classification (GTDB taxonomy): domain Bacteria; phylum Planctomycetota; class Phycisphaerae; order UBA1845; family Fen-1342; genus JAEUIR01. The sequence continues at coordinate 268 of JAEUIR010000110.1, forward strand.
GGCAGATAGCCATATTTCTGAACGCCCGCGCCCAGCCCCCGGCCCCACCAGCCACCCGAGCCGATCGCGATCAGCGACTGCGTCACCTGATACGCAGAACCGAGCGGGTCTGACTCCTTGCCCGCGAATGTCAGCAGGCGCTTGACGCGGTACGGCTCGATGATCACAAGCACCGCGGCAGCCGCGCAACCCGCTAGAATCACCAGTCCAAGCTGCGACCAGCGCGCCCGTCCGACGATCAGCAACGAAAAGAACACGACACCCATTAGCGCCGCGGTGCCGAAATCCGCGATGCCGGTCAGTCCAACGAGAATGCCGCCGATCGCCACAGCCGGTGCAAAGCCCTGCCAGAACTGCAACGCTCCCGGTGAGCCCGGAGCGCGACCGCCACCCAACGCGCCAGGCCGCGTTAGAACGGCCGACACGCAGATTACCAGCGCGAGCTTGGCGAATTCGGCCGGCTGAAAGCTGATCGAAAATCCGCCGGCGCGAATCGTGAGCGCGCGCTGACTGGCCAGTCGCGTCGTATTGGCATCCGGTATGAGTAATCCCATGCACGTCAGCGACACCGCAAACAGCAGAATAGCACCGATCACCCAAGCCTTTGACGATCGGGTCATCGCGAAAATGCGGTAATCGAGGTGCGCGGCAAATAGCATCGCGAAGAAGCCCACCAGGGCGAATATGCTCTGCTTCAGCGGCGAATCCCAAAGCGCTTCCAGCGAAAACGAAGCGCCGGCGAGCGTCACCGACGCCGAATACACCATCACGACGCCAATGGTCATCAACGCCCCGACGACGAAAATGACCCACGGGTCGAAAAGCTGCTCCGTGACAATCCCGCGGCTGTGAGTCGCGCCGGCCGGTCGTTCCATGGCTATTCGTCCGGTCAGTGTCGTCATCAATCGCTCACCGCAGCTTTAGCGTCGCAAGCGCGAACGTCGCAAACAACGCCCCCACCAGCCAGAACCGCATCACCACCTGCGTCTCCGTCCAACCGCCAAGATGAAAATGGTGATGTACGGGCGCGCATCGAAAAAACCGCTTCCCCGTCGTCTTGTAATAGAAGATCTGAATCAGCACGGAAATAGCCTCAAGCACGAATACGCCGCCGACGATGAAAAGCATCAACTCTGTGCGAGTCACGATCGCGACATAGCCGATCAGGCCACCGAGCGTCAGCGACCCCGTGTCGCCCATGAATATCTGCGCCGGATAACTGTTGTACCAGAGAAACCCCAGGCACGCCCCCGCGATCGCGCCGCAAAGGATGGCCAGTTCATCCGCCCCGGTGATTGGATACAGCAACAGCTTGATCGCGAAATCCGCCTGCCCCACAACGAATGCAATCACCATGAACACGATGGAAGTCAGCGCGACACAACCGCTCGCCAGCCCATCCATTCCGTCCGTCAGGTTGACCGCGTTCGACGTTCCGGCGATGACGATCACCGCAATAATCGAAAACACCGTCACGCTCAGCCGCACGCCATACACATCCTTGCCCAGGTATTGCGCGATCGGCGCCCCTTTGTAAAAAGGCACGCTCAGCACGTTATAGAAAGGCGTATAGTCGGCGTTTGGATCGATCCAGCGAATCTGCTCCACCACGCGCAGTCCGTGGTTGTAAATGAAAATCGCCAGCAGCGCCCCCAGCCCCACCTGAAAACACAGCTTCTCAAGCATTTTGATGCCGTCGCGCGTCCCCGCGCGGCGATCGGCCGTCAGCTTCAGCCAATCGTCGATTCCGCCCAGCGCCGCCAGCCAGATCGCGCACACAAACGCCATGCGAACGTAAAAATTACTGAGATCGCCGAGCAGCAGCAGCGTGAGCAATATGGCAATGACGATCAGCAAGCCACCCATTGTCGGCGTGTTTTTTTTGCCCTGCGTGAGCTGATTCAGCGTGGCGTGATCAAACTCGGGCCGGTCGCCGATCTTAAAGCGCACCAGCATGCGAATAATCGGCGGCGCCAGTAGCCAGACGATTGCGAACGCCATCAGGATCGCAAGCGCGCCGCGAAACAGCGCGCTCTGATGCGCGTATGGCTTGTGATCCAGCAGCCAATCCAACAGGGCGTAGAGCATGAATTACGCGACCGATGTCGTTGGCGGGCTGGCCATCCGCGCGCTGAGCAGTTCGATCACGCGCTCCAGCCCGACCGCGCGCGACGCTTTCAACAATACGACATCCCCCGGACGGCAAAGATCAATCAGCCGCCGTGCGGCCTCCGCTGCGTCGGCCACCAGTTCCCACGTCAATCCGGTCTCGCTCGATTGGATGCCGTCGGCATAAGCGCTCGCCGCCATGCCGACGAGCAGAGCATGATTAACCCCGCTTTGCGCGAGTGACGAACCGACGCGCCGATGCAGATATTGCGAATGCTTGCCGAGTTCGCGCATCTCCCCCAGCACCACAACGCGCCGACCTTCCGTTGGAAACGACGCCAGCGTCGTTATCGCAGCTTCGACACTCGTCGGATTCGCGTTATATGCATCGTTAACAAAAATCACGCCGCCAACTTCGACCGTCTCCATTCGCATAGCCGGCAGCGCGAAAGTTTCCAGCCGCGCGGCGATATCGGCATGCTCGATGCCGAAGCGCCGCCCGATCGCGATCGCCGCGGTTGCATTCCATGCATTGTGAAGACCGGGAGCGCGCAGGCGGTAATCAAAACGATCGTTGATTCGAAACCGCAGCCACGGCGCCGCGAACGATGCCTCGCTGATTCGCAGATCCGCGTCGCTCCGCGCGCCGTATGTCACGATCTTCACACCGCGATTCGGAAGACGCGCTTGAACCTCCGGCGCATCGATGTTCACAACCGCGGCGCCGCCCGACGGAATATGCTCGAACACCATGCACTCTTCCGCCGCGACGCCCGCCAGCGAACCCAGCCCCTCCAGGTGTTCCTCGCCGATCGACGTCAGCACCGCCGCGTCCGGCTTCGCAATCGCCGCCAGCGCGCCGATCTCCCCAGGCGCGTTCGTGCCGATCTCAACCACCAGATACTCGTCTGAAAGTCCTGCCGAAAGCAGCGTGAGCGGCACGCCGATCGCGTTATTGAAACTCTTCGGTGACGATCGGCCGCGCCGCGCGCCGGCCAGCACGTGGTCGATCATGCATTTCGTGGTCGTCTTCCCGTTGCTTCCGACAACGCCGATCACCGGCGCCGCGACCAGCGGGCGATGAAACGCGGCAAGTCGCCCAAGCGCCGTCACGGTGTCATCTACGAATATCAAACGCGCGGCGCTCGCCGATTTGTTCGCGCGAACGGCGGCGCTCGACGAATATCGCGCCGACTCCACGACCGCGAACGAAGCGCCCCGATCCAGCGCATCCACCACAAAATCGTGGCCGTCGAACCGCTCGCCGCGAATCGCAAAAAACAGATCCCCCTCGCCGATCTGCCGCGTGTCGGTCGAAACGCCGCTGATGCTACAGCCCGGCGCTTCGCCCAGCATCCGCCCGTTCAGCGCCTGAACCACTTCGCCTAACGTCAGCTTGATCACGCGCAGCTCATTCCTTCCCGGCCGCTTCCGCAGCCGCTTCGATCGCGACCTCCACGTCGTCGAAATGTATCTTTTGCGTGCCGATGACTTGATAATCCTCGTGGCCCTTGCCCGCGATCAGCACGATGTCCCCTTCACCCGCCGCGCCAAGGGCCAGCGAAATCGCCGCGCGGCGATCCGGCTCGCAAATCACCTGATCCCGCGATTCAATCTCAAAGCCCGTCAGAATCTCGCGAATAATCTCCAACGGCTCTTCCGTCCGTGGATTGTCGCTCGTCACGAAAATCAAGTCGGAGTACTCAGCCGCCACCTTCGCCATGCGCGGCCGCTTCGTACGATCCCGATCTCCCCCGCATCCGAACACCGTGATCAGCCGGCGCTTCGCCAGCGGTCGCAGCACGCTCAGCACATTCCGCAGCGCATCGTCAGTATGCGCGTAATCGACAAAAACATCCGCCGCAATGGCGCACGGCACACGTTGTAAGCGACCGGGCACATTGCGCACGGAGTTCAAACCCTGCTGAATCGCCGACAGCGAAACGCCCACGGCGTGTGCAAGCCCCGCGGCGGCCATCGCGTTGTACACGTTGTGTCGGCCGACCAGCGCGTTCTCCAGCACGAGATCCTCGCCGCCGAGCCGCATGCGATAAAGCGTGCCTTTCACCGTGTCTCGAATCAGCCGGGCACGGATTTCGCCGTCGTCATCCAGCGAGTATCGCGCGATTCGCGCTGGGCAATCGCGTGCCATCTCCATCGACGCCGGATCGTCGCCGTTCAAAACCGCAACCGCCTCGGCGGGCAATTCCGTGAACAACCGGCGCTTCGCCTCGCGATAATTGTCCTGCGTCTTGTGATAGTCGAGATGATCGCCCGTCAGGTTTGTAAACGCGGCGGCCGAAAAACGCAGCCCGTCCGTCCGGCGCTGATCCAGTGCGTGGCTCGAAACTTCCATCACCGCGAATTTCGCGCCGGCCTCACGGCACTCCCGCAGGTATTCGGCCAGCTTCACCGGGCCCGGCGTCGTCATGTCGGCAGTCACGCTTCTGGCACAGAGATCGTAGCGAATCGTGCCCAACAATCCGCACTTCACCCCCGCAGCCTGAAAAATTGCCCGTGCCATCATCGCGGTCGTGCTCTTGCCGTTGGTTCCCGTCACGCCGACCATGCGCATCGTCGCGCCCGGCCGATCCAGACCATGCCAACGCATCGCGAGCCGCGCCAGCACACGTCGCTCATTCTCCACCGGAATCGTCAGCGCCCCCGCCACCTGCGGCGGTTCAGTCGCGATGATCACCGCCGCGCCCCGCGCCGTTGCGTCCAGAACAAATTTCTTCGCGTCCACCGCGCCCCCACGAACCGCGACGAACACGCCTCCCGGCCGTACCTCGCGAGAATCGTCAAAAACGCCGCTGATCGCCAGCAATTCATGACCGGCGATGCGCGACGGCTCCACGATGCCCGCGCACAAATCGCCGAGCGTCCATGCCGAATTCGCCGCGGAATTCATCGAGCCATGCGCCTCCGCGCAAATCGTGGACATCAGTCGTCGCCTCCGACTGCGGCGGCACGTTTCGGCCGCTCCGGTTCGGGCATCTTTTCCGGGGGAACCTGCAAATACTCCAGCACCGCGCCTAAAACCTGACCCACAACCGGCGCGGCCACCGTACCGCCGTAATAGCCATTTGCCGATGGTTTGTAGATATTCACGACACACACGACGCGCGGCGATTCACAAGGAGCGCCGCCCACAAAAGAGCCGGTGTACTTGCCCGGTAAATATCCTCGGCCACCCGGCGCCGCGATCTGAGCCGTGCCCGTCTTGCCGAACACCTGGTAATCTCGAAGCGCCGCTTCTTTTCCGGTGCCTGTGCGCACTGTCTCAGCCAGAGCCTGCAAGCGAAACACACGACACGTTTCCTCGCTGATCACCCGGCGAATCGCCACCGGCTCGGACCAGTCCGCGATCGTCTCGCCGCTGGGCGACACCACGCCGCGCACGATTCGCGGGCGATACAGAACGCCGTCGTTCGCGAAAACGCAGAATGCCGTCGCGATTTGAATTGGCGTAATGGCGATTTCCTGACCGATCGGAATCGATTGCGTCGAGAAAGGCCCCCACCGCGAATAATCCTGCACCAGCCCGGTATGCTCACCAGGCAATTGAATCCCCGTCAAATCGCCAAAGCCGTACAGCCGTACCCACCGATGCAGCCGATCGTTTCCGGCCCGCGCGCCGATGAGGCCCATTCCGATGTTGCTCGACTTGCTGATGATTTCTTCGGCCGCCAGCGAGTCGTAGTGGTGCGTATCGCGAATCGTGCGCGAACCGAACATGCGGGTCGGTCCGTTGATCGCAAATATCTCCCCCAGCCGCGTCGTCCTTTCATCCAGCGCGAGTCCCATGATAAACGGCTTAAAAATGCTGCCCGGCTCAAACGAATCCTGAATCGCCCGGTTGCGCAGCCGCTCCTTGGCGGCCTCCAGCCCCGCGCCGCCCGTGCCGTCCGGAATCGGCTCTGTCGGATCGAAATCAGGAACGGTCGCCATCGCCAGCACTTCGCCGCTGCGACAGTCCATGACTACGGCCGTGCCCCAATCCGCTCTGTGCTTATCCACCGCGCGGGCCAGAAACTCCTCAACCTTTTGCTGAATATGCACGTCGATCGTTAACACCACATTCCATCCGTCGCGCGGCTGAAGGTAATCCTCGGCGCGGCTCTTTAGCCGCCTCCGCAAAACATCCACCGTCGAAGTGCGCTGGCCCGCCACGCCTTGAAGTTCTTGCTCAAACCGCTGTTCGATCCCGCCCTGGCCTTTATGCTCCGCATCAACGAACCCCACCACATGGCTCGCCAGCCGGCCGAATGGATAAACCCGATGCGGTTCGCGCTGCACGACCAGTGCGTGCAACTGCCGCTTGGATCGGATTTCCTGAATCTGATCAACTTCTTCCTGCGATACGTCGCGCTTCAGCCATAAGAACCCGCGATCCGGCCGCTCACGAATATCGCGTTCAACCTGATCCGCGTTTAGCCCGAGAATCGCCGCCACGCTATGCGCCATGTAGCGCGGGTCGTCTACTTGCGACGGATCAACATAAATCGAGGGCTTTCGCACCGTGCCCGCCAGCACGCGCCCGCGCGCATCCAGAATATCGCCGCGCTGCGCCGGAATCGACAGCGTCGCCGTGTGCTGCTGATCCGCCGCCAAGCGCAGCTTCGGCCCCTCTGTGTATTGGATATATGCCAGCTTTCCCGCGCCCGCCAACAGCCCGCACCCAGTCAACGCGAACAACACAATCCCTGATCGCAACATGGTTTAGTCCTGCGTATTGGGCTTTCCGATTCGCGTATTGCCAGTTGCCGATCCCGTCTTGGGCGGCAACTTCGCCGGCTTCTTGCCGGAGTCAGACTTGCGCTGCGCCGACAGCCCCGGTGCGCTCTTGCGCGTTGCGTCAGATTTGGCCGCGCCCCCGCTCTTCGCCGCGTTCGGCGGCTTTTGCGCCGGCGTATTTTTCTTTGATTCGAAGTCTTTGGCAACCGGCTTCGCCGCGCCGAATTCCGCCCCTAACCGCAGGTCGGCCGCGCGATCGCGAATCATCGTCGGGTTGCGCAACCGCGCGAGTTCCAACTGCTGCTCGCGGAATTGTTCCAGCAGCACATCCGATTGACGATCAAGCCGTGACGATTCGAATTGCAGCCGCGTGGTTTCAGCGCGCAGCACAACTACCGTGAGCATCACGAGCAGCGTTACCACCAGCGTAACGATCGTACGCGTAAGCGTCATGTGCTTCGCTTCCCGGCCTGCTGTCGTATGCGCCCAGCCCGCGCGCTAGCGCGCGCTGACGCGCTGGAGGCCCGCCGTTTTCTCGCGATCATTCGTGCCCGCCGCGACCTCACGCTTCGTACTCCGCGATGACGGCGACGGCGAATTTCGCGGATTGCCCGGCGCGCGCTTGGCCGAGCCGGCCGACGGCGCGCCAGCCAATTTCATCGTATCAGCGCCCACGCTCGGTGTCTTGCTCGCAACCGCGTCTTTTGGCTTCGGCGCTTCGCCGTTATTCAGCGCTTTCAGGCCGGCCTTCGATGCCGGCACGTTGGTTCGCCTGCCGGCGGCTGCCGCCACCTGCGTCGCGCTGCTGCCCTTGGGATTTTTCGCGATGTCCGCTCGCGATCGACCCCCGCTGTCAGCGATCTGCGGCGCACGATTGCCGGCGCCGGGCGGCGATTTCGACTTGGGTTGAGTCGTCTTGGCAACCGCCGGTTGCTTCGACGCTGGACTCGCTTTGCGCGACGCGCGACCCGGTGATTCGCGCGCCAAATCCGTTTTCGCCCGCGCGCCGGACTGCTGAGCATTGACGGCATCGCGGCGCGCTTCGTCTGTCTTGGTGAGGTGCATCGCGCGATCGGTTTTCGTCGGTGTCGCTGTGGTGTCCTTCGCGGTTGCAACGCCGGCCAGTTGAAGCTCCACGCCCCCATTCGGCGTCCGAAGATCGGGTAGCATCAGCTTTTGACCGACAATAATCTTATCCGCGCGACCTTTCAGTTTCGGATTCACCGCCACGATGGCCGCAATTGCAGCGGGCGAATTGCTGTTCAGCTCGCGCTTGGCGATCTTCGCCAGATTGTCGCCGCTTCGCACAACATATGTTTTGCCAACGCCGGATTCGGCGTCCGACTGTGCGTTGTACACAACGGCATTTTCGGCCGATGGAGGGCTCCCCGCCGCGCCGCCGTCCTTGTGCCCCGCAAGCAGAACCTGATCCTCCCGGCCCTGATCGCTCTGCACGGCCGGTTGAGGCTTGTCGTTGGCGACAAACTCCGCCTGTGAAACCAGCGGTTGGTTGTGCGGTTCTGGCGCTCGCACCGCGCCGTTGTTCAACAGCGGCGGCAACGACACCTGACCCTGCCTGGGAGATTCGGCGTCAGGCGCCACGGCAGTGAGGATTCGCGGTTTGGATCGGTTGTTCGCGATTTCGGATTCCACCGGCGAATTCACCGCGAATCGCGGCGTATCCACCGAGGGCAAGCCGCGACGCTGCGTTACGTTGCTCGGCCGGTTGGCTGAATCGTCGCCCTCGCCCGCCAGCGCCATACCTTCGATGATGGGTGAACGGTTGTAGTACACTGTCATGCACAACGCGGTGATGAACGCGCCGCTGAGGAAAACCGCTGCTCGAAAGTTCATGGCCATGCCTGACCTCGATTCTGTCACACCCACCCCTGGGTGAAACGGGCGTCCTGCCCGTCGCGTTCCGGGTGGAGCGGGCTCCCGCCCGCACCGCTCCGTACTACGATCAATTACGAACTTCGCGCGATGCGCTCCGCGATCCGCAGCTTTGCGCTGCGGCTCCGCGGATTCGCCCGCCGCTCAACATCGTCCGCCACAATCGGGCGCTTGGTGACCTCGCGGAGCACGCCCCCTTCGCGCGGGCTGCGAAACGCACGTTTGACGATACCGTCTTCGAGGCTGTGAAAGCTGACAACCGCGATTCGCCCGCCATCCGAGAGGCGCTCCGGCGCCAGCGCTACCAGCTTTTCCAGGTTCTCCAATTCGCGATTCACCGCGATGCGCAGCGCCTGAAACACGCGCGTCGCCGGATGCCGCTTGCCGGGTGCATCACCCATCGCCGCGTGCACCGACTCAACCGCCCGAGCCAAAGCGCCCGTGGTGGTGATCCGCGCATCATGACGAACCTGGCAGATGCGCTTCGCGATGCGCCGGCTCAGCGTGTCCTGACCATATTCGTAAATCACATCCGCCAACTCGCGCTCGCTCAGCGAATTCACCAGGTCTGTGGCGGTTAGTTTCTGCGACGTGTCGAAACGCATGTCGAGCGGCGCTTCCTGATCAAACAAAAAGCCACGCGCGGGATCATCGAGCTGCGCCGAATTCACGCCGACGTCTGCCAGAATAAGCCGCACCAGACCCACACCGAGACGGTCCAACACTGCCGCAAAATCCGCGTAATTACTTTTCTCAAGATGAACTGCGTCGCCGAACCCGGCCAGGCGCGCTCGCGCCGCGGCCAGCATGCGCTCGTCCAGATCCAGCCCGATGTACCGACCCCCAGGCAAAATCCGAGGAATCAGCGCTGCGGCGTGACCACCCAGACCAACCGTCGCGTCAACGACGATATCGCCCGGGCGCGGATCAAGGCCGCTTAGAATTGGACCAATCAGGACGGGGTCATGCTCGTACGATGTCGCGTCCACGGTGCCGCCTGCGGGGCATGCGCCAATATTCATGCCCCGTCGCGCCCGCTCAACTGGACACGATCGACCACAAGCCGTACGATCTTCCACTCGCTGCGACACAAAAAACCGCAGCGTACGTCGCGACCGTCGTCAGTCATCCGTGACCAACAACGGCGCGTGCTCCGGCGGCCTCTACAAAACCGCCGATTCGACGCGGCCACAGCGCCGTCCATGCCGTTGTGTGCGTTTCTTCGTGCTGGAAGAAACGCTGTCGCGCCGATTTCATCCACTGCCGAAAGCACCGCCACCGCGCCAGGCGCGATGCCCGACAGCCAAACTGACCGCTTCAAACCGCTCGAACCCAACCACTCACTGCTTGCTGACAGGCTCGATCGGTGCGGCCGCAGGGTTCGATTGTCGAAACTTCTGCGATTCGCGTACCGATCTGGCCCGGTTTTGCTCGTAGTTCGAGCCGTGTTTCGCCAGATACTCCGCCAAAGCCTGACGATTCCACAACTCCATGTGGTCGTATACCCCGATGAGGGCGACTTCTTTTCCCAGTCCTACGCACTCCAGGAGCATCTCCGGAATAAGCACCCGTCCCTGATTGTCCGGATCCACCAGCGCCGTGTTCGCCAGCTCGTATTGCCGCCATGCGAACGCCTCGTCGGACAAATAATCCGAGGAGGGATCTTCTGACCATTTCCGCTGGAACACCTTCTCAGGCCACAACTCCAACGTGCCGCGACATCGGCCGGGACGAACGAAAAACGATCGCCCTTCGGTGTCCGCATTGACGGTCGCGCGCAGATCGACCGGAATCGACATGCGATTCTTGGCGTCGATCACCAACTCGTGCGTACCGACAAAAAACATTGCTTCGCGAGTTCATGGCTGCACGTGGTTCGATCCAGAGTCACGGGACTTCTGTTCAGGGCTATAATACCACCTTCAAACCACTATGCAATGGTTTTCGACATATTGTATTAAAAAACTTGTGTTTTTTTGGGATTCTAACCCACACTTGGGCTTAGAATGAATTGCGTTGTGGCAGCAAACCTATCGAGCCACTACGACTTGGGGGTGCGGCCCGCGATTAACGCATCGTTAGTTTCGCCCGCTGTTCGGCAGCGACTCCCAGTTCGACCGCACGATCCGCAACCCATGCACGCAAAACTCAAAATGCTCGCTCAGATCGCGCAGCAGCGACGCCGGGGGCCGGTCGCCATTCGACGCAAGCTCACTGGCAATGCCGTATGAGCGACGGCCTTGAAGCAGATACTCCTCGAACCGCGATGCGCCGGCCGCATGTCGCGGCCGCAGCCACTCGGGATAAACCCCCGTCCAGAAAAGCGTGTAATCTCCGATATAGCGATTCAACAGGCAGCGCCTTTGCGTGCCCGACAAATCAACTCCCAGATGGGCCTCCGCTTCCATTCGTGAGACTTCGCGAATGGTCGCGCCGTCCACGGAGTGCAGGCGAAACACCTGGTCGATATGCGTGAACTCGACGAGCATCTCGGTCAGATAGTTGGTCATGGCCGGGCTGCAAAATCCGAGCTCGGTCTCGAAAACTTGCTCCACCAGCCCCGCAAACAGCTTATGGAGCGGATGATCAGCCGGCAAACGCGAGATCATCATTCACCTCTGCAAAGCTAAACCGCGAAAATCATCAAAAACCGCTCGCGCAGTCAAAGCGATTATAGGCGCGCGGGGCGCGCGGCAAACCGACAACGGCGCATCGGACGGTTCGAATGAGTTGTTTAATTAGCTCGACTTTTGCCGTTTTTGAGACTACCGCCCGACTGACTAGCTCGGTTTTCTCGGAATTTGGGCGTGCTTTTGGAATGACCGCCCAGAATCAGGGGTGTTTCAAAACTTCCGCATCCGCAAAAAACGCCGAATGCACCAAGAATGGCTGCATTCAAAACGGCAAAAGTCGAGCTAAGAATGTGAAGGCCTCGCGCCGCAAACGAATAGGGGAACGTCCGGTGGCCAGCGCCTATAAGCCGGGCGTAGCGCTGATTATTGCCAGGCCTGCTCTATGGCTCCCAATATGACATGGCGATGCGCCACAAATCTTCGCGTAGTTGGTCAAAAACGCCGCATCATGGGTGGAGCAGGTTTTCTCCCCTCCCCGAAACTGCGGCCGTAACAATGCTCGCGACACGCGTCATAAGGTGTCTGGCGCTCTGACGACAACCGATTCGTGGTCTGGCTATTCGCCGGTTCGTCGTCACGCTTGTGAGTAGCGGATATCGGCCGGCGATGCGGATGGAGAAGTTGGCGGAGATGGTAGAAGATGGTGGCGATAGCGCCGGCCTCTGCGGTGCTCTCCGCGCACCGCGGTCATTTTCGACCACCGCGGTGATTTCCGCCCGATAGGGCGCACGACCGTTGCCGGCGACTTCAGTCGCCGGCTTCGGCACCACCACTCTGCTCTTCGCCGGAGGGCGCACGAGGGCAGCGCCGGCCCGCCGGGCCGAAGAAAGTGAGTAGGCCATTCGCGCTATGGACAACCCCTCACCAGGCATGCCACAAAACCGTCGATGTCAAAGTTGTTGACTTCGCCATCGCCGTCGATGTCGGCTGTGCTGATTTCGCAGGCAGGATATGCCGCTGTATATTCGTTGGCGTCGGAGAGCGCGCGGACGAACGGGTCGATGTCGAAGTTGTTGATTCGGCCGTCGCAGTTCACGTCGCCGCGATCGCCAGGCGGGATCGTGCCAAAGCGGATGTAGTCCCAGCGGGGCGTATTAAAGATGTGAGCATCTCAAATAACGTGAGTTGTCGCGGCCTAGCCATTCGACTCTTGTACTTCGGACGGCGATTGCCTCTGCAACGGAAACAGCAACACCTCCCGAATGCTCTCGTTCCCCGTCAGCAGCATGCATAATCGATCGATCCCGATCCCCAATCCGCCCGCCGGCGGCATGCCGTATTCGAGCGCCTCGACAAAATCATCATCCATCACGGCCATCGTGTCGTCTTCACCGCGAAGTTGCGCGCTGAACGTTTCGTGCTGAATCTTCGGGTCGTTCAATTCACTGTATGCGTTTCCCATCTCCATGCCGTTCATGTAAACCTCGAAGCGCAGCGCGAAGCGCGGATCGGTCGGGTGGCGCTTGGTCAGCGGGCAGAGCGGCGCGGGGTAGTCGATCACAAATGTCGGATTCACCAGATGATGCTCCACGTAATGCTCGAACATCGCCCCAATCACCACCGCGTCGTCCGCTTTGGCAGGATCGAGCGTGATCTGCTTGCGCGCAAAGTGCTGCGCCGCACGCTCGCGAATCGCCGCGACGTCGTCGATCGCCAGGCCGACGTACTCCAGGAACAAATCCGCGTAGCGCCGCCGCGGCCAAGGCGTCGTATAATCGATCTCCCGCTCGCCGAATTTGATCTTCGTCGATCCGATTACGTCGCGCGCTGCGCCGCCGATGATTTCCTCCGTTATCTCCATCATGTCGTGGTAATCGCCGTAAGCCTGATATAACTCCAGCATCGTGAATTCGGGATTATGCCGCGGACTGATGCCCTCGTTGCGAAAGCACCGCGCGAACTCGTACACGCGCTCAAGCCCGCCGACCAGGCAGCGCTTCAAATAAAGCTCCGGCGAGATGCGCAGGTAAAGCTGTGTATCCAGCGTGTTATGGTGCGTCGTGAACGGCCGCGCCGCCGCGCCGCCATAGATCGGCTGCAACACCGGCGTCTCGACCTCGATGAACCCGCGCCGTCGCAACACGCTGCGGATGTAATCGATAATCCGGGCGCGCAGCAGGAACAGCCGCCGGCTCTCCGCGTTGGCCAGCAGATCGACATAGCGCTTGCGATAGCGCTGTTCGACATCCGTAAGCCCGTGCCACTTTTCCGGCGGCGGCCGTAGCGATTTGCTCAGCAAACGAAAACGCGTTACCCAAAGCGTAAGTTCTCCGGTCTTCGTCCGCCCGACTCGCCCCTCCGCGCCGACGATATCCCCGAGGTCAATGCTCTTGGCCGTTTGCCACGCGCTCGCGGCATCCGGGAACGGCGATTCTCCCGGCGCTGCCGGCTCGCTCGCGGTTGCCTCGTCGATCATCTTCTTGGACATCG
>JAEUIR010000111.1 GCA_016795025.1 Phycisphaerales bacterium
TGATTGCCTCCATTCTGATGGAGACATCGTCATCACGCCGCGAGCCAAATCAAAGACGGGGTTGGCCGAACGCTTACAATTGAACAGCCGACACGAGGCCGGCCACCCCGCTATTCGCGACCATGACCTCCGCTCCGGCGGCTCGCAGAATGCGCGCCGTGACCTCACATGCGCCGACGTCATCGTCCACAAGCAGAACGCGTGCGTCGATTAGCTCAGGTTCATTGTCCAGCTCGCTGGCTCCGTCCGGTTCGGCAAATGCCGCAACCGGCAGGTGTACGTGGAAAACCGCCCCACGCTCCAGCCCTTCGCTCTCTGCCCACACTGAACCGCCGTGCAGGTTCACGATGCTCTTCACGATGGCCAATCCGAGTCCAAGTCCGCCATGCCGTCGGGCGACCGACGAGTCCGCTTGCAAAAAACGCTCGAACATGCTGGAAACGAACTCGGGTTGGATGCCGTGACCGGTGTCACTCACAGTGATCCGGACGTGATCCGCGGCACGCTGGACTTTAAGCCGAACGCTCCCGTTGGCCGGAGTGAACTTCACCGCATTGGCAAGCAGATTCCACACGACCTGCTGCAACCGGACTCCATCGCCCTTGATCGACCCGATGTTCGTGGGGACTTCGCTCCGAAGATTAATCGCTTTCTTTTCGGCGTTTTCCTGCACGCTGGCGACCGCGGCGCCAATCACATCATTCAGATCCACATCCTGCATCTGAAGCCGAAGTTTTCCGGCTTCGGCGCGCTGAAGATCAAGCAGGTCATCGATGATCCGCGCTTGCGCGCGAACGGAAGCGTCGATCATTTTGCAGGCTTCCGCGATGCTCTCCGCGGTTGCGGTCCGCCGCAACAGCTGGGCCCAGCCCGCAATCGCGTTGAGCGGCGATCGCAGCTCATGCGACACGGTGGCCAGGAATTCACTCTTCACGCGCGCCAATCGCTCAAGTTCCATCCGCGCGGCGCGTTCGCTCTCAAGCAGTTGTTTGCGCTCGGCGTCCGCCCGCGCTTGCTGATCGATGTCTTCGACGACGCACGTCGCGCCGATGATTTCGCCTGGCGCGTTGTGCAGCGGAGCGGCGCTGACGCGCATCCAGCTTTCGCGCCCGTCATCGTGGGTGTAACGCATTTCCAGGCCGGGAACGACCGTTTCGCCGCGCAAGGCCCGTTTGCCGGGCCAATCGGCGGGCGGAAGGGGATTGCCGCGCTCGTCCCAGGCCTGCCAGCGGACGCCACGCTCGGGCAACACCGAGGGGATCGCGTGAGGCACGTACGTGTCCATGATGGAATTGCTGAGCAACCACTTGCCATCGCGGTCCATGACGCCGACGCCCAGGGGAATTTGCTCGAAGAAACCGCGCAGGCGGGCTTCGCTCTCGCGCAGGGCTCTTTCGTGCCGCCGCACCACGCTGAACGACCACCACAACAACGCCATGAGCACAACGCTTAGCGTGAGGACGAGCAAGGCGGTGCCCATCGGTCCGTCATACCAGCCGAAATCCTGACCCTTGAGGCGGAGAAAGCCGAATCCCACCGTCGCGATGATGACCGTCGGAACGATGCGGCGCGCCAGAGCGCCCGCAGCGCCGGGATCGACAAGCGTGCGCAGCGGTTCTCGGTCGGGGTGACTGGCGAGGATACCAAGCGAAACCGCCAGAATGAACGTGGAGGTCTGGAGCGCGATCACGGTGACCCGAGGCAGCGTGTAGAGCGTGTCCACGCCGTACGCGTATCCGATCAGCGACAGCGCGCTGATCAGGACCGTGCCAACCGCCAGGTTCGGCGCAAGACCTCGCCAGTGAATGCGCGAAGGAGGGATTGCCGTCAGCAGCAACGCGGCGCCGATCAGGGTCCAACAGGTGGACCCGGGCGGCCCCATCCGGCCCGGCACCACGACACCCACCCGGCCCCACTCCCGCCCGAAAAGCAGCAAACCGTCGATGCCGAAACTGATATCCGTGACCCACTCGATCACCGTCGCGCCGCCAATGAGCCCCACAAGAGCCCCCAGCGCGGCGGTCGGCTTTCGCCACGCTTCACCCGCGGCCAGCAGCAGCAGCGCGAACCCGGAAAGCGTGACGCAAAGCGCAGCGTTTGGCTGGATCGAGACACCGCTGTTGACCCAGTCGGTCAGGCGCTGAATATCGAGAACATAGCCGAGAAAGGAGCTGACGCCGCCCAGCAGCGCATATCCCCCGGCAATGCCTACGATGGCGCGGCTGATGCGCGGGCCGGAATCTCCGGGCTGATGACGCATGTCTCCGTTCCACGTTCCGCCGCGCGACGCTCACACGCCTGTCGCATGCGTGCCATCTCGCTTCTGCGGAACGGTCTCGCCGCGTGAGTTGACCAGCGCAGCATCGAGTGCGCCGGGGTTCGGACTGCTGGCCGTTCGCGGATGGGCGGTCACCTCGACCGTATCCCTCCAGTCGCCCTCCGGAACGCGCACTATCGACGCCCGGACGAGCAACGTCAAGCCGTTACCGGACGCGAGCGCCAGACCGGGCAGAACGTCGCACATCACCCGCTTCGCTGGAGTAGGTGCGAAACGCGCGGAAGACGCGCAGGCCTGCTGACCCCCAGTCAGCAGGGCGGGCTGGAATTCGCGCCTCCAACGGGATCACGATTTGCCTACCGGTCCGTTGATAAACTCGTCTTGGTCGCCAAGAAACCGCCACCCTGACTGCGATCGCGGGGCGAAATCCGGTGTCTGCATCGACTTACTCCGACGAGCTGTGAACAAACAAAAAACCCGCGAGCGGCGTTTCGGCCGATCACGGGCTTTTGGTATATCAAGAAAACAGTGGAAAGCCGCCCGGACGCGAGGTCCGGCGATTCGGCATTGCCGAACGGAGTTTGCGCTCACCTTGATTCGCGCCCCGAGGGGCGACGATCTAGATATCCTCTAGAAAGGAGGTGATCCAGCCGCAGGTTCCCCTACGGCTACCTTGTTACGACTTAGTCCCAGTCACCGGTCTTACCGTCGGCCGCCGCCTCCTTGCGGTTCGCTAAGCGGACTTCGGGTACTACCAGCTTCCATGACTTGACGGGCGGTGTGTACAAGGCTCAGGAACACATTCACCGCGCCGTAGCTGATGCGCGATTACTAGCGATTCCAACTTCATGCAGTCGAATTGCAGACTGCAATCTGAACTGAGGACGGTTTTTTGCGGTTTGCTCCACCTCGCGGTCTTGCATCGCATTGTACCGGCCATTGTAGCACGTGTGCATCCCCGGGCATAAAGGCCATGATGACTTGACGTCATCCCCGCCTTCCTCCGGCTTGACGCCGGCAGTCTCGCTAGAGTCCCCAGCATTACCTGATGGTAACTAGCGACAGGGGTTTCGCTCGTTAAGGGACTTAACCCGACACTTCACAGCACGAGCTGACGACAGCCATGCAACACCTGTGCTTGTTTCACCCCGAAGGGTAGCTACGCTGAGTTATCCCCAGCAAGCATCCAAGCATGTCAAACCCGGGTAAGGTTCTTCGCGTTGCTTCGAATTAAGCCACATGCTCCACCGCTTGTGTGAGCCCCCGTCAATTCCTTTGAGTTTTAGCCTTGCGGCCGTACTCCCCAGGCGGCATACTTAGCACTTTTGCTACGACCCGGATTGCGATGAGTGCCTCCCGGATCTAGTATGCATCGTTTACAGCGTGGACTACCAGGGTATCTAATCCTGTTTGCTCCCCACGCTTTCGCGCATCAGCGTCAGAAACGGCCCAGTGCTTCGGCTTCCCCGCCGGCGTTCCTCTAGATCTCTACGCATTTCACCGCTCCACCTAGAGTTCCAAGCACCTCTACCGTCCTCAAGTTCGCCAGTTTGCCCTGCAGTTCCCCGGTTGAGCCGAGGGATTTCACAGGACACTTGATGAACCGCCTACGCGCGCTTTAAGCCCAGTGATTCCGAGCAACGCTTGCCTCCTCTGTCTTACCGCGACTGCTGGCACAGAGTTAGTCGAGGCTTCCTCTGAGGACAATCAACTCAAGACGTATTAGGTCTCTACGCTTTTTATCCCCTGACAGCAGTTTACACCCCGAAGAGCTTCATCCTGCACGCGGCGTCGCTGGGTCAGGCTTTCGCCCATTGCCCAATATTCGTTGCTGCAGCCACCCGTAGGTGTCCGGCCAGTATCTCAGTGCCGATGTGGCGGGTAAACCTCTCAGCCCCGCTACCCGTCGTCGCCTTGGTGAGCCGTTACCTCACCAACTAGCTGATAGGACATGGACCGATCCCAAACCGATAGGCCTTACGGTCCCCACCTTTTGATTGCCGAATCATGCGATTCAACAACTTCATCCGGCATTAGCAGTCCTTTCGAACTGTTATTCCAGTGTTCGGGGTACGTTATCCATGTATTACTCACCCTTCCGCCGCTAACTGTCGTATTGCTACAACAGTCCGCGCGACTTGCATGCCTTAGCCACGCCGCCAGCGTTCGCTCTGAGCCAGGATCAAACTCTTCGAATTGGCTCTTTGATTCCTCACCGCCGAAGCGATGAGGTGAATCTGCTCGAAGAGAGGCTCAAACACGTTCGCATGGTCTCATGCGAGAATGCTTGAGCTCGCGACCGACGAAGCGGGAAAACCCGTTTCACGGCCGCAGATCACGAACGACGCCAGTGCAATGGCGTCGCCCTTTTCGCATTCTCGCGGCTTATTTCCACTGTTCACTTGTCAAACATCTCCTCGCCGCAAAATTTGGCGAGACGGGTCATAGTACATCGACCATTTCAGAATGCAAGCCCTCGACGAGCCAAAATCGATACAAAAGCGCGCACGAATCAGATTTTCCAAGAAACCACGTGCTTGGTCTTATAAAAAACAAACGCCCCGCCAACAGCCGCCGTGACACTCATACGATTCATAATATTCCTGTTGAACGGTCGAATCGATCGATCTCCCCAACGTGTGGCGAAACAGGAAACGCCAACCGCGACGATCATCGATAACCGACGACACTCGCGATCGCCGCCCGACTCGCGCGGAGCGGGCCGGCGACTTCGCTCGACTCAGGAGCTCCGACAATGTTCGCACGCATTACATCCACTCAATTGATGGCAATGCCCCTCGCAGCCGCAACGCTGCTCTCCCTGGCAGGCTGTCCGATCACACCGCCCAGCGACAACAACAACAGCGCCTCTGCAAAATTGCAGCGATTTCAATCGAAGGAGGAATTTGAGTCGTACATCCGCAGCCAGGCCGAGACGCCCTTATTCCGCGGCGCACTCGACGACTTTGCGTTCGCGCCGACGGCCGGCGCACCGGAGGACGCAAGCAATGACAGCGCGGGAGACGGCGCTGCGAACGATTTCACGAGCACCAACCTTCAGGAAATCGGCGTTGACGAGAGCGACGTGTTCAAGTCCGACGGCACGAACTTCTTCATCGTGCGGCATCGTTCTGTTAGAATCGTCCGCGCCAACCCGCAAAGCGACATGGCCGAGCTCGGCCGCGTCGAATTCGATAACGCGGTCGATTCAATTTATCTGGTCGGCGACAAGCTGCTGGTGCTGGAGCGCAGCTACCGCACCGACGGCGGATCGCCCGCGCCGGACGCGCCGCAAACGCTCATTTGGCCGCCGTATTACGGGCAGGCCACGGTGCGCGTTTCGGAAGTGGATGTCTCGAATCCGGCCGCGCCGACCATCACAAGGAAAATCGAGATTGACGGTTCGCTGGCCTCATCGCGCGTGACGAATAGCCGCCTGGTGCTCGTATTGGCGATTGTTCCGGAAATTCAACCGGGTTTGCTTGGGATTCCAGTCGTGACGGCTGAAGAGATCATGCCGCATGCCCGGACCGCGACGGACGATTTCGTGGCGATCGACTGGTCGCAGATGTACAAGCCCGATTCGCCGAACGGCTACTACATGACGGGCGTCGTGACACTGGACGCCACGAACATCGAATCGATCTTCGATTCGACAGCGATCGTCGCCAACGCCGGAACGATCTATGCATCGAGCGAGGCGCTGTACGTAACCGACACGAATTACGGTATCGACGGCACGTCGCGCGAAACGACCGACATTCACAAATTCACGTTTAATGACGACGGCGTCGCCGAATACACCGCAAGCGGGCAGGTGGCCGGCCGGCCGGTGAACCAGTATTCGCTTGGCGAATATCAAGGCGTGTTGCGCATTGCCACGCATGTGTCGCCGACATTTTTCTTCGGCGACGACATCGCGGTGGGCATCGGTGTCACGCCGGCGGCCGGCGAGTCTGGCGGTTCCGCCCAATCCGGCGCGACGGCGGCCGCTCCGCGTAGCCAGGACATCGAAACAAACGCGAATGCGGTGTTCACACTCGGGGAACGCGCGGGCGAGTTGGCTGTGCTGGGTCAAGTAACCGGCATTGCTCCGGGCGAGACGTTGCATGCCGCCCGATTCATGAAGGATCGCGGCTATCTGATCACCTTCCGCCGCGTCGATCCGCTTTTCGTGCTGGACCTCGCGGATGCTGCGAATCCGAAAGTGCTGGGTGAATTGGTCATTCCGGGCTTCAGCGACTATCTGCACCTGATCGACGACACGCACATCATTGGCGTCGGCAAGACCTCGGTGACCACGAGCGACGGATTCGACCTGGTGGGTGGCATTCAGGTTTCGTTGTTTGACGTGAGCGATGCGGCAGCGCCCCGCGTGGTGCAGCAGATCGCGATCGGAGGGCGCGGCAGCTATAGCGAAACCGACCTCGATCCGAAGGCATTCACATGGCTGGCCTCGCGCAATTTGTTGGCGCTGCCAGTGGACGTTTACAGCGAAGAGCCGGTGATCTGGCAAATGGGCAGTCGCGCCTTTGCGGGCACGATGGTGTGGTCCGTCGATGTGAAGAGCGGCTTTACGGAGCTTGGCCGCGTGGCTGAGCCGAATTCGGCGGCCGATCCGAACGACCCGTTCGGCTATTGGCGCTGGTCGTGGCGGCGCTCGGCGTTCATCGGAGACACCGTGTACTCCATTAATGATCTTGGCGTGCGCGCGGCCCCGTTGAGCAACTTCGCAAGCACGACCGAAGTCGAATTGGTCACGATCCCCTCGGATGAGCAGTATTGGAATTTCTTCGGCGGCGCGGAGGATTCGTCCTCGTCCGGGCGCTGAATGGCGCCCCTTTTCGCGGGCGCGAGAGGGTAGAAGCGGTCCCCGACGACAGTGTCATGAAGGTTGGGTCATCGATAATCGATGGCCCAACCTTCTAAACTACCAAACTCGATGGTCTACTGCGTAATGGTGATGGTCACGATCCTGGTTCTCTGCAGCCCGCAGTCGTCCGTCTCAAGCGGCACCATGAAATCATCGAACGAATCGCCGGTTAAAATGATCGACCCGCGCGGCTCGCCCGGCCGATCCGTAAACGAGGATAGCGTTATGATCGTAACGCCCGGGTTGCTGTCGTCCACCTCGTACGAGTTCTGCTGCACCGCAGGTCCGATCGCGCTAAAGTCCAAATCGATCACCACGCTGGCATCGTTCGCTTCGACCTCGTTATACAGCTCCATCTCGGCGAAGAACCGACCGTTGCCAAGCCGTGGGGCGATTTGAACCAAAACGTGTTCTTCCGTGAAATGGTTCGTGACCAGAAAGAGGTGGTCCGTGCAACGGTTGTACCCCGTCGCACTGATCGACAGCGACATGGACGAGGTTTGACCGGTCAGACAGTCTGTAAATACCTGACCTATCAGTGTCACGTCGGTTTCGATGCATTCGGCTTCATCTACGGTTCCAAGAAACCGTGCGAAGACGGTGCGGTAACAAGTTGTTTCCACCGTCACATTTGGCGGCTCCGCTGCTGCAACGCTGATAAGCAACAGTGCCACAAACGGCGCGCTTGCGTATTTGCTCATCGGGAAATCCTCATGCAGTTCACGGTGAAACCGTGATGTTATACGTCACATCCAAAGAAAACCCGGTTGAATCGTTGCTGGCCGTGAAGTGAATCGTGTGTGTTCCGGCGGAAAGCGGGCGGATCATGAGCCAGTAACCGTCGGAAACAGCCGTGCGGATGTATTGAACGGGATACCCAAAGGCGGCGCCAAGGTCCGGATCGAAATTCATGCTGAACACCGGAGAGCGCACGCGGTAGGACGACAGGTTTCGCACCTCGCGTCCGTCAATCTCGCAAAATATTTCGGCGCCGTCGACGCCGAACGCGACGATTCGCCGAATGTCCTGGACGGAAAGCGGGTCGGGCAAGCCGAGCGGGTTGGTGAAACCGGGAACAGTGTCCCACTCGCCGTTAATAATCGGCAGCAGCAGGTATTTATCCGCCGGGATGGTGACGTCGCGCACTGTGGTACCGCCGAAAACGCCTGCCAAGAACCAGACCGGTCCAGACTGCCCTTGCGCTGCATCCTCGCCCGTATCATCGATGACAGGGTTTATCTCCGGCGGAAACGCGGTCGCCCACTGCCACCACGCAGCGGTCCATTCGGCGTACGTGCGGTGATCCACACGACTGTTAGGATTGACGATGCGATGATCGCGGCGGTGGTCGTCGTGCCCGCCGCCGATGGCCGGCAGCGAAGTGCAGATAATCAATGTGATCGCCGCGGCCCGGATCGCGAGCCGGGACAGGTGAAGGGACGGGTTTCGCGCCATCATGGAAATGCTCCTGCAAGAAAGGATTGGCAGCCAACGCCCCGCACCGATGGGCCGCGCGGCCTATCTGAATATGCCGGTCGTTGCCTGTATCCTGTAACGCGACGATAGCGCCGGCTGGGCCCAGTTTTTTTTATTTGTCGTGGGGGCCGCAGTAGCGAAATTCCTCGCAGATGAGGTACTTGGGGCGCTGCGGCCGCTGTCGGCGCGTCCCGTCCATCGCGAATTCGCACCGGACTGCTGTACAACAAGGCCGCGTTTTCATTGTGTACCGCCAAGAAACGCAATGTCCGGGCGTCGCCCCGGACGGCCACATTTAGCGTCCGGGCTCTGCCCCGGACGACGGCCGAGACAGAGCTCGGCCGCTACATGGGTTGCGGGCGAAAACCGCGCTGTGCAGGATTGCGCAAAACTCACCGGCGACACGGGCGCTGCGGCGCCGACCGCGGGCGACGCCTTTTTTCAGCGTGTACTTCGCGCCCTCAACACCGTCGGGCATCCCACGCTTTATAATCCCGCCATGCGGCGAACGCTCGAAAACTTCACACTGCTGGTCGCAATCTCGCTGGCGACAGGCTGTTGGGCCGGGTGCCAATCCGGTGAACCGGATCGCAGCGAATTGCGCTCTCGCAGTCCGTTTGAGCGGGCCCGCGCGGCGGTGCGCGTCGCGGAAAGCGGCGATTCGACCGCGGTGCATGAATTGGTGGATCTGCTACAGGATGATGACGCCGGCGTGCGGCTCTATACCATCGAGGCGCTTCGGCGGCTGTGCGGCGAGGATTTCGGTTATCGCTATCAGGCCCCGGCGCCGCAGCGTGAGGGTGCGACACAGGCGTGGCGCGCCGCGCTGCGCGATGGCAAGGTAAAATTGCAGCGATCGCGGAGTTCGATACCGCCGCAGGCGGCGGATAGAGGGAAGTAATGCTCAACCCCCAGGACGGGTGTCAAATTGACAAGCAGGTTTCGGGCGAATTTCACATCGTTCGCCTGATCGGCGAGATCAATTTGCGCAACTCTCCGGATGTTCGCGAGTATCTGCTCGCGCTCCTGCACGAAAAACCCAGGCAATTGATCATCGATCTCGAAAAAGTGAATTACATGGACTCCTCCGGTGTGGGCACCCTGGTCGAACTCAAGCGGCGCATCGAACAAGGCGGGGCTCGCTTTTCGCTGGCGGCAATGCAGCCGCGCGTGAAAAACCTGTTTCAAATGACCAAACTGGATTTGTTCTTTCGCATCTTCGACAGCGTCGATGAGGCGCGGCAGCCATGAGCGCATCCCCCGAGCCGGTGAGCGCTGGGTTCATCGCCGAACTCGGAGCGGTGGTGCGCGGCAAGCTGGCCGTTGCGCGTACCGCGGTGCTGTACATGGGCGGCTTGACGCGGCTGATCGGCCTCGTCCTGATCGCGATTCCCTCGATGTTCACGACGGTGGCGGGGCGCATGCGATTCGCGGCCGTCCGCGTGCAGATGGTGCGTGTCGGCGTGCGCAGCCTGAGCATTGTTTGCCTCGTGCAGCTTTTCATCGGGGTGATCCTGGCATTGAACCTGGCGCCGACGCTGGAGCTTTACGGCCAGACGGAACATGTCGCGGATGTGGTGGGGATAGCGGTATTGCGCGAGCTTGGGCCGCTGATCACCGGCGTCTTAATCAGCGGGTACGCCGGGGCCTCGATCGCGGCCGAGCTGGGCTCGATGGTTGAGAATGAGGAGATTAAGGCGTTGCGGTCGCTGGCGCTGGATCCGGTGCGGTTTTTGATCGCGCCACGTGTACTGGCTTCAGCGGTAATGATGACGATGTTGACGATCGTCGCCGATCTGATGGGCGTGATCGGCGGACTATTAACGGCGTGGCAAGTGCTCAATGTGCCCCCGCGGATTTACAGCGAGCTTACGCAGACGGGCATCAGCACGACCGACTACTTCACGGGCGTTTTCAAAGGGGCGTGGTTCGGCGTGATCATCGGCGCGCTGGCGTGTTTCGAGGGCATGCGCGTGCAAGGCGGCGCGGAAGGTGTCGGGCGCGCCACGACGACCACGGTCGTCAAGAGCATCGTCGGGCTGGTGCTGGCGGACACGATTTTCACGAGCATTTTCTACACGCTGGGTTGGTAGTCGATGGCGCTGCTCATCGGGATCGACGAAGCCGGCTATGGCCCGACGCTCGGCCCGCTGGTCGCGGCGTCAACCGTGTGGCGAATTCCGGCGGCCGATCACAATGTCGATTTGTGGCGATTGTTGCGATCGTGCGTGGCCCGCAGCGCGGCAAAGGGCCAATGGCGCATCGTCGTCGGCGACTCTAAACAGGTATACGACCGCAACAAGGGAATCGGTACGCTGGAGCGGAGCGTTCAGGCGTTTTTGCGCTGCTGCGGCGCGTCGTGTCCCGATCTGACCAGCCTGCTGGCGTGGCTTGGCACGGATGTGTCCGAATCCTGGGGCGAAGCCCCGTGGTATCGCGACCTGTCCCACGCGCTCCCGCATGATCCGCAAAGCGCCGCTAGCGAAGCCGTGTTTCAACGTCTGGCCGATACGCTCGCGGAGGTCGGCGCGAGCTGCGTGGCCATGCGAGCGAGCGTCGTGCCTGAGCACCATTTCAACGCGCGCCTGTCGCAAACAAACAACAAGGCGGCGGTGCTGATCGAGCAGATTCTGCGATTGCTGGATCGCGGGATTCGCGATGCGGGCGACGAGCCGGTATTCGTGACGGTCGATCGCCTCGGGGGGCGCGACGACTATCGGAAACTGCTGATGACGGCGTTTCCGGATCGCGATTTGCACATTGTTCGTATGGATGATGTCGTCAGCGAATATCGCCTTGCGCCTCGACAAGCCGGCCCGGACGTGTGCGTGCGCTTTCAGGTGGAGGCGGACAACGAGTGCCTGCCGGTGGCGCTGGCGAGCATGGCCGCGAAGTATGTGCGCGAATTATTAATGGCGCGGTTCAATGCGTACTGGCAGGTGATCGCTCCGGGTGTGCGGCCGACGGCGGGCTATTACAACGACGCGCAGCGGTTCTTGCAGGAAACGAGCGCGATCGCGGCCGCCGCGCGGATCGAGATGCAGCGGTTTGTGCGGCAGAAGTGATCCGTCCGGCGCGGAATCTGATCAAATTCGCCGCCCCATTTGGCGAATCCAGGTCCGCGCGGCTGCCTAATCGGCCGATTCGAACTGCGTTGGCGGCGCGGCCGGCGCTTCGGCCTTGCGGGCTTCGTTTCGCGCGGCCACGATCGACGCGATCACGCCAACGACCATCGTTCCGGCGATCACGCCGAGCGTGACAGGGATCGGAATGTGATAGAAATCGGAGATCAGCATCTTCACGCCGATATAGGCCAGCACGAACGACAGGCTCGATTTCAGATACTTGAATTTCTCGATCGCCGCGGACAGCGCGAAATACATGGACCGCAGGCCGAGGATCGCGAACACGTTGGACGTAAACACGATGAACGGCTCTTTGGTGATGACGAAAATCGCCGGGATCGAGTCGATGGCGAAAAGCACGTCCGTGCTTTCGATCACCAGCAGACACAGGAAAAGAGGGGTAATCGCCGTGCGGCCGTTGAGCTTGGAGAAGAAGCGTTCTTCTTCGAAATCCGGCGTGACGGGATAGAGCCTTTGCGCGATGCGCACGAGCGGATTATTCTCGGGATGCGGGCTTTCATCCTGGCTGATGAGCATTTTCACGGCCGTAATGATCAGCAAGCCGCCGAAGACGTAGATGATCCAGCTAAAGGTGTCGATGAGCACGGCGCCCAGGCCGATCATCACGCCGCGCATCAGAAGCGCCCCGAGGATGCCCCAGAAAAGCACGCGGTGTTGATAGCGGGGCGGCACGCGGAAGTAACCGAAGATCACGGCGATGACGAAAATGTTGTCGAGGCTCAGCGAGTATTCGAGCATCCAGCCGGTGAGAAACTGGATCGACGCTTCCCAACCGCTGAGGTGCTTTTCGATAACGGTTCCGTCGGACTGCGTGACCTGCTCGATGCCGATTCCGAACCAGTGATTTTCGTAAATGAAATAAACCAGGACGTTGAACGCCAGCGCGAGCACGACGCAGATGAGCGTAAACGCAAGCGCATCGCGAGCCCGCACCTCCTTGTGGCCGCGATTCACTACGCCAAGATCAAGAGCGAGCATAAGCATCACGAACAGCACGAAACCCGCGTATAGCCAAACCATGCCTGCCCTCGATCAACGCGCTCAGCCGCGCTCAACTCAATCCGGTCGGACGCTCCGATTCAATGCTTCGAACGAGCGGCGAGCGTACCAAGAAGCCGGCGCGAACGTCAATCGAAAACCAAGCCGCGTAAGACGATACTAAAACTCTCGCGGCAGACAGCGAATCGCGGCTGAAATACGGATGAAGGTTGCGACATCTCGACCTGTAGCGGTCGACGAGCACTACAAAATTGGGCGGCGATTGGAATGCGGCGCGATTCGCCTCGGGAAGAAAAAGAAGGAGGCCCCGCGACTTAAAGCGCAAAGCCCTCCCGATATCGTTTTGTCGTTTGATACGCGTTCGCGCGGAGCCGCGCGTGCGTCACGGCTTCGCCGCAGGCACGCGCGTCTTGTCGGGCGTCGGCGGCGCGGCTGGCTTCTTCGGCGGATTTTCCTTGAGCGACTTCTCCAGTTCCGCCAAGCCGCGCTCGATTTGCGGATCGCGCCCGGCGACGTAGTCCTCCGGCAGAAAATCCAGTTCGATATCCGGCTCGACGCCGCGGTTTTCCAGTGCCCAACCGCGCTTCGGCTCCCACCAGGCGAATTCCGGTTGCGTGGATGTTCCGCCATCCACGAAGCGCTTGTCGCCGCGGATGCCGACTACGCCGCCCCAAGTGCGCATGCCAATCAGCGGACCCAGCCCGCGAATCTTGAAGCTCTCGGGGAAAATATCGCCGTCCGAGCCGGAATGTTGATTGATCAGCACCACCTTTGGACCGTCATGCACGCGCGCGGGATACGAATCCTGCAAGCCGCGCCGCGGGCGCATGAACGCCCACGTCTTGCGCGCCAGTCGCTCGATCATCATCTGCGACACAAATCCGCCGCCATTATAGCGCACGTCGATCAGCAGCGCATCCTTCTTGTGCTGCGGATAAAAGCCCTTGATGAATTCGAGCATGCCCTGGCCACCCATGTCGGGCAAATGAAAATAGCCGATGCGCCCGCCGGACTTTTGATCGACATATTCGCGATTGCGGCGAATCCAGTCGCGATAACGCAGTTGCTGCTCGCTGCCGAGTGCCGCGATCTGAATGTCGCGTGCGTCGCTGCGATCCGCATTCGATCCCACGGTCAGCAGCACCTGCGCGCCGGCCAGATTCATCAATCGCTCTTCGGCGTTGTCATTCGGACCCAG
>JAEUIR010000112.1 GCA_016795025.1 Phycisphaerales bacterium
AACGCCTGGCCCATAGGGTTGATGTGCCTGGTGATGTTCAGCGGCCTGCTCGCCGCAATTACACCCTGGACATTCCGATTTGTCCGAACCTATGTGCCGTTCGCGTTGATCCCGGCGGTGGCCGCCGCGGTGCTTTGGTACGTTTATGAACGTGAGCTCGATCGAATTTTCCCGCCAGGTGATCCGTTGATCCGAGTTGATTATCTTATCCTCCTACCACTGTCGTTTGTAGTCGTGGCAAGCGTGGCGTTGGGCTTGATCATCCCCCGACGGCGACCGTAAAACGACCCAGCCGTCATTCATGATCCACTCCGAAGTTCCAAAGGCCTGAGTGGAATATACTTCCGCACGCATGACCAGCGCCGCCACAACGCCGCAGCGCATCCTAATCATCAAGCCGAGTTCGCTTGGCGACATCGTGCATGCCCTGCCGGTGCTGGCCGCCATTCGCCGCGCCTGGCCCGCCGCGCATGTCGCCTGGCTTGTTGCCAATGCTTTCGCGCCGCTGCTCGACAATCATCCGATGATCGACGAGGTCATCCGTTTCGATCGATCGCGCTACGGGCGAATGTTGCGAAGCCCGACCGCGTTTGCGGGTTTTTGGCGATTTGTGGGGGAGATTCGCCGCCGGCAGTTCGATTTGGTGATCGATCTTCAAGGGCTGGTCCGCACCGGTTTCTTTTCTATCGCGAGCGGCGCGTCACGCCGCGTCGGCTTTCGGCATGCGCGCGAGTTGGCCTGGTTGCTTTATTCGCAGCGAATCCGCGCGCCCCGGGATGCGCGGCATGCCGTCGATCAGAACATGGCTGTGGCCGCCGCGCTCGGGCTCGACGCTGCGCGGATTGAATTTCCGCTGGCGCTGCGGCCTGCGGAAATCGACCGCGCGACAGAGCTGCTGCGTGCGGATTCCCCCGGCAAGAGCGCCATTCCGTTCATCGCCGTTGTTGCCGGCGCGCGCTGGGTGACAAAGCAATGGCGGCCGGAGCGAATCGCCGCGCTGCTCGACCGATTGCGTGAAGCGGGATTTCCGCCATGCGTGTTGCTGGGCGCGCCGGACGATCGAGAATTTACAGACGGAATTATCGCTGCGATGAAAACCGGCGTCATGGACCTCGTTGGTCGCACCAACCTGCGTGAGCTTACGGCATTGCTTTCGCTGGCGGCGCTAGTGATTACGCACGATTCCGGACCGATGCACATTGCGGCGGCCCTCGGTCGCCCGGTGGTGGCGATTTTCGGTCCGACCGATCCCCGCCGCTGCGGCCCCTACGCAACGCCACATCGCATCGTCGCCACGCCGATCGAGTGCTCGCCGTGTTATCGTCGCACTTGCTCGCATCACTCGTGCATGGAGCGGCTCGACGTGGAAACGGTGGAGCGCGCGGTTCGCGAGATGCTGCATCCCGCGGATCAGTCTGGCGCGAGCGCCATCGCGCTGCCGATTCAGCAATGAAGCGCTCTGCGCGTCCGCATATCGCGCGTTTTCGTGTTGCTTGAATCGCATCACTTGAGTCGGCGCGAGCGATAATTCAAACAACGATCGAAGACTTCAAGGCATTTCGCGCTTGCGGCGGGCTGCCATCGCGCAATTGTGGCGGGCGTTTTGAATGCTTGAGAACGGGCCTCGCGTCTGCGCTGTTCAAGCGCCGCGCGCGAACCGCCGACGCCATATGCGGTGTCGCCGCGCTTTGAGCGGCCCCATAACGCGATTCGGAGGATCGGCATGCGCGCCAGTGTTTCGCACCTGTTGCTCGGCGGATTGATCGTGTCATGCATTCCGCTGGCGGGCTGCTTTGACGAAAACGGGAATGACATTTTCGGCTTGGTCGGCGGCAGCACGTCCACTGCCACGGACGGCGTTTTTGCCGGCGGCGCATTTACGCAGCAATTGATTCAGGAACGCACGTTTGTGGACGGCAAAGCCGTCACGACGACGACACACCTGACCGGCGATTTGACGCGCCGGCCCATCGGCATCGATTTTAACAGCGACGGAAAGATCGATCCCGTCGTCGGCTACGGTGAGACCCAGGCTGTCATCCAGATTCTGCTCAGTCAGGGCGGCATCGGCACGGTCGACTACACCAGCCTCACGCTCGACAGCAAGCGCGACATGGAAGATCTCTCCGATATCGCCGTCGGCGACATCGACGGCGACGGAAATCTCGACATCGTTGCATCGGCCACGTTTTCGTGCTGGTATTTCCACCATCCTTCCGACGGGGACACCACGAACATGACGGCCTGGGGAAACCCGGCGCCCGATGACGACCTGCACGAACGCATCGACGCCAGTTTTGACCAGATCAGCGACAGCGAGTTGGAGGCGTTGATCGCGCAAGCCGTCGGCCCGCAGGTGAATCTTGATAACTACATCATCACGATTGAGCAGCTCTATACGAATGTCGAAATCGCGGATATGGACAATGACGGCGATAACGACGTGTTGGGCTCGCGCCTGTTCAGCATTCTGCTTCAACCCAAGCCGGAAATTCCTGTCGAGCCGATCAAGATCGTCGATGGCGATTTGTTGGTTTTCGTGAACCCCGGCTTCGCGGCCGACGGCCACGGCTGGACGCAGGTGAGCATCGGCGCGCACGAGCGGCAAACGCGGCTCGACCGGGACGGCGCCACGGGTTTGCTGATCCGCGATCTCGACGGCGACGGCGATCTCGACGTGATCTCCGGCGCGCGCGACGACAATAACGTCCAGGTGGCGTGGTTTGAGAATCCCGGAGGAACGCTCTCCGTGGACAACTCCTGGCAGCAATGGCGCGTCGGCAGTGTGCGCGATGCGTTTGGGCTCGACACGGCCGATCTGACCGGCGATGGACGCATTGACATCATCGCCACCGGTGGCGCGCAGCAGCAAATGTTGCTGTTCGAACAGCCGGCCGAAGGGGCAAAGCGGTCATATGACTGGGACACGCACGTCATCGTGACGTTCCAGGCGTTTGAGCCGCGCGATCTGAAAGTGGTGGACATCGACAATGACGGCGCGCCGGAGATCGTTTGCGGCGCAACCGAAGGCGCGGTGCGCTATTTCGAATCGCCGGCCGATCCGCGCGAAACCTGGAGTGGATTCATCATCACGAACTACACGCCGCCAGGTGAGGTCGGATTGCTGGGCTACGGTGACCTCGATGGCGACGGCGATCTCGATTTGATCACCGTTGTGAACAGCGAGCTGGACAACGACGAAAAGATCGGCTGGATTCGCAATGATGTGTTGACGACCGCCGCCGCGGCCGAAACGCCGACACAGTAAGACGGAGCGGCGCAGCGTTGGCCGGCTGTAATCAACGTCCGGCGTAATGATGCCTGTGATGGACTCGTCATTGCGTCAGGATAATGACGGACGCCGCGCAGCTGGGCGCAACTCGTGCCGGCCGCGCGCGTCCGTATTTCGCGCGCCCAGCACATCTATTGAACGCGTAGCCCGCAACGGTCGAAATACCCTGTAACGCTTTCAGGATGCGCAAACTCCGGCGCGGTTGGACCGCGCGATCGCGCACGGCGCAATGGCGGAGCGCGATCATGTTCGAATCCACCGCTTTAAAACAAGGGTGCGCCATATTCGTAGCGGCGTGTCTGCTCAGCGCCGCTTCCAGCGCGCAGCAGCCGAATTCGTCCGCAGAGGCAATCACGAGCCGCGATGCCGCGGGGACTGCCTACGATCCCCGCGCGCTCCAGGACGCTTTCCAATCAGTCATCGGCCGCGCTGCGCAATCCACGGTGTCGATTCGAGCGCGGCGGGCCATTGCGCCGCCCGCCAGCCTGGCCGGCGCCGCGCAGCCCGGCGTCTCGCGCGAGGAGCGGCTGGTCCGGACTTCGTTGGTGAATGGCAGTGGCGTGGTGCTCGACGCACGCGGCGCGATTCTCACTAACGAGCATGTCATTCAAGGCGCGGGTGAAATCACGATCATCAATCACGCGGGTGATTCCTTTGCGGCGCGCATCGTCTCCGCCGATCCACGCAGCGATCTGGCGGTACTTCAATGCGACGGCGGGGAATGGCAACCGCCGCAATGGGCGGACTCCGCGACGCTGGCCCGTGGCCAATGGGTGATCGCGATCGGCAACCCGTTCGGGTTGGCCGGCGACGGCCACGCCTCCGCTGCCGTCGGAACCATCTCAAATCTCGGCAGGCGGCTTCCCGGCCTCGGCGACGCCGACGACCGCCTCTATCACGACATGATCCAAGTCACATGCTCGATCCATCCCGGTAATTCGGGCGGTCCTTTGTATGACCTCGAAGGGCGATTGGTGGGAGTCGTGACGGCCATGCACACGCGCGCGCCTGCCGACGAAGGCATTGGATTCGCTCTACCGCTCTCACCCGCCAAGCGCCGCGTGATCGAGTCACTGATGGCCGGACAGTCCATCAAGTATGGCTATCTCGGGCTGAGTGTTCGACCGAATCCGTCTGCTGCGGGGCTAATTGTTGAAGCGGTCGAGCCAAAAGGCCCGGCCGACGTCGCGGGCGTTCAAGTCGGCGATCTGGTTCAATCGCTCAACGGGGAATCATGCGGCGATCTGGGCCGTTTCGCCGAGCAGGTCGGAGCGTGCCGAGCCGGCGAGATGGCGGAAATGGCGGTGCTGCGAGAAGGTCGTCAGGCTTGTTGCAGGATTCGCGTGGATCAGCGTCAGTTGCTGCGCGTCGCATGTTTTCAGGGTGAAGCCGTGCTGTGGCGCGGGGCCCGCCTCAGCGAGTTCACGCCGCGCACCCGCATCGGGCTGGCTCGCGACAGTGCATGCTGCGGCGTCGTTGTCACCGACGTCGCATGCGGTTCGTCGGCCGAGAAGAGCGGGCTGGCCGCGGGCGATGTCATCATTAAGCTCGGCGACGCTTCGATCGCCTGCCTGGAAGACTTTGAACGCCTCACGCGGCGGAACAGCGCCGGGGTGCAGCTCGGTCTTCGGGACCGACGGGCTGTCGAAGTCGCTCCTTGATCGCAGGGGCCGGGCTGTCTCAGTGTGAACCGGCCGTGGCGTTCGTCACACGTTTTCGCACATCCGCGATCCGAAAATTCTTGCCTGGGCAAAGCGTCTGCCTGGTCACTTCGCCATGCCCATAGACGGCCGTCGCGGGAATATTGCATTCCTTGCTTAGGAAAGCGATAAGCTCCGTCAGCGCCGCGAGTTGTTTCGCCGTTGGACGGCTGTTCTCAAAATCGCCGACTAGGCAGATACCAATGCCGCGATCATTGAAAAAACCGCTCGGCCGGGGGAGACCGAAGAACCGCCCGGCGCCGGTTTTGCAGTGCGCGCCCTGTATTTGCCGCTTCCAGCGGGGACCGACATAAACCTGCCCATCGCCCGTATTCACGCCGTTTCCAATCACGAAGTGATAGCCGAGCCCGTTTTCCCATCCCCGTTGCAGGTGCCACTGATTCATGCTCTGCGGCGTTGATTTCTCGCTGTCGGAATGGTGCACCACGATCACACGCCACATGGATTTCTTGATTCCGGTCGGCGGAATCCAGGCGGCTCGGCCACGGCCGGTAATGCCGTCATCAGCCGGCGGAGGCGGGGGCGTCGGCCGGACGGGCGGGACTTCCGGTGACCTTGTGGCCAGCGGCGGCTCGGGAAGGCGTGAGGAATCACGCCGATCGGGAGATTGGCAGCCGGGGCAGAGCGCGAGCGTCAGCAGGGCGGTGATGACAAAATAGCGAAGCAAGAGAATACTCCGACGGGGTGGTTGCCGCGCACGTCCTTGCGCACGGCGGAAGCAATATACCATTCCGCCAACTTGGTTCCAATAGCATTTTTTGACCAGGGCGGACAGAACCTCGCGAAACTGGTTTTTCACATAACCCATTGTGGGCATTGCGATTCCGCTTGAATTGCTCAGGTTCGAAGGCTAAGATGCACCCTTGCTTTTGAATACCCCGTTGGCGGGAGTGAACGATGCGAATCTCGCGATTTCAGGCAGATGGTGACACAACGGCGGCACGGCGCGAGGCGGCTGGCGCGAACCGCACGGTCACAAAGAAAGACCTCGTGGATCGCATCGCCGAAGAGAGCGGCGCGAAACGCATCATCGTCAAGCGCATTATTCAGACCTTCCTTGACGAGATCGTCAGCGAACTCGGCAGCGGAAACCGCCTTGAGTTCCGCGATTTCGGTGTATTTGAGGTTCGGGAGCGAGCGCCACGCGTCGCCCAGAACCCGAAGACCATGGAAAAAGTGCCCGTTCAAGCGAAGCGAACCGTTAAATTCAAAGTCGGTCGCTTGCTGAAAGAGCGTCTGGTCGCCGAGTCGGCCAACGGCGCGCCGACGCCGGTTGCCATGAACGCCGCCGCATCGGTGGATTCGCGCTAGGATAGTGGCGCTAGGGTCGCGGCTCAGAATAATTGAACCGTATTGAGGGGGAGCATCGGCGTGTCGCCGGTGCGGCGGCAGGCTTTCGCACCGGCGAGACGCCGATGCTTCCTCTCGACTGATTTAGAGCGGTATTTTCGCGAGAAGGCCCGAGGAGCGTCGGGCCTTTTTCGTGCGCACGGTTCCCCGGGCCGTCGGCCAGAAACTGCTTGCTGCCCCGTTCTATGCAAGCCAATGTGCCGGCTTTGGCAGATCGTCCTTGATCTTTTGCTGCTTCACGCTGTCGCCGTCGCAGGTGAACAGCATCATGTCGTCGTCGATCCGCGCTTGAAGATGAACCGGCCGGCTCCAGATCCGCTGTAATTTCTTCAGCGTTTCGTTGCCGAATTTGATTTCCAGATCGACACCCAGGTGCTTGTGCGCCAAGTAAAGCTCATGCCGATTCGCGTAGTTGCCGTCCACGACATAGATATACGGTTGCCCGTGATTGGTCAGCATGAACAGCATTTGAGCCTTGATGCGATTGAAATCGCGATCGACCGCGACCATGCGGCCGGTCGCGGGGTCCATGCGATAGTGATAGAGCTCATAGCGATCCACGAATTCGGGCGTGAGGAATTCGTCGATGAACGTCACATCATTGTGGACGCGTCGCGCCTCGAATATTTTCTGCCGGCCGAGGTTCGCGCCGGTGTTCCAGTCCCGTCGGCGCTCGATGTCATCGCATTCTTCGAATTCCTTGCCATAGCGCCCCTTGTTCCAGCGTTCCTCGATGTCGCGGAACAGCTCGATGCCGAGCTTGTATGGATTCAAGCGCCCGGGCGACGTCGCGAGCGTGCCGGAATGATGGTCGCAATAAGTGACCAGCTCGTCGTCGCGCAGATGATGCCGCGTCATCATGTGGCTGTGCCAGTATGACGCCCAGCCCTCATTCATGATCTTGGTTTGGCCCTGCGGTGCGTAGTAATACGCTTCGTCGCGCACGATATCCAGAATGTCCGCCTGCCAATCCTCCAGTGGTGCATAGCGGAGCAGGAACAGCAGCACGTCGCGCTGCGGCTGAGGCGGAAATGCCCGCCGCTCGCTCTCGATCTGCTGCAACTCGCGGTCGCGCTCGCGGGCCAGCTCGTCCGGCGGATTGATGAACCGCTCCATGTAGTTTTTCGCGGGATATCGCGTCACGCGTTTTTCGGCCTGCTGCCGCGAAGTTTGGTCGCGATTCTGATCCGCTTTCGCTGCTTCGGCCCGGCGCATGAGCGGAAGGTGCGGGTCGATCAGATTTTCGATCGACAGGCATACATCCAGGAAGCGCTCGACCTCATCCGCACCGTGTTTCTCGATGTGGCGATAGATGCGCGTGGCGTGGTTGGCCATGCCGTCCATCATTTTTCGGTTGGTCAGGCTGAACCACACGTTGTTCTTAAAAAAATCGCAATGCCCGAATACGTGCGCCATGACCAGCTTTTGATCGACCAGCGCGTTTTCGTTCAGCAGGTATGCGTAGCACGGGTCGTTGTTGATGACCATCTCATAGATTTTGCCCAGCCCGTACGTGTGCTGCTTGCGGAGCCGCTCGTACTCCATGCCAAAGCGCCAATGCGGATAGCGCTGCGGAAAGCCCCCATATGCCGCGATTTGCTGCATCTGGTCGAAATCGACCAATTCGAAAATCGTCGGATAAAAATCCAACCCGCAGCGCCGAGCCGTCTCTTCGATCGACCGGCGATGTTCCTCGATTTCCGGCGGAATCTGTCGTAACACTCCGGCCATTCGCGCGTCTCCGTGTATCGCATTCTATCGTCGCGCCCGGTTGTCCGGCTTTGCAGGCAAATTCAATTACGGCCGATAGAATGTGTGTTGCGCCGTCGGCGAGTGGTTCGTCGCCGGTTCGTGACCGAATTCGCCACTGCCGGCGCAATGAGGCCAAGCGTGGGCGACGACCGCCAGCCAGACCAGACGCACAACCTATCACCAGACGGCTCAACCGCTGGGTCGCAGCGCCGCGCGCCTTGGTGGGCGCCAGCCGTGTTTCTCGGGTTATTGCTCGTGGTTTTCGCGATCTCGCAATACATCTCGCGCGGGGGCGCGGCTATCGCCTGGATTCGAAACGACTTGCCGGCGGCACTGGCGGAGTCGGCCAAGACAGACCGGCGCGTCTTGCTTGTGTTGTATGAACCCGGCGATGCGATCGTGGCTGAGCATGATCGCCGCCTGTTCTCGCTGCGATCGATCCGCGAGACCGCCGCGCAATTTGTGCCCTGCCGCGTCGAGCTCAAGCCCGACGACCCGCTGCGAGCGCGATACGGCTATCGCGGCGTGCCGCTAATGGTGGTGCTGAACGCCAATGGCCAGCCGCTGGTGCCCGTTCAGGAGGGCCGCGTTGACGAGCGGCGCTTCAAGACGTACATGCTGCCCGGCTCGGCTCGTGCCAATCCATGAACGTCGTCGCGCCTGCCTCGCCGCCTTTGCTTACAAGCTCCGCGCTGGTCGGCATTTCGTGCGGCTTCGTCGCATTCGCGCTGTATTTGATCACGCTTGCGCCCGGCGTATGCTGGCAGGACAGCGGCGTGCATCAATTCCGCATTGTCAACGGAATGCTCGAAAACCCGTACGGCCTGGCGTTGTCTCATCCACTGCACTATTGGCTCGGCCGCGGCGTGCTGTCGCTGCCTCCGGGCGGTGTCGATCCGGCGTGGAAATTGAATCTATTGTCCGCCGTTAGCGGCGCGTTGGGCGTCGGCGTGATCGCCGCGCTGGTCGCCGCGATCACGCGACGCGGCACTGCGGCGGTTCTCGCGGCCGCGGCGCTCGCAATCGCGCACACCTACTGGGCTCATTCAGTCGTCACCGAATCGTACGCGTTGGCGGCGGCCCTGATGAGCGTTGAATGGCTGCTTCTGTGGCGTTATTCGCGGCGCGGCGAGCCGGGGGCACTGCTGGCGGTGTTCATGTTGAACGGCCTGCATGTGTCGAATCACCTGCTCGGGCTGCTTCCGCTAGCGAGCTACGGCGTGTTGGGGTTAGAGCGCGTCGCGCGGCGGCGCTTGCACGCCGGCTGGCTGGGCGTGTTCGCGCTGGGTTGGGTGGTTACGGCCTCGCCATATCTATCACTGATTGTGCGCCAAGGCATGCAATCACACGATTGGGGCCGAACGCTTCACTCGGCACTGTTCGGCGTCGGCCTGGGCGGCGGCGGATACGCAAACGATGTGCTGAATACTTCGATTTCATGGGGCCTGGCCAAAAACGCCGTGTTGGTGCTGGGCTACAACTTCCCGTCGCTGGTGATTCCCCTCGGGCTTGCGGGCATGGGCCGTCCGGCGCGGCAGCGAGGCGTGCTTTTTCGAAATGTGATGCTGGGGCAAACGCTGCTGATCGCCGTGTTTGTGCTGCGATATTCGATTCGCGATCAATACACTTTTTTTGTGCCGCTGTGCGCGGTGCTGGCGCTCTGGTTCGGTATCGGCGTCGATGGATTGCTTCGCTATTTCGAGCAGGCCGGCGCCCGGCCGCGCGATCCGAGCGGTTTGGTCCGGGTTCAATCGGGCAGTGCGGGCCCGGTGATTCTCGTGGTGCTAACGCTGGCGACGATCGCGCCGCTCGGTGTGTATGCCATTTTTCCATCGATGGCGGCGCAGCGCGGCTGGCTACGTTCTCAGATGCGTGATCTGCCGTTTCGCGATGAATATCGTCATTTTCTGCAACCGTGGCGCATCGGTGACGACAGCCCGCGGCAATACGCCCGGGCCGTGCTGGCCGAGTGTCCGCCGCGCGGTTTGCTGATGACCGATCTGACCGCCGGCTACGCGATCGCGTATGTGCAGCGCGTTGAAAACTTCGCGCCCGATGTGGAGGTCTACGTCGTGGACCGCAATCTGACACGCGCGAATATGCCGCTGATGACGGCCGATGCGCTCAGGCGGGCAGCCCAGCGCGGCGCTGCGATTCGAGCCACGCCGTCGCCGGTGATTGAGGAGTGGTGGGGATCAGATTTCGACATGCGCGGCGAGGGACTGGTGCGCGACCTGTTGCTTCGCACGCGCTGAGTTTGTCCGGGTGGGCCGGAGGAGTGTTGCTACGCCCGACCATCTTCATGGACCCCTGAGCCCCAAATAGGCGCCTTGGCGATACGATCGCCCCTGAACACGAGAAGATGAGATCCGCGCGAGACGCTCGGCTTTTACCATCGGCGATCCAACGCCGCTCATCAGGAAACATCGGCCAGCGACCGCAAGACTCGGCGTCGAACGCCCGCGCGCACTCGATAAAGACGCCCTCAAGAAATCAACGATTCCTGACGCGTCCGCGCAGAAAATATGTTGACTTCTTGCTTCATATAGGTGGCGACGCTCCGCGGCCCCGTGGGGGGCCAAGATATGGGCAAACTTGAGGTTCAAACGCCTGGCTACGATCGTCCGCCGTTCCGGGCGAAGATCAATGGAATTGTCCACTTTCAGCTACCTACAAACGTGACGCACACCCGTCACCTGTCGCGTTTGTGTTCCTATGCGCGGACGTGGTGCGGGGGCGGGCGTGGCGCGGTTAGAATTTGCGATCGGATGCGGATGATCGCGGGAGAGCGCGAAATTGCGGCGCGACAAAACGGCTCGAAGGAATGCCATGAATGATCTATTGAAATCGCTCGGACTTGACGCGGCCAACCCCAATGCCGGCGGCTTTGACGGCGCGTGGTGCGGCGGCGGCCCGGTGCTCGAAGTCGCCACGCCCATCGACGGCAGCCGAATCGGCTCGGTGCGGCAAGTGACCGCGGCCGAATACGATCGCATCGTCGATCGCGCGAGCGAAGCGTTCCGATCGTGGCGGATGGTTCCCGCACCGAAGCGCGGCGAGGTCGTCCGCCAGCTCGGAGATCGGCTGCGGGCCAAGAAAGCCGCGCTCGGCGCGCTGGTCACGCTTGAAATGGGCAAGATCACGGCGGAGGGCGAGGGCGAAGTGCAGGAGATGATCGATATCTGCGACTTCGCCTGCGGCCTGTCGCGTCAGCTCTACGGCCTGACGATGCATTCCGAGCGGCCGCGACATCGCATGTATGAACAGTGGCATCCGCTCGGCGTGGTCGGCATTATTTCGGCGTTTAACTTTCCGGTGGCGGTGTGGTCGTGGAACGCGGCGCTCGCGGCCGTCTGCGGCGACACGACGGTTTGGAAGCCGGCGCCGAAGACGCCGCTCAGCGCGCTGGCGACGATTCGCATTGCGGAGGAAG
This sequence comes from Phycisphaerales bacterium, assembly GCA_016795025.1. Classification (GTDB taxonomy): domain Bacteria; phylum Planctomycetota; class Phycisphaerae; order UBA1845; family Fen-1342; genus JAEUIR01. The sequence continues at coordinate 11,549 of JAEUIR010000112.1, forward strand.
TTTGCCGGGCGAACGCCGTCGATCCGGCGATTTTCTCGCTGGCGATGGGCGATGTGGCGGCCGTCGGCGAACGCATGCTCGCGGATCGTCGCATCCCATTGGTGAGCGCGACGGGCAGTTGCCGGCTCGGCTACCGCGTGGCCGAGGTCGTCGGCAAGCGGCTCGGCCGAACGCTGCTTGAGCTTGGCGGCAATAACGCGATCATTGTTACGTCCTACGCGGATTTGAATCTCGCCGCGCGGGCGATCGTGTTCGGCGCGGTCGGTACGGCCGGCCAGCGCTGCACCAGCACGCGGCGCGTTATCGTGCATCGCGCGATGCAAGCCGAATTGATGAAACGGCTGGCGGCCGCGTATGAGACGGTGCGCATCGGCGATCCGCGCAAGTCGGATACGCTGATGGGGCCGCTGGTCAGCGGCGATTCGGTAGACATGATGCAGGCGGCGCTGCGCCGCGTGCCGGCGGAGGGCGGGCGCGTCGTTTACGGCGGCGACGTGCTCCGCGGGCCGCAATATCCGGGCGGCGGTTATGTGAAACCGGCGATCGTCGAAGCCACGCCGTCGATGGCGCTTGTGAAAGAAGAAACGTTCGCGCCGATTCTGTACGTGATTCCGTATGGCGGCACCGCGCGGCCGGCGGACGCCGCCGCGCTGGAGCGCGAGCTGCTCGAAGCGATCGCAATTCAGAATGATGTACCGCAGGGGCTGTCGAGCGCGATTTTCTCGCATCATCAGATGGAAACGGAGCTGTTCTTGTCGCATGTCGGCAGCGATTGCGGCATCGCCAACGTAAATATTGGGACGAGCGGCGCGGAGATCGGCGGCGCATTCGGCGGCGAAAAGGAAACCGGCGGCGGCCGCGAATCCGGCAGCGATAGCTGGCGGTCATACATGCGGCGTCAGACGAACACGATGAACTGGAGCGCGGAGCTGCCGTTGGCACAGGGGATCAAGTTTGGCGAATGAGCCGGTCACAACTTCTTGTATCCTCGGGCGAATCGCGCTACGCTGTATCGAGGTGACGCATGAGTTTTGAAAATAAGATTCTCAACGTAGATTGTGTGGAAGGCTTGTCAGCGCTGCCCGAAAAAAGCGTCGATCTCGCATTTGCTGATCCGCCGTTCAATATCGGCTACGACTACGACATCTATGAGGATCGGCGATCGGCCGATGAATATCTCGACTGGTCGCGCCGCTGGATCGAGGGCGTCATCCGCGCGCTGAAGCCCGACGGCACGTTCTGGCTCGCGATCGGGGATGAGTTCGCGGCTGAGTTGAAGGTGCTCTGCACGCGCGACCTCGGGCTGCATTGCCGAAGCTGGGTGGTGTGGTATTACACGTTCGGTGTGCATTGCGTGAACAAGTTCACGCGCAGCCACGCGCACCTGTTTCACTTCGTACGGGACGCGAAGAAATTCACGTTCAACTCGATGGCGGTTCGCGTGCCTTCCGCGCGGCAACTCGTCTATGGCGACAAGCGGGCCGACCCCGATGGCCGTGTGCCGGACGACCTGTGGATGTCTCAGCCGCAACTGCCGCCCGATACGCCGATGTTCGGCGGATTCGTCCTGCGGCCTCAGGACATTCCCGATCGCTTTCCGCCGCATAGCGATACGTGGTATTTCTCTCGCGTGGCGGGCACGTTCAAGGAGCGCCGCGGCTGGCACGGCTGCCAGATGCCGGAGCAATTGTTGGGACGGATCATTCGGGCGTGCTCGAACGAGGGTGATCTGGTGGTCGATCCGTTCGGCGGCAGCGGCACGACGCTGGCCGTGGCTAAGAAGCTCAACAGGCGATTCGTGGGGTTCGAGTTGTCGGCGTCGTACGCGTCAAATATCCAGGAGCGTCTGGAAGGGATCAAACTGGGCGACGCGCTGGTCGGCCCCGAAGACGCGCTCAGCAGCGCGCCGACGACGGACAAGGGACGGAAACTCGCGGATGTGCATTCGCAGGCGGCGCGATCAAGAAAGAAACCGGTACCTGAAAAAGCACCGACCAATTCGTTGTTTTAGCGCGCGCCGCGACAGCACAGAGCGTGATCGGTTCATTTCGAGGCGGCGCGAGCGAAGTCCGTTTCTGTACGAAGCGCGACGCAATTTCCTCAGCCGATGCGGCGATTCTCTTTACGGCGGTTTCGCTACGCGGGCGTCACGCCGAACACGGCCAGCGCCGCGCTCTCGCCCGCATCGTTGTGCACACGCTGGTGGCACAGCGCCGCGCGTTCGGACAAATCGAGCGCGCGGTCGAAACGGCCCAGCAGGCGCAGCTCGGCCACCGCCATGCAGTGCATCGCC
>JAEUIR010000113.1 GCA_016795025.1 Phycisphaerales bacterium
TTGCCCGAACCGCACTCTCGGAGACGGTCAGCGGTTGTTACCGCGGACTTCGGCGTTTGCGCGATCGAGAACATTGATGCGACGCGACGAGCGGTGCTCCTGACCGTCGGAAGTGACGACAACAACGCCCAGCGTGTGGACGCCCGCGCCGGTAATCAGCTTCTGCCCGCTCGGTCCGCTGCAAATCGGCGCGCCGTCCAGCGTCCACAGGAAGTTCGCGCTGCGCTGCCATTCGATCGGGCAATCGGCCGAAAACGCAACCATGACCTGCTCAACACCGACGGAAGAAGTCACACGGATGGCAAGCGGACTGAGATTCGCCGTCGCCGGGCTCATGTCGCTCAGAGCTGGCGGCGATTCGTTTCGGCGTTCATGAATGTCGGTCGCGAGCGGCCGCGGGCCATTTCGCAGCGTGGGCGACTGAGTCGCGAATGAGCCGTTGCGGTTGGCGTTCGCGCCGGCGATCGCTGTGGGCGGCAGGGTTAGTGCGCCGAATTTTCCGGCGAAGAACGCGAGACCCTCGGCATTGCCGTCGATCGCCTGACGCGACGCCAGCGCAGCCGGCGGCCGCGTCGGCAATGTGCCGGCAATTCGCCCGAAGAAGTCGGCGGCCATGTCGGGCGTGCGCTCGTGCCCGAGGTCTTTGATTTTCACCCAGAATACGTTTTTATAGCCGTGATCCAGATACCACTGAATCGCCGATGTCGATTCCTGCTGGCAGATCGGCGCATCGTGCTCGGTGAAAACAATCAGCACCGGGTGATAAAGCGAGCGGCGCACGACGGCGGGATCAAGCACCGCGGTGGTGAAATTGGACTGCCGCACGGCCAGGCATGTGAATCGCTCCGGAAACTGATTCACCATGTAGTGAGCAATGTATCCACCGCTCGACCAGCTTGTGGACAGTACGTTGCTCGGATCCGCCGAGGTCGTGGCGAGCACGTGATTTACGATCGCGATCGACGCGCGGGCGTCCTGCTGAAACTCGTCAGTGCGATGCCGGAGCGGAAATTCGTACAGCACATCCGGAGACGAAAGTTGCGGCGCGATGACGATATAGCCGAAGCGATCGGCTTCCTGTTGCCATTCGAGCGCCTGCGAGTGAGCTTTGTCGAACGGTTTCATGCCGTGGAACGACACAACCAGCGGCCAGCGGCGCGTGCGGCGTTCGGCTTCCGTGGCGCGAACGTACTCTGACGGCAAATAGAGCCAGTAGCCGTTCTGCGTGGACGGCTCGACGACATGCGACAGAGCCCCGCCGCCGCGCGGCTGCGGCACGGCGCACCCGACCATTGAAGCAACGCCTAGAACGGCCAACGCGGCAAGCGTCGGCTTCGTGATTTCACCTTGGCGCCGCGAAATCCTCCGGCTGCAGGGGAGATGTGCCGCCGATGCGGCCAAGCCATCCGAGGTCGCTTGCAAATGCTGCGTCAAATCAAGTTCCCAAATCAGACCACGCGCGTCGCACACGGCACGACGCGGCCACGCCCAATCTCAACTTCCCCAATGCACGCTTGTGTAATCGTGCGCGGGTTCGTGCTTATTATCTTCCCGCGGCGAAGCCACATCGCCGCTGACTTCCGGGCCTCAGGCTAGCGCTTCATCAACCTTAATTTGCCGGGGAGCATCGGCGTCCCGCCGGTGCGAAACCACGGACATACGCGCGTATTCAACGAAGACAGAGCACTAGCTCGTAAACAGTATATCGCATGAGAACCCTCAGCTCCTCCAGCGTGAGTTTCGCATGGCGTATCGAAAACGACACATGCGTTGGGGGCAAACTGTCGCAGTTATTTTCGGGCCTGATGAGACGAATCCCTACTCAATCGGCTTTCCCAACCGGCGCGCTGTGTCAATTGCCATCGTTAGGTCTCTTCCATCCGACGAAGCTCGTCCAATAACACGGGGACGTGATTGGCCTGACGTTCCGCTTCGAATGGGTCGATCACGCCGCGCCGTACCAGTACGGCCAGGTGCCGCTCCAGCGTACACATGCGCTGCTCGGGGATGTCCTGGTTCTGAATCTGCATGATGCTGTAAATCTGCTCCAGCTTGAGCTGCCGGATCAGATTCGCCACAGCGTAGTTGCAGTGCAACACCTCCATCGCGAGCACGCGGCCGCGAACTTCCGCCTTGGGAAGCAGCTTCTGCGTAATGATGTAACGCAGTCCGAGCGAAAGCTGGTGGGCGATCTCCTCGTGACGCGATGCGGGATACATATCCAGCAAGCGCGTGATCGTGCCCGTCGTGTCGCGCGTATGAATCGCCGAAAAAACCAAGTGGCCTGTTTCGGCGGCCGTAAGCGTCCACATGGCCGATTCCGGGTCGGTCATTTCGCCCACAAAGATGATGTCGGGATCCTCGCGCAGACAATCCCGCAGACCGCGCTCGAAGTTCGGCACGTCGCGTCCGATGCTTCGCTGTGAAATAATCGCCTGCTTGCTCTGCATGCGGTATTCGATGGGGTCTTCCAGCGTAATGATGCGGCACGCGCGGTTCTGAGCGATTCGATCGATCATTGACGCGATGGTTGTGGACTTTCCCGCGCCGGTGGCGCCGGTCACGAGCACGAGCCCATGCCCGAGATTGACGATATCTTCCCACACGTTATTGACGAACCCGATGTCCTCGACAGCAGGCACGTTGGTGTCCAGCGCGCGAAGGGCCATCGCCGGGCCGTCACTGTCGTAAAACGCGTTGACGCGGATTCGAAGCGTCCCGATCAGGCTGGAGCTATTCACGGACCGCTGCTGCTCCCATGTGGCGATCTCGGCTTCGGTGAGCAATCCGCGGGCGAGGGCGAAAACCGTCTCGCGATCCATCGGAGGGCTGTTCGTTCGGCGAAGACCACCATCGACTCGATAGATCGGCGGCTGGTTCGTCTTGATGTGCAGATCGGTGACGCGGCTGACGCCATGGCGTTGAAACGACTTGATGAGATCGCGCATGCTGAGCGACTGGTTGGCGTTGACGGCGTAACATTTGGCATCCAGTCCCGGATTCGTGGATTCGCCGATTTCTTGCACGCGTGGCTCCGGCAGGAAGGCAGGGAGGCGCGAGCAGCGGCTCGCACTTTTCGCGAATCGCACGCAGCGCGTACAATCCTCTAGCGGGAATGGCGCGATGTGTGTCGCGATCAACCTCAGCGGGATGAATTATAACCAGCACGCGATCCGACGAGGTAAGTCATGCGAAGCTATGGGCGCGGCGCAGGATCTGATTCCGGCGGCGTGCGCCGCAAAAAAATCGACTACGGTCGCGCGTCGGAAGTGGGAAAAGTCCGCGCGGCGGATATTCTGAGCGAATTAAGCGCGTCCGAGAGCTTGAGCGAACCTTCACCTTCGCCGGCATACAGCGGGGGCAGCACAATGGACAAAAGCGTCATCGGCGTCATCGTAGGATGCATCTTCCTGCTCGTCGCCGTCGTCGCAGTGTCGATCTGCTTGATGTGTCTTTACAACGGCGTATTCGGACAACTTGATCCGCTGAAAGCGCTCGCCGGTTTTGCAGGATCGGTTTTCGTGGCTTATTTGGCCGGCTGGGCGGGTTGGCGATTCCTGTATCGCACCTGATCGCCCTATTTCGCTGATCACGCGCGCTTGAGACTGCGCGCGGGTGGAATTTCGCGGAGCGACGATGCTTCGACAACACAGCCAGTTCATGCTCACGCTCATGATCCTGGCCGACGCCGCGGCGATCGGCACGGCCTGGCTGGTGAGTTTCTGGCTACGCTTCGCATATCTGCCGGTCGATCCGGCCAAGGGCGTGCCCGCCTTCGACGACAAGTATTTGCCGATGCTCCCGCTGGTGGTGCTGACACATCTCATCATCTTTCAGCGGATTCGCCTGTACCGACCGCGCCGCGATGATGCGATCTGGCACGAGACCCGTGACATCTTGAAGGCCTTTTGCGTCGCGATCGGGGCGATCGTGTTGCTCGATTACGCGATGCCGGCGTCCAACAAAATCTCGCGGTCGTTTTTGCTTACTTATGCAGTCGTGGGCACGTTCTTTTTCGCGCTGTTTCGAGCGATCGTGCGAACCGTCCTGCAAGTCATGCGGCGGCGCGGCTTCAACCGCCGGACGGCCGCGATCATCGGGGCCGGCCGCAACGCGCAGCGCGTGCTGCACGCCTTGCGCAACAATCCGTGGACCGGGTTGGATGTGCTCTATTTTGTGGATGATTTTGCGCCGGATCAGCAACTGCCGCGCGCTCCCCACGGCGTGCCGCTTCGTGGTCCGCTCGCCGACTTGCGCGACATCGTGGAGGCCAATCCGGTGGATGCCGTGTTCGTGGCCCTCTCGACCGAGCAGGGCCGTGAAACGCGCGACGTGCTGCAAGCCCTGGAGACGACGCCCGCGGACGTGCGGCTGGTGCCGGAGCTTCATCCGACATACACGCTGCGTTCGCAAATTTCCGAGTTGGACGGTGTGCCGATCATTTCGCTGCGGCATTCACCGTTGCACGGTTCGCGCGCGATTGTAAAGCAGGCGTTTGATCTGGTTGTCGGAGCGATCTGCCTGCTGATCGGCGCTCTGCCGATGATGCTGATCGCGTGCATCATCAAGTTGACGAGCCGCGGACCGGTTTTCTATCGACAGCGCCGCATGGGGCTGGACGGCGCGGAATTTTCCATGATTAAATTCCGCACGATGCGCGTTGACGCGGAACACGGCTCCGGCCCGGTGTGGTCGCGCAAACATGACGACCGCCGAACGACGATCGGTCGGTTCCTAAGAAGAACCAGCCTCGACGAGCTGCCGAATCTTTTTAATGTTCTCGCCGGGCAAATGTCGCTGGTCGGCCCACGGCCCGAGCGCCCGGAATTCATCGCGCGATTCAAGCATGAGATTCCGCGATATATGCTGCGGCACAAGATCAAGGCGGGGATGACGGGTTATGCGCAAATCAAGGGGCTGCGCGGCGACACGTCGCTGAAGAAACGCATCCAGTGCGATTTGTATTATATCCGCAACTGGAGCCTGTGGCTGGATATTCGCATTTTGTTGCAGACCGTGTTCGGCGTGTGGTTCAGCCGGCACGAAACATGATCGATCAGCGCCAAACGGCAGCACTGACACCCTGCCGGTTGTTTTTGCTCGATCCGACCGGTGAAGCACCGACCGACGCGAGGCACAGCGGTACGATTTGCAAGCCGCACCCAATCTCGCGGTGCCGACCACCATCAGCCACGTGCGTCCCATCCGGAGACTGTGCATGCCGTGGATTCATCAGATTCAGAATGCCGAAGCGACGGGAACGCTCAAACGCTTGTTTGACGAGGCGCTGAAGCGGGCCGGAAAGGTATTCAATATCGTCCGCATTCAGAGTCTGAATCCGCCGGCGCTTGAGGCGTCGATGAATATGTATCGGGTGCTGATGTTCGGCCTGTCGCCGTTATCGCGGGCGCAGCGCGAATTGTTGGCGACAATCGTGAGCAAGGCGAATGCGTGTCATTACTGAACGCAGGCGCATGCGACGGACCTCCGGTCGGAGGTGAACAAGGACTGGATCTCGCTTTGCAATGCGCCGCCGCCGCGCGACGCGAGCGAAGCGGATGAATTCGTGCATCGTGTAGCGACAGACTGGCGCACGGCCGGTCTGGCCGCGACCGTCATACCGCTGTGCGAATATGCTGAACAAGTCACGTTGCGCCCCGCCGAATGCCGCGAAAAGGGCATCACCTCATTGCGCGAGGCCGGTTGGAGCGATGCGGCCATTCACGATGCCACGCAGATCGTGGCGTATTTCAACTACATCAATCGTATAGCGGATGCGCTGGGCGTCGAAATGGAGCCGAACGCGCGAATTTGGGGACATCGTTAATAACCGACGTGAATGCGCCCCGATATTTTTTCCACGGGTTCCGCGTCGGCGGGCTGCGCCGCGCCACCGCTTCACCCGTGGCGACACTTCGCGGGTCCGTGGGGGTCAAAGGCGGCCGCTCGTTGAATTAAGAGCGCCTAACAAAACGCCTGACTGTGCCTCGAAGCGACCGCTCGCTTGCGGTCACGGCTCTGTTTCAGACCGTCGCAGCTCTCATTTATTCGGCGCGCCGAGAAAAGCAGGGCCTCGTGTTCCGTCAACTCTGAATTGACGGGGAACATCGGCGTCTCGCCGGTGCGCGCCGGCGAGACGCCGGTGCTCCCTTCCGTCAATACATGAATGACAGAACACTAGTCTAAGAAGAGCAGACGCGGCGTTGGGTGCAAATCGCGTTCGCGGAATTCGTTCAACTGGCATCCGACGTGCATGTCTGACAGCAACGCCACGCGGACTTGCTATCAGACCGACGCAGCGAGTCCGGTGCGGAATCTCGCGCGGTTGAGCGAGGTGCCGTTACCCAATTCAGGAACAGAAGCAAGCGAGGCCGACCATGACAACGAAAAGCCACGTTCGGTGGCCAGCCAGACTGGGTGTTTCCACGCTCGCGTTATTAGCGATTTGCTCGGCGGCGAGCGCGCGTCCACCGATCCGAAACGCGTTCTTCACCGCCTATCCACAGGCCGTCGACACGCGGTTGGACGACCTTCCCAGCATCAGCGGGCACTGCGGTGTTTGTCATTACGACTTCATGGGCGGCGGCCCTCTGAACCCTTATGGCGTCGCAGTGCAGGGCACGCCCCATCGAAATGCTGCCGAAATTTTCGCACTTGGTGCGCAGGATTCCGACGGCGATGGCTATACGAACGAGACCGAAATTCTTGATGCGCTTGGCCAGTATGACAACACGCCAACATTTCCGGGCCTGAAAAGCAGCAATGTCGGCAACGTATCCAACGTCGATCCTGCGGATATTGTCGATTATCTCACGCCGACGATCGGCCCGGATACGACGCCCCCCGTGGTGACCGTGACGTATCCGAACGGCGGCCAGGTGCTGCCCAGCTCGTCGTTGCAGACAGTCACCTGGACAGCGACGGACGATAGCGGAGTCGTGTCGTTCTTCGACGTTTATCTCTCGCTCGACAACGGCGCGAACTGGTCGCCGATCGCGTTGAATTGGGGCAGCGGACCGTCGTTTGACTGGTTCGTGCCGAATCGGCCGTCCACCGCCGCGCTGATTCGCGTCTATGCGTACGACGGCGAGGGCAACCGCGGCGAGGATGCGAGCAACGCGACTTTCACCATTTCATCATCTGCCAGCGGGCGCGTGCCGACGACGTTGCGCGACTTCGACATGCCGGGCACGCAGCCGCTGGGCGTCGAAGCGACGATTACGCCGGAGATGTGCGCCTCGTGTCACGGTTACTACAACCAGGACCACGAGCCGGCTTTTCTGTGGCGCGGCAGCATGATGGCGCACGCATCGATCGATCCGTTGTTCAAGGCAGCGATGGAAGTGGCGAATCTCGACGCGCCGGAATCCGGCGATCTTTGCCTGCGTTGCCACAGCAGCGCCGGCTGGCTGGCGGGGCGCTCGACGCCGACCGACGGGTCGGCCATGTTCGCTGATGACCTGGTCGGCGTGAACTGCAATTTCTGTCACAGGTTGGTGAACCCGATTTATCAGGAGGGCGTTAGCCCGCCGGTGGATGAGACGCTGCTCGCAGCGCTTGCCGACGTGCCGGTGAACTACACCAACGGGCAATATGTGGTCGATCCGACGGCGTGGCGGATGCGCGGGCCGTTCGCCGATCCGGTCGCGCCGCACCCGTTCCTGGAGTCGGATTTTCATCGACAGTCGGCGCTATGCGGGACGTGCCACGACGTGAGCAATCCGGTCTTCGAGCGACAGCCGGATGGCAGCTACCTGCCGAATGGCTTTGACGCACCTGCGTCACACTTCGGTTCGCATCAAATCGGGGTGGTCGAGCGCACGTTCAGCGAATGGACAAATAGCGCGTACAACACGCCCGGCGGCGTGTACGCGCCGCAGTTCGGCGGCAATCGCGACTATGTGCGATCGTGTCAGGATTGCCACATGCGGGCGGTAACGGGGACGGGTTGCTTCTTCCCGAACGCGCCGGTGCGCGACGATTTGCCGCTCCACGACATGACCGGCGGCAGCGCGTGGCTGACCAGCATCATGGCGCAGGTCGATCCGAATCTTGATGCGGATGCGTTGGCGGCCGGCGCGGCCCGCTCGCGCTCGCTGTTGCAGCTCGCGGCGACGCTGACGGCGGAGCAGGACGGCGCCGAACTGGATGTAACCGTGACGAATCAGACCGGCCACAAACTGCCCACCGGGTATCCCGAGGGTCGGCGCATGTGGCTAAACGTCAGGTTTTACGACGCGAACGACGTGTTGATTGAGGAATCCGGCGCGTACGATGCAGGCACCGCGACGCTGACGCGCATGGGCGCAAAGGTCTATGAGACCATTCCGGTCATCGGGCCGAACATCGCTCCGGTCGTCGGTCTTGCCGCGTACACGGAATTTCATTTCGCGTTGAACAACCTCGTATTGAAAGACAATCGCATACCGCCGCTCGGCTTCACCAATGCGGCGTTCGACGCATTCGGCGGCGCGCCGGTGGGTGCGACGTATGCCGATGGTCAAAACTACGACGAGACGGCCTATGCGATACCGAGCGGCGCGGCGCGAGCGGAAGTGAAGTTGTATTACCAGTCGGTCAGCCGCGAATTTGTGGAGTTTTTGCGAGATAACGGTTTGCCAGGCGGCGCCGGCGTGGCGTTCCATGACTTGTGGGCGACAAACGATCGCTGCCCGCCGGAACTGATGGCAAGCGCAAACGTGCAATTCCAGACCGTGGTTCCCGGCGATCTGAACTGCGACGGCGTGGTGAACAATTTCGACATTGATCCGTTTGTGCTCGCGCTCGTGGATCCCGATGCTTACGCGGCCGCGTGGCCGAACTGCAATCGCGACAACGCGGACGCGAACGGAGACGGAAACGTGGACAACTTCGACATCGACCCGTTCGTGGCGCTGCTCACGGGAGGATGACGCATTGTGAATGCCGGGCTGGGCGCGCAGCCCGCTCGCGTTGGGCCGAGCGCGAGTGTTATCGTTTGAGCAATTGGATCGGCGCTTTTTCGAGAATAAACGTTTTTTCGCCGACGCGCGGGAATTTGATTCCCGCGCGCGTCTGTTCGGCGCTGGGCTGTATCCACTGCACCTGACCGACGCCGTATTCCTTGTGTTGCACTAGCGTGCCGATTTTCCAATCGGCAAAACGGCTGGCGGCCGGCGGTTGAACCTGCGGCGCAGGGATGTTCAATTCGTTTTCGCCGAATTCGTCGCCGGGGCGTCGGCGTCGCGCGGCGAACAGTCGCATGTTTTTTGAATGCGTCGGATCTGCAAAGCCGGAGCGCGGTTGCCAGCCGCGGCGCGGCGCCTGGCTGTGTTCCTCGTCGTAATCGGCCGAGGCGCGCGGGCCGTCGTCAAAATCCTGCGCTTCGAGGCCGTCATGCGGCAGATTTTTGAGGAATTGCGATGGCGAGCGCGGTGTAAGCGCGCCGCGGATGAGGCGCTGCCGCGCATGCGTCAGATATAGCTCTTCCTGTGCGCGGGTGACTCCGACAAACAGCAGGCGGCGCTCCTCCTCGATGTCGCCGTCGCCGGCCAGTGCGCGGTCGTGCGGGAGCAGGCCCTGTTCGATGCCGACGACAAACACAATTGGAAATTCGAGGCCCTTTGCCGCGTGAAGCGATAGCATCAGAACGCTCGATGCGCCGGCGTCGATTGCGTCCTGATCGCTCGTCAGGCTGATCCGCGACAAAAACTCCGCGATGCCCGGTTCGAGCGCTTCGGCTTCATAAACACCGGCCGCCGATACCAATTCCTGCACGTTGGCCAATCGATCCTCGCCGCCGGACTCGTGCTCCTTTCGCAGATCATCTTCAAGACCGCTCATCGAAAGCACGGCGCTGACGCATTCAGACACGGGTTTTTCGAGCGCCTCGCGCATGCGGCCGAGGAGCGCGACGAACGGGAGAATCTTTGGCGCGGACACGCGCATTTCCGGAAACGCGCTGACATTCGCCAGGACGTTCATCAGGGTGGTGCGCTGCTCGGCCGCCAGCAGTTTCAGGCGATCGATGGTGGTCTTGCCGATGCCGCGCGTGGGTGTATTGATGATGCGAAGCAGGGCGATGTCGTCGTCGGGATTCACGAGCACGTGCAGATAAGCGAGAGTGTCCTTGATTTCCTTGCGGTTGTAAAACTCGACGCCGCGGGCGATGCGATATGGGATGCCGCGATTGCGCATCGCCTCTTCGAGTCCGCGCGACAGCGCGTTGACGCGGTACATAATTGCAAAGTCGCCATAACCGCGCCCGCCCGCCCGCAGTCGCGAGATCGTTTCGGCTATGCGATTCGCCTCGTCGCGGCCTTCGTAGAAATTCCACAACCGCACCGGCGCCCCCGGCGCGTTGGCGGTGAATAGCTTTTTGTGCTTGCGGCGCGCATTGGCCGAAATCAGCGTGTCGGCCACGTGCAGCACGCGCTGCGTGGAGCGGTAATTCTCTTCGAGCCGCACGACCTTTGCGTCGGGGTAGTCGCGCTCGAATTCAAGAATATTGTTCAGGTCCGCGCCGCGCCAGCCGTAGATGCTCTGATCCGGGTCGCCCGTCACGCAGATGTTGCGATGATGTTGCGACAAATAGCGAGCGATCAGATATTGCGCGTGATTGGTGTCCTGGTACTCATCGATCAGCAAGTATCGAAAACGCCTGCCCAATGATTCGGCCAGATCGGGATAATCGCGCAGCATGACCGCGATGCGCATTAGCAAATCGTCGAAATCGACCGCGTTGTTTCGCTCCAGGCGCCGTTCGTATTCGGCATAGACGCCGGCGACCATTCGCCCCTCGCTGAAATTCGCGCTGCGTGCGAAAGCCTCGGGCGTCTGCAACTGGTTTTTTGCGCGGCTGATGCGGTGTTGTATCTGCTCAGCCTTCAGCGACGCTTCGGGAACCTGCGCATGATCCATCGCCTCTTTGACCAATCGAATTTGATCGTCCACGTCATAGATGGTGAATCCGGGGCGCACCCGGGCCAGAGATCCGAATTCACGAAGCAAGCGCACGCCCAGGGCGTGGAATGTATACACCCACATCCCGCGCGCAACGCCCAACTCGTCTATACGGCGTCGCATTTCATCCGCGGCTTTATTGGTGAAGGTAATCGCGAGAATATTCGGCGTCGGAACGCCGGTGCGCACCAGGTGTGCGGCGCGCCGCGTGATGACGCGCGTCTTGCCGCTGCCGGGACCGGCGAGAACCAGCAACGGACCGTCGCGGTGTGACACGGCCTGCCGCTGAGGTTCATTCAGGTTTTTAAGTAGATCGGCGGCGCTGCCATTCATGCACCGGGTATACCCGCTGATCGACGATGCGTCCAACGTGCGCACGAGCATGGAGACCGCGCGCTGCTCGGACTATTGCAGCGCGGGTGCTGTCGTCGGCTCGGGCTTCGGCCAATCGCGGATTGCTTCAGGCGAGACGTTCCAGCGGGCGCTTGATTTGTGAGTGGTGGGAGGATTGGCGAACGCGCCCAGCCGCGGCCACGGTAATTTCATTACGTCGCGCGACCACTCGCGCAGCGCGTCCATCCGAGCCGGCTCCGGCAGCGAGTCTTTCAGGCGGTCATGCATAAATTCGAGATTGCCCGCGATGTGCCGATCGAAGTAACCCATGTCCCAGACGCGTGTGCCGCCGTACATCCCGGAAGCGATCATGGCCGCACCGTCGGCGGTGAAGGCGAGGTTCATGACTTCCCACCCGTTAAACGGCTCGATCGACACCAGGTTTCGGCGTGTGCGGGTGTCCCAGACGCATAGCGCGCCGTCGCCGGCTGTCGAGAATAGGAGGTGCGGATAAAGCGGGTGATACTTGACGTTCAGCACCAGGCCGCCGTGGCCGATCATCGCGGCAATCCGCTCGCCGGTATGCGCGTCGAAGAGGTTCACGCTGCGGTCCCAATCACCGCTGGCGATGAGACTGTCATCCGCCGAAAAGGCAAATGTCCATTGTTGGCTGCTCGCGTTGCTGTCAAGCTCCAACAGCTTCCGGCCGGTTTCGACGTCGAATACACGGGGCGGATGCGCTCGTGGATAGGTGTCGCGTGTCGCGCAGACAACGCGTTTTCCGTCGTGGCTGAAATGAATTGCGACGCACTCAAACCCGGTTCGCACGAGCTTGTGGATGGTCTCGCCCGTTTCGAAGTCAACGATGCAGAAGGTCCAGTCTCTGTCGGCCAGGGCGACGCGCGTTCCGTCCGGAGAGACATCGAAAGACTGCGCTGTGTTCGGGGCATATGAGTGGAATTCGCGAACTCGTTTGCCTGTCCGCAGATCCCACACAAAAAGCCGCCGGTCGTCCGACGCGCTGGTGAGCAGCAGCGGCTGCGTCGGATGAAATTCAATGCTGCGAACGCGGCCTTTGTGGGCCTGCCACTGTTGCAGCAATTCGCCTGTGCGGCCGTTCCAAAGATATGCCGCGCCGGTCAGGTCGCCGGTGGCCACCAAGGATCCGTCGGGTGTGATCGCGACGACGGTGCGCTCCTTGTCGCTGGGAAAGTCCATCGTGCCGGGGCGGCGGTTCATCTCCCACACGCGGATCATCTTTCCCGAGCTCATGGCCAACCAGCGGCCGTCGGGTGTAATGTCGCACGTGGCCACCGTCTGCCCGGTGGAAATGTGGTATTCGCGCTCCTGCTGCGCGTAATTCCAAAAGTCGATGCGCCAATATCCACCGACCGCCAGCCAGCGACCGTCCGGCGAAAATGCTAACGAGCTAATCGCACCATTTGGCGAATACATCAGTTGGTCTGCTTCGCCCGTTACGGCGTTCCAACCGATGACGCGGCGATCTGTCGCGCCGACGTAATACGCGCCGTTCGGGCTGAAGAGCGCTGAGACGATGCTACCGGTGGACGATCGAATCCGGTTCACCGGCACCAGACTCTGCGCGTCGCGAATCACCACTCGCGCATCAGCGCCGGAGGTCGCGAGGAAGCGGCCATCAGGGCTGAAAACCGCTCGATACGCTGTTGTCGAGTGATCGCGCGCACCGTGCAACAGTTCGCCGGTGGAGACATCGTGGATTCGTATCCAACCGCCATGGTCGACCGACACCAATCGTGTGCCGTCCGGGCTAAACGTCAGCCCTCGGATCGCGTCGGCCGACGCGCATATTTCGCGAATCGGCTCCCATGACTCGGCGCTCCAGATCGTCACGCCGCCATCCTGGCTGCCGCTAGCGGCTATCGCGCCGTCTGTCGAATACGCAATCGTGCGGATTTCCGCCGAATGCGCGGGAATTCGCCGCAGGTTTTCCAGCAAGGGCAACGATGCGACGTAAATGCATCCATCCGCGCTCGCGACGGCGAACTCCGCGGAATCCGGCCGAATCGACGCAGCGGTTGCACTGCCCTCGAGTGCATTTACACTCGCGATCCAGGGGTGACGCTGATACAACTCCCACAAAGCCCAATAAGCGTCGGTCGAATCCGGGTATTGTAGAAACTCGGACCACAGGACGCGCTCGGCGTCGGCTTCGTTGCCGGCGCGGGCCGACAATCGGCCGCGCTCGATTCGGCTGATCGCGAGCTCGCGGCGAAGCTGTTGGGCGGACTCGTCGGCGCGTTTCTGAGCCGTTTCGGCGGATTTTCGCGCCGCATCGGCGACGACGCGCGCGGCGGATTCGCTGATCGCCAGGTGCCTGTTGCGCTCGGATTGCACATAGGCATAGACGCTGAACGCCGCGAGCGCGACGGCAAACAGCGCGGCTGCGGCGACCAGGCCGCGATAGCGCCGCAGCGTTTTGCGCAGAACGTAAAACGTCGAATCGCGA
>JAEUIR010000114.1 GCA_016795025.1 Phycisphaerales bacterium
CTTGTCAAGACTGAGATCCGCTACCAACTGCTTGAGCCGTCGGACCTCCTCTTCGAGCTGCTTGAGCCGCCGCACTTCGGCCACGCCCATGCCAGCGAACTTCTTCTTCCATCGGTAATAGGTCTGTTCGCTGATCTGCAGCTTGCGGCAGACCTCGTTGATCGGCGTACCGCCCTCTCCTTGCCGCAGAGCGAACGCAATCTGCTCCTCCGTGAAACGAGTCCTTTTCATCGGTTCAGCCTCCTGCCGAAGACCGAACGATAACCGAAAATCCTCACCTTACCGATGGATCAGAATCCAGGTACAGGCGCATCCGTTTGGGCCGGCGCCCTTTTTTCCGCGGAGGGAAATAAGCCGGGGCCCAGGGGCGGAAACCCCAAGGGTCGCCGCGAAAGCGGCCGGCGTCAGGTCACGCTGGGCCGAATGCGGGCGGCGTTGGTTGTAGTCGCGGCAGCAGATTGACATATTGGGATCAATTCCGCCTCTGCATCACGAAAACGATTAGCCGCACCCGGCTTACTCAAGAGCAGGCGGATATTTAGTCCGGTGTCGCTCCGGAGCGTCAGTTCGTCATACTGACAGATCGGAATGCGGGCATTGTGTTTATACCGCCGATCAGGCCCGCCGTCTCGGTTCACGTATTGCCACGTGTGGTCCACGACGTCTGCATCGGGTGGGACACGCGCTGTTTCGCGAAAGCTGATCGTGGAAACATCGACCTCCAGTTGCGCGTAAGAAACGGCACCAATATTGCGGCCGTCGTAGACAATAACACGATCCGGAAAGAAAAAGAGTGTTTGATCACTCAATACTAATGCAAACGGACGAATGTTGCTTTTGAACCACGGGGGCAGCTTTCGTGCAAAAAGGGCTATCGTGCGAGTTGTGACGACATTTGCCCCTGCACTGCGTTTCGAATCCTCCGTGAAGCCCTCGACACTAATGCGCCACATGCCGCGCACCCGAGCCAGCTCGCGGATTGTCTGATCGAAGATTTCAAACCGTTCCTCGGCGGTACTACTCAGTTCAACAGAAAGGACCACGGTCTTGCGCGCGAGGTCTCGCCTATGCAGCAAGATGGCGACTGGCGAGGCAGCTACCACGGTCCCGATTGCAACGACCCAGCCTGCGGCATGTAAGGCCAGTCCTACTATGATGCCCGACGCAACGAGGATAGTGGCGGTCCAGCAGATGAGCGGCGCGAGCGCAGTAATGGCGTAGCGCTTACGGATCTCACGTATCAATTCGCCTGAATTTGGATCGGCTAACTGACCCACGTCGGCCGTTGGGATTGCGAGAGCCGACACTCCCACGTCGGGGTTGAGTTGCTGGGGACCTTCGTCCAACTGCCAGGCCGTTGACGTCGATGAGCGCCGTCTTCGGTGGGGCGGGGCATCGAGCCGCTGCCTGAAGTAGATTCCGCCCAAACCAGCATTCAGGTAGGTGCCACGCGGACCAAGTGAGACTCTGAAGCCCTTAACGCCGGCTGAGATTCCGACGCCAGATCGAGAGAGATTGACGCGAAGTCCGCCGAAATTGAATGACTTGCGAAAGGACCAGCCCATCGGGCGCCCCCAGCGCACTAACTAACGCGGTCTTCGTCGCGTATGACCGCAGACGTACGTCCCATCTTTACGGTAGTAGCCGCGCACGTACACGCGTCCACTGCCAGAAGACGTGCTCACGACACTCTTCGCTCGACGCAGGTCGTCAGCGGTCCAATCCAGGTTTGGCTCTCGACTGGTCGCCGATGTCTTCGGGGCATCGGACGGCTGCTTAGGCGCCGGAGTATTCACTGAAGGTGACTTCGGCGCGGTTTTCGCATTATCTTCTGATCGCGCGACCGTAATTTCGGCGAGTTCGCGCTTGGATGCTCGCGCCTTGTCGAGACGGTCCTTGTAATACACTGAAACCCACCAACCGCCGTATGCATCTGGCGCCGTTGGCGGCGTAATCTCGATCGTCATGCCACCGCGTTCGATCTTGTCCTCATCGAGTCGAGCGGCGTTGAGAAGTGAAGCGTCTGTCGCGTCCGGAAGTACTGACGCGATGAAATCAACACATCGGTGCTTCGCTGCAGCGTCGTTGGTCAGCGCGGCATAGACGCCGATCTCAACCCCGGCAGGCGTATCCGGGTCGCCGTAGACGTTAATCTCGTAATTCGCACCTGATCCACAACGGAACGATGTGTAGGGCACGCTTTCCATAACCCCGTTGTCGATCACGGTTGCTGGAATCTGCGTGAGATCCGCGGCCCACTCGGCTTTCGCCAACTGCTGGATCATGTTCGACCAGAGCGGTAGTCGCGAACCATCCGCAAGCTTCTTCGGTTCATCGGAGGCGACTACGGGCTCTTCCGGAGTGCTCTTCTCGACGGACTCTATGTCAGCCCGACCGACTTTGATGGTGCCGTACTGAAGCGCGATGGTGATCCGCTCAGTATTTTCTTGGATGATTGTGCCGCGCAACTCGCCGCCGCTCTTGAGATGCACTAAGTCGGCGAATGCGAATTGAAGGAATACCGCCACGAACGCGATTGCAGCTACGAAACGCATGATAAGCCTCCCGTCGAGTTGAAGGGCGCCAGCAAGTCCGGTTGACCCGGCAAAAGAACCAACCGCGTCACCGTGACATGAACTATGAGCTGCCTCAAAAAACGCGAAAGCTCCCGACCGTGTGGCTGGCTTTCCGTTGCACAAACACGCGCGCGGGCCTCTAATGCTGCTTTATTCAGAATGGTAGCAAATCAGGCCGAAAGCCGCTACAACGGCAAATCACCCGCCCCCGACGCCCTGCGACGTATATCCATACTTTTCTTCCACGCGCGGCGCTTCTTTCTTCGCGCCGTCCTTCGGGCCGATCGTCGTATTCTGCTCCGCCCCGGTCGATTCCGGCTTGTTCATATAGTAATACGCGCCGGCCGCCACCACCGCCAGCCCGCACAGCAAAAACAATAGCTTAATCGTCCGATTCATGACAGGCTCCTTTTCGCCGTGCCGCGAGCACTACACATCCAGATTCTTCACATTGATCGCGTTCGTCTCGATGAATTGCTTGCGCAACTCCACGTCCTCTCCCATCAGAATACTGAACATCCGATCGGTCTCGACGGCGTCCAGCTCCGTCTGCTCCGCGTCACCCTCCGTCGCGCCGACCACCACTTTGCGCATCACCCGATTGGCCGGATTCATCGTCGTTTCCCAAAGCTCCTCTTTGTTCATCTCGCCCAGCCCCTTGAATCGCTTGATCTCCCACCCGCTCGCCCCGAGCGCCTGCACGCCGGACGACAACTCGCTCAGATTTGCGAGCTCCGTGCGGCCGTCGCCATGACGCAGCACAAACGGCGCGCGAGACATTTCGCCGGTGACGAGCTCCTCGCGCCGCAGGAACAAATCTTCCCAGGCACAGCCGAACTCGCTCAGCCGCGTGAAGCACCGCTCCAATCCGCGCCCCTCCGGCAGCTCGTGCCGCACCGGCTTCACGTCGTCCGCCACGTGCTGCACCTGAAACGCCTCGGCTTCCGCGTCGCCATAGAAATAATATTCATGATCCGCATGCGTAATGCGTACGACCGGCAGCCGGCCTTCGCGCAGATGCCCCGTCACGAACCGCCGCAGATCAATGCCGCGCCGCGACAGCGTCCGGCCATGCCGCGCGATTTCCTCGCACAGCTTCACCAGGTCCGCCAGCGGCCCGTCGCTCAGTGTTCTCGCGGCCGCGCCGTCGCGATGAATCTCCAGGCGCGTCTCGCGCAAACCGATCTCCGTCAGCCGGCGGGCCAGTGCCCCATCATCGAGCACATATTCCGCAGTCTTGCCCTTCGCGAGTTGATACAGCGGCGGCTGCGCGATGTACACCACGCCCTTGTCGATCAGCGGGCGCAGGTGCCTGAACAGGAACGTCAGCAGCAGCGTGCGAATGTGCGAGCCGTCCACATCGGCATCGGTCATTAGAATGATTCGCCCATAGCGCAGCTTTGTGATGTCGAATTCCTCAGCGCCGATCCCCGTTCCCAGGGCCTTGATGATCTCAAGAATCTCTTCGTGGCTCAGTACCTTGTGCAGCCGCGCTTTCTCGACGTTCAGGATTTTTCCGCGGATCGGCAAAATCGCCTGCGTCGCCGGGTCGCGATGCCCCTTCGCCGAGCCGGCCGCCGAATCGCCCTCGACAATGTACAACTCCGTCGAAGCCACGTCGCGACTGGAGCAATCCACCAGCTTTTTCGAGAACCCGCCGCCGGCCAGCGCGCTTTTTCGCGCCGCCTCGCGCGCCTTGCGGGCCGCTTCGCGAGCCAGCGCCGCCTGCACCGCCTTGCCCGCGATCTTTTTCGCCTCGGCCGGATGCTCTTCGAGATAATTCCCCAGAATCTCGCCGACGACCGTTTCGACAAACGTCCCGGCTTCGCTGTTGTTCAGCTTGATCTTCGTCTGGCTTTCAAACTGCGGCTCCGGCACTTTTACCGAGACCACCGCCGTCAGACCCTCGCGAATGTCCTCGCCCGTCGGCGTCGGGTCGTTCGGCTTGAACAGGTTCGCCTTTTTGGCGTAATTGTTCATCACGCGCGTCAGCGCCGCGCGAAAGCCGGACAGGTGCGTGCCGCCCTCCTTGGTGTTGATGTTGTTGGCGAAGGTCAACACGTTTTCGGCATAGCTATCCGTATATTGAAGGGCCACTTCGCAAACCATCCGCACTTCAGCGTCGTCGCGCTTGAAGTAAATCGGCGGGTGAAGCGCTTCCTTGCCCTCGTTCAAATGCTCCACAAACTGCCGAATGCCCTGCTCAAAGTGAAACTCCTCCCGGCTGCCGTCGCGCTCGTCGACCAGATTGATCCGCACGCCGCTGTTCAAATACGCCACTTCGCGAACGCGCCGCGCGATTGTTTCCCGGCTGAATTCCGTATTCGAAAAAACCGTCGGGTCCGGCATGAACGTGATCAGCGTGCCCGTGCGCTCCCCCGCGTCGGCCACCGCTGCCAGCGCCCGAGTCGTCCGGCCCCGCTCGAACCGCATCGTCCAGACCTTGCCCTCACGCGTGCTCTGGGCTTCGAGCCAATCCGACACCGCGTTCACCGCCGTCACACCGATGCCGTGCAATCCGGCCGACACCTTGTAGGAATTGCGATCGAACTTCGCGCCGGAGCCGGTCTTGGTCATGATCAACTCAAGCGCCGACATGCCGTACTCGTCCTTGAAGCCCACCGGAATTCCGCGGCCGTCGTCTTCGACGCTCACCGCTCCATCCGCGCGCAGCGTAATGGTGATGTCGTCGCAATGCCCCGCCATCGCCTCGTCGATCGAATTGTCGAGCACTTCATACAACAGATGATGCAGGCCGTACGCCCCGGTGTCGCCGATGTACATGCCCGGCCGGGCGCGGATGTGATCCACGCCCTCGAGAACCATGATTTTGCTTTCGTCATAGTTCTCAGGCGCGGCCGGCGTATCCACAGTCAATTGCTCCGATTGCATGCACACCTCATTCAACCAATAACACCAGGGCAGTCATTCAGCACGCGCCGCCGCGGCGCTCACTCACCGCTCTTCCCCGGCACGAATCTCATCGACCTCAACCCCGCCACACGCCGCGAAAGCTGTTTTGCCAATCGACTCGCCTGGCGGGACAATTCAAACCGCAGCGTGGCATCCGCCACTGCAAACACCGCCACGCCGTCTTCCAGCGACATCAACTCCGAACTTTCCAGCCAACCCGGCTTGGCGATCTTTTGCCACTCCTCCGCCAACGATTCGCTCAACCGAGCCTGCTGCGAACTCGTGCGCAAGATCGCTGACATCTGAGCGCCTAAATCCCGCGCACGGCCTGAGCCGCGCCGCCGCTGATTCGCGAGCACCTGCTGGTATTGCCGCTCGTTCATCCGGCGGCCTTACTAAGCCGGACGGGGCGCGGTCGTGAGCGCCACCGGCATGACCACGTATAGAAAATCGTTCTTGTCCTGCCCGTAGAACACGCCCGGCTTGGAGTGGTCCTTCAGGTCGATCCCAACGCTTTCGTGCGACATCGTCTTAAGCGGGTCCAGCACGAAAAGCGGATTGAATCCGATCTCGATCGGCGGCCCGGCGTACTCCACGGGAATCTCGATCCGGGCTTCGCCTTGCTCGGGCGATTCGGATGAGATCACCAGTTGCCCTTTGCTGAACGCCAGCCGCACCGCGCGCGATTCCTCGGTGGTCAGCAGATTCGCGCGGCGGATCGCCGCCTGAAGCTCGCTGCGGACCACGCGGGCCGTCTTGTCGTTTTCAGTTGGAATGACTTTCTGATAGTCGGGGAAATTGCCTTCGCAGAGCGCCGTCGACAGAACGCGCGAGCCCGCCCGAAACAACATCTGATTCGGCATCACTTTGATTTCGACCTGCCACTCTGCGTTGTCCCGCGGCGGCTGAAATACCCGCTCAAAAACATTCAGCGACTTCGAAGGCACGATCGCCTCAAAATCCGCGCTCTTGCCGTCACGCAGCGAAGCTGTGGCCTTCGCCAGCCGACGCCCATCCGTTGCAACCAGATTCAGTTTCTTGCCCGATTTCGACCACAACACGCCGTTAATCGCATATCGCCCCGTCTCGCGCGCTGCCGCGAAGAGCGTTAGGCCGATCATGTCGCGAATCGTGGCCAGATCAACGGTCAGATCTGCATCGTCATCAAAACCCGGAACCGGCGGAAAATCCGCCGCGTTTTGCGTGTAAATCTTGAAACTGCTGCCCGTCGAGCGAATCGTACAGTGCCGATCGTCCGCTTCGAGCGTGATTTCGACGTCTGACAACTCGCGCACGATCTCCAACAGCCGCCCCGCATGCACCACGGTTTGACCGGCTTTCTTGGTCGAGATCGTTTCCACCGTCGCGCGCAGCCCGGCCTCGCCGTCGGTTCCGCTCAACTCGATCGTCTTGCCTTCGACGGCCAGCTTGACGCAGTTATAAATCGGCTTGGTCGTGCGACCACCGGTGAGCGTCGCGACAGCCGCGAGCGCATCGGCAAATTCGACACGGGGGAGGGTCGTTTTCATAGGCTCTCACCAACTCAATTCGCGCCGCTTCGCCGGCGTCCGTTGCCGACTCGCAAGCAGCGCGCAAATCAGTCTGCGGGCGCTCGACCGCGCATCGCATCAACCCGCGACTTCGACTGAATTTCACCCCGAATTTTACTCGAAATCGAAGCGCCTCGCCACACCCGACACCCCTCAAACCACACCCGCTCGCCGAAGCTCGCGCTGTCGCGAGTTGCCCGTCCGCGATCACCCATTCGCAATTCGCCTCAAATGCCACAGGTATTCCGTGTTTCCACCTTGGCCGCGAATTGGGCTTTCAATCTCTCCGCGGATGCTCCATCCATCCGCCGCTGCATCCGCCCGCACCTGCGCCAGCACACGCTCCTGATGCTCGCCCGGCAGCACACCGCCGCGCAGCAGCGCCTTGGCCGCTTCGTAATGCGGCTTAATCAGCGAAATCACCGCGCCCCCTTCACGGAGCCCGCGCCGCGCCGCCGGCAGCACCAGACGCTGCACCGTCCAGCCCGCGTCGATTGTGATCAGATCGCAAGGCTCCGGAGCCTGCCAATGCATCGCGCTGACGCGCTCGCACACAACACCGCGCGCGTCGCGCCGCAGTCGCGAATCCAGAATCCCGTAACCCGGATCGATCGCGTACACCCGCGCCGCCCCATGCTGCAACAGGCAATCCACAAATCCCCCGACATGACAGCCGAAATCCGCGCACACCCAGCCGCTCGGATTCACATCAAAAGCGCGCAGCGCCGCCGCCAGCTTCAGACCGCCGCGCGACACATATGGGCATTCCGCCTCACTCATGCAGACATGATACGCCGCGCCGCCGTCTACTTGCGCTCCACAGGCCGCCACGCGCCGTTGATCGATCGCTCCAATTCAACCGCTTCGAGTTTCGATCCCCACTCGATGCCTTGCTGATCAATCATGATCGCCACGCTCCGCGTCTGCGACAGTCCGGATCCCGCACGCCGGATTTGCAACCGCTTGACGTTCGTCGTCCGCAATGTCATGCGATGCGCGTCATCCACGCGCGCGTCCACTGAGTACGGCTTGTCACTCGAAAACCGCTCCAGCACAAGCACATAATCGGGAATCGCCGGCGCGGGCGGCTCCGACGCTTCACCCTCATCAGTCGGCCGGGCGCTGGCCGGCGGGGATGGCGCGCTCGCGGCGGATTTCGGCTCAGATGTGGTGGATGCGGCGTCCTGCTTCGCGGGCTTTTCACTCCGCGACCGCGGAACCTCGTCTTTTGGCGCAGGCTTGGTTTGTGATTGCGCCGTGGGACGCGCCGCGCCGCGCTTCTCACCGGCGCACCCACCGAGGCACAATCCGGAAATGGAGATAACGATGAGCAATCGTGTTAAATGCATCCAGATGCCTCCGCGCTTGCCAGCCGGCGCTTATACACGCGGCGCCCGGCAAAGTCGCGGCGAAAATCGATCAGCGCGTCGAGCCGCCGTGGGGCGTCCCGGTTTCAAAGTACTCATCGGGCAGAAAGCTCAGCGTGGCGGGATGGCCGGTCGTGACATATACAAGCTCATCCACGGTCGGATGCGGCGCAATCGCCGTCACGACCCGCCCCTCGACAAAGTAAATATCCGCCGTTGGATCGATGTACGCCAGCGGCACCACATACACTCCGCCGAACCCGCCCGACTGCGCGAATGAATCAAACGTCTGCGACGCTGCCATGCGTTCCCTCGACAGTGGCGCTCTGACCGGCAAGACGCCGAGGCTACCCGGTTACGTAAACTTCACCTGCGACGAGTAAAACACCCGCGCATAGCGCGACACGCTCCAATACCAATTTCGCACACCGCCGTAGTTGACCGTCGCAATCACGACTCCCGTCGTCGGCGTCAGCACCAGATAATGACGATTCGCCGTGATTGTCTGCAACACGATCGCGCCCGCCCCCCACACCACGCTCGTCGGCGACACCGTCGTCTCGCCGCCGCCGATGCTGTCGCTCAGCCAGCAGCGCAGCAGGCTGTACGTCCCCAGGCCCGTCCGAATCGTCGTCACCACGGAGTCAAGCGATTCATTGCCCACATCCATGATCACCTGTGCCGCGTAATCCGGCGCAAGCCTGTCCGCGAGTTGCCGGATGAAATCCGCATGCGCAAGGATGTCCGCGTCCGATCTCGCCAGCGGGGCACGGAGCTGCGCCAGTGCCGTCGCGATCTGCACGGCCGCCGTTTCCAATCGGTGCGGCGTGAACGGCCCGCGTCCCAGGTCCGGCCCGAAAAACTGCAATTGCTGATTGCTCATGTCACTTTCCTCCTCGCGATCGTACGCACCCGGCGCTCGCTCCCCGCCGCATCAGCCGCAATTGCCGCAAATTGCCGCGTTTGACCGCCTTTTCATCGGCCGGAGTGCGCGATACGCTCCCTCGCCTTGCACAAGCGAACCACAGCGCGACGAGTGTGGCAGCGCCGTGCAGCGCGCCATTGGGCGATCGAACGAATATTGACGCGAACCATCAGAACGGGATCGACATGAGCGGAAACGGAACAACTTTCGACTTTGTCAGCGGCGGAAAAATGGCCTATGGCGCGGGCGTGTTAATCGTCCCGCTCGTCAGCAAACCGCAGCCGCCCATGGAAGTCGTCCAGCGCGTTGACGCGGTCTGCAACGACGCCGTGAGCGAATTACTCTCCGCGCACGCCGTCGCCGACGAGGTCGGGCATCTCGGCCATACCACGCGAAGCGGCTCATATCGCCGCGTGCTGGTGGTCAGTCTGGGCGAGGCCTCCGGTCTGGACGGTCTGCGCGTGCGAAACGCCGCAGCGGCCGCCGCACGCTGGCTAATCGCGGAAAAAATTCCACAAGCGTCGCTCTGGCTCGACGGACTGCTCATCAGCGGCCTCGAATCCGCCACACTCGAATGGATTCATGGAATGGCGCTCGCTGGATTCACGTTCACGCAGCGCAAAAGCAGCGACCCGCGCAGCCCCGCCAATATTCGGATCCACCTGTGCTCAAGCGAATCCAGCCATGTCGCCCGCGCCATGCCCGCCGTACGCGAGGCCGTCGCGCTCGCCGACGCCGTGAATTACGCGCGCCGCATTGCCCACGAACCGCCCAATATCATCAACCCCGACACCCTGGCCGACGAGGCGCGGGCGCTCGCGAAAACCAACAAGCTCAAGTGCATGATTCTCGCCGAGCCGCAGCTTCGCCGCCTGAAAATGAACGGAATCCTCTCCGTCGGTTGCAGCGCCACGCCCGGCCCGTGTCTCATCCAGCTCGATTACAACGCCGCGCCAAAATCTTCAGCCCGAACCATTCTCGTCGGCAAAGCCGTCACCTTTGACACCGGCGGCTACTCCATCAAGCCCGCCGATGGCATGGAGGCCATGAAATTCGACAAATGCGGCGGCGTCACCGTCCTCGGCATCATGAAGGCCGTCAGCGATCTGAAAATGAAATGCAATGTCACCGGCGTGATCGCCGCCGCCGAAAACGCCATCTCCGATCGCGCTTATCGACCGGCCGACATCATCACAATGGCCAGCGGAAAAACCGTCGAGATCATCAGCACCGACGCCGAAGGCCGAATGCTGCTCGGCGACGCGCTGTGGTATGCGCAGGAGAAGCTCGCCGGCCGTACCGTCATCGACCTCGCGACGCTGACCGGCGGCGCGAAAATCTGCCTCGGAACCGCCGCCGCCTGCATGATGAGCAATGACGACAACCTTTGCGCCGATCTCGAAGAGAGCGGCCGCGTTACGCAGGAGCGCTTGTGGCGCCTGCCGCTTTGGGACGATTTCCGCGAGCTGATCAAATCTCCCGACGCCGACATCAAAAACAGCGCCGGCAAGCGCGACGCGCATACCATTGTGGGCGGGATGTTCCTGAAGGAATTCGTGAAACCCGAAACCGCGTGGGCGCATCTCGACATCGCGTCGGTCGCCAACCGCGACGACACCAGAATGCCCACGGGCAAAGGCGCGACCGGATTTGGCATCCGGCTCCTGATTGACTTTCTCCGACGCCGATCGCGCTGAACGAGCGCCGGCGATCGAGTGACGCGACATGGCGAAACACAAGACCACTCGTAAAAAAGCGACCGCCGCACGCAATCCGGGGCAGGCGGCAGCGCGCGTCGATCTGCCGCGCATCGAACGTGCCGTGCGCCAAATCCTGATCGCCGTCGGCGAAAATCCCGATCGCGAGGGTATCCGCGAGACGCCGCGGCGTGTGGCCAGAATGTACGCCGAGCTGTTCAGCGGCCTGCATGACGATGCCGAACGCTATCTCGCCACCACGTTCAATGAGAACCACCACGAGTTGGTCATTCTTCGCGACATCGCGTTCAACAGCATGTGCGAGCATCATCTCATGCCGTTCGAGGGCAAGGCTCATATCGCCTACATCCCCGGCGGACGGATTCTCGGATTGAGCAAGCTCGCGCGGCTCGTTGACGTCTTCTCCCGTCGGCCGCAGGTACAGGAGCGCCTCACGTCGCAAATCGCCGATCTGCTCAGCGACCGCGTTCACGTCACCGGCTGCGCGGTCGTGATCGAAGCGGTGCATACCTGCATGACCTGCCGCGGCGTCCGCAAGCCGGACGCCGTGATGGTCACGTCCGCCGTCCGGGGCGTGATCCGCTCCAGCGAAGCGACGCGGGCCGAAACAATGGCTCTTTTGCTGCGCCGCGGATGAAATTGATTCAATTTGCTCGATCCACATCGACCTTCGACATGCTCCCATCCAACCGCTCCGACCAATAATGCCTCCCCAAGAGACGCGGCGTGACGTACCAAACGCGATTCAAGCCCGTGCGGTTCGCCCGAATCCGCCTGCTGCGTCTAAGCATTTTCGAAACGCACACGGTTTCGATTTTTGCCGATGAACTAAAGCGCGGAAATAATTAGAGTGGTGTCGTGCAACTGTTGATCGACGGGAACAACCTGTTGTTCGCCGCACAAGCGCACGACCCGGAGCGCCCCATCGGGCGAAGCGCGCTGTGCAAATCGATCGGCGAATGGGCGGCGCAGAAGCGCGCCGCCGTTGAAATCGTCTTCGACGGTCCGGCCCCGCGCGACGGCTTGCTCGAACAAATCGCAGCGGACGGCGTGCGCGTCACATTCAGCGGCGCGGGCGTATCCGCCGATGACGCGATTCGCCGGATATTGGAGCTACACTCCGGAACGCGGCATTTGCTGGTCGTCTCAACCGATCGCGAAGTCGCCGCCGCCGCCAGACGCCGCGGCGCAACGACACGCAAATCGGATGAATTCTGGCCGGCACTCGTCGCGCAACTTGCCCAGCCGCCGCGGCCGCGGCTTGAGCCGCCGGAAAAACGCCGCGGCCTGAGCGAACATGAGGCCGAGCAGTGGTTGCGCGATTTTGGTCTCGACCAACCGGAAGCTCCGCCGGAGCGCCGCCGGAACGATACCGATCAGTGGCTGCGCGATTTCGGCTTTTGAGGAATCGCGAAGCCGGCCCGGGTTCGCGTTACCGCTGAGTTGGCTCAGGCATCCAAATGATGCCTATGGCGACGACCGTCGCCGCGAACGCGGATTTGAGGTTGAACGAACATACTCGTCGAACAGCGAGAACGGAGGCCCCGATGTTCTCCACAATGCAGTTATCTCCCACTCACGATCTGTGTGACCTCGCCCGCGCGTTGCCGCACATCGCCGGATTACATCCGATTCGCAACGGGCCTGTCTGGCTGATCAACCACCCAGGCGGCACCGTGTTGCGCTGCGTGGTTCTGGACTTCTCGCCCGAAGCCGTCCGACTCCGCGCTCCGCTGGGCTATGGCATCGCCGAGGGGCAGGAATACGAACTCAGCGCACATCTGCCCGGCGAATTCGATTCGCCCGCCGCCGGCTCGTGCTCACGCGTCCGCGTGGTTGTGAGACGCGCCGCCACGGCCGAAGCCATCGACGATCCATACGTCGAAGTCGATCTCGCCGAGGATCATTGCGAAGCCGCGATGTCGGCTTTCTGACAAATCGAACGGCGCAGGGCCGGTCCGGTTGCGAGAACAGCAAACACAGTCGCCGGCCGGCGCCTCGTGGCGATGCGCCGGCCGGCGATGAGATGCCCGAAGCGACTAATCAGGCGTGATTCAACGAATCAACCGATCAGTCGTTGCGATTATCCGCTGCTTTTCTCCAGCTTCTTGCGCATCGCGTCGTCCTTGTCGGTGATCGCGTTCTTTTCCTTCACCTGACCGTCGGCCGGATCGTAATAAACCAGCGTTAGCGATTGAAGCTCGCGATAGCTGATCGTTCCGTCTTTGCTCGGCGCGTTGCGCACTTTGATCTTGTCATTAAAGCGCAGATCAAGCACGACGGCCCCGGTCGAGAAATCAACATCGACCTTTGACTTCGAGTCGTCGTCGTCACCGGTTTTGACTTTCTTCACGCCGCCGATCATGTCGCCGACCGCGACGTCGAAGTTCTCGCGGCGCCACGCGCCCGACGTGAACTTCCACACTTCAACGCTCGCCGCTTCGTTGCCCGCGCGCGGCCCCTTCACGAAGAAGAATGAACTGGCGACCGTCGTCACCGGCTCGCCCGCGTCCGACCACTCGCCCGCGAGCACCGTTTTCTGCGCGTCGGCC
>JAEUIR010000115.1 GCA_016795025.1 Phycisphaerales bacterium
GTGTTCAACGCGACGAGTCTGGGCGCGACGACCTCCGGCACCTTTGCTGTGTATTTCGACGGCAGCGATGTCGGACTCGGAAACAACAGCAGCGCGGATGTGGACGGCGCGGGAATTCTCCCGAACGGCGCATTGGCTCTTTCAACCCTGGGTTCGGTTACATCGGGTGGCGTATCGTGGGCGAACGAAGACGTTGTGCGCTTCACGGGCGCATTCGGCTCCACCACGAGCGGCAGCTATGCCATGCTCTTTGATCTGAGCACGCTGGGCATCGCCACCGCCGCCGACGTCTCGGCGCTTGAGATCGTCGCCGGCGGCGGCGGGCTGACGGATGATTCGCAGCGCGTGCCCTACGCCATCAGCGCCGAGGACGCACTGGCGATGGCCGCGAAATACGCAGCCGCCGAAGCCAACTCGCTGGCTGATTTCGATGGCGATGGGCGCATCACTTCGGGCGACCTGGATACGTTCCTTCAGCGATTCACGGCCGGCGACGCGGACGTCAACAGCGACGGTGTAACGGATCAGATCGACATGGACCTGTTCTGGGCGGCGCTTTCGGCTGCTCAGCCGTAATGACGCGCGATGGACGTCGCACGCGCCACACGCACGGCGGCGGCGGCCGGACGAGAGCGAGTGGTCGTTCATCGGCGTGTCGGGCAGCGCTCGAACGCGACGGTTGCTACATCCTGCGCGCGTATCTGCCGTGGGATGACCTGCCGCCGGAGCAGAAACCGCCGCAGTTGTGGGCTTGATACATGCAGTTGGTGCAGGTCGAGGAGGCGTTCAAGACGCTGACAGGCGAGACCTGCACCCGCGGCCGATTCATCATCAACTGGAACACCGCGTCGAGGCCCACATCTTCGTCGCGTTCCTGGGCTATTGCCTAAGCGTGACGCTGCGGATGCGGCTGAAAACGCCGGCGCCCGGCCTGCGCCGCGCGAAGTGCTCGCCAACCCTGGCGACGACCCAGATGCTGGACGTGCAAATCCCCACCAGCGACGGCCGCATGCTGCTCCTGCCGCGCTATACCGAACCGACGCCGGAGCAGTGTTATTGACAAAGCTGAATCTGAACCTGCCGCCGCAACCCCTACCCCGCTTCCAAAGCGGTGTCATCCACATCTCCAACTAGCCCGCCCAACCCGATCCATCCGCGCCGGATTTGTAGTGCAGACCTGGACCCCCAAAACGGCCTTGGCGCTAGCGCCAACGAAGATCAAGCGGCCCAACTGCGAAGGTTGGGCTAGTGTCAGTAATCACCCAAACCCAGCCACTGATTATCACTTGAAAACCGGCCATTTTGAGGAGATTTCGGTTCGTCGCGTAGGTTCGCCGGCCATTTGGCTGGAGGGCTTTCATGGCGAAAGCGTCGTACTCCGTACGCATCGCTTCCGCCCACCGCTCAAACGCCACGCTCGACTCCGCGCTCATCCTCGGCCGCCCTGCCAAGTGAACGCAACGAAAACAAGTACCCGATTCGCTCGCGTCTCTTAAACGCCTCCACAAAGCGTGGTCACACCCCGGTCGCGAGTCGCGCTGTCAACCAACCGTCCGCTTGACCCGCCCGCCCATGTGCGCTAGGCTGACGGTTCCCAAACCTCGGGCGGCTCCGCAGCCGCCTTTTGGGCTGGAAACCGGCAACCAACAGGTGAGACGATGAAAACGCCACACCGCCTGCTGATCCTTTCGTGCTTCGCAATCGGTTTCGCGGCGGGCTGCGAACGAGCAGCCACGCCCGCACCGCCTTTCAATAGCGTCCTCGGCGATTCGACATACGGCGCGCCGCCACCCATGGGCACGACCGACATGAGCCTCGTCAAGGATCTGACGGCCTATGTCCCCGCGCCGATTCCAGGAGCCAAGCCCGCCGAGCAGGCCGCTACGGCAAACCCGGCCGACGCCGAAGGTCAGGTGCGCAGCCTGATCCTGGGCACGATCGAAGCCTCAATCAAAGGCGACTTTGACAAGGTGCTCGACGCGTTCCAGCCCGAGCATGTGGCCGCGCTGCGCGACGATGCCAAGGCGATGCAGGCTCTGCGCGACACCTATGAGAAAACCATCACGCTGATGCGCGTCATTGGCAGCAAGACCGGCCAGGAAATGGATCCGTCCAAGGCGGACATCGAACAATTCATGAAGCTGGCCAACGATCAGTTGAAGCCTATGGGCATGAGCATCGACCTGAAAGAACTCATCAAAGTCGAAGTCAGGGACGCCACGAACGCAACCGTTACGATGAACCCGCCGAAAATGCCGGCCGCGGGCGCTGCTCCGCCCGAAGGCCTCACGCCCGAGCAACTCGCTGGATATCAGGCTGCGCAACAAGCAGCGCAGCAGGCGGCCGCACAACAAGCGGCATCCGGCACCCCGGCTCCGCAGGCGCCGCCGATACTCGTCTCCAAGCAGGGCGAAAAGTGGTTGATTCAGCTCCCGATGCCGCTTACGTCGGAGATGGTCAAGGAAGCCCGCAAGGCGCTCAATAAATTCGCCAAGCCAATCCTCGATAAGCTCGCGGAAAAAATCGACGCGATGGAGACCACCGATCCCGCCGCGCTCCAGCAGATCATGATGAAGACGATCATGGAGACCTACTCGCAACAACTTGTAGCCGAGGATGAAGAAGAGGAAGAAAGCGACTTCGTCCCCGCGCCTTCGCCAAGCGGTGACACAGACAAGCCGAAAACCGGTGGCGAAGGCGGCCAGGAAAATCCGCCGCCGCCACCGCCAACGCCGCCGGATTCGCCGTCGAATCCGCGCAACCCGCGCCGTCCCGGCGGAGGATGATGCGACGATGCCTCTGAGCACCGCGGCCACGAACGGCACGTAGCGTCGGCGCTCCGTTGCCAAAGTTACATTGGCTCTGTGGCAATCTGCCCAGCGGGGAAAGACCGTGCCCAAGTTAACGCCGGCGGAAATCGATCACTTCATCGCCGTCATCGGCGAAAACGATTACCTGCGCAGGCTGCTCGGCGAAATCGAACGCCTTCAACAGGCCGTGTTTCACGCCAATCCTTCGGCCGATTGGAACAACGTTCGTCAGTCCTCCGAGCAAATCCTGATCGCCGAAATCGTCCTGCGGCACGGCCGCCATCACGACGCGATCTTTTATGCCTTGCGAAACGCCGAGGACAGCGGCAAGCTCTGGGACGCGGCCATTCGCGACATGGCCGCGAACATCCATGCGTACTACACCACGCCGCTGGGCCTGCTGATGCGCCGCGAATTGTTCGGCGAAAACACCGTGTTTGTCTCTCCCGATGCGATTCGCTGGATGCATCAGCAGTCTCACTCAGCCAACCCAGGAACGTGAATTCATGTCCAGCGCCGCAGCAAACCGCCGCAACATCAAGACGCTCCAGCCCGGCGACCGCGTCGACGACGAGGTCTATCGCGTCGCCGTAAAGGAGCTGCGCACGACCACGACCGGCGGGCTGTACATCCACGCCATTCTCGCCGACGGAACGGGCGAAATACTCTCGCGCATGTGGAGCGCGTCGCAGGCGCTGTTCGACTCAATGCCCGAAGGCGGATTGCTTCACTTCCGCGGTCGCGTCGAGAGCTATCGCGGCATGCGCCAGTTCATCATTGACGGCATGCGCGCGGTCGAGCCCGGCACGGTCCGGCCCATCGACTTTCTTCCGCACACGACATTCGACGTCACCACGATGTGGGAGCGCGTGAAGGAAATACTGCGGAAAGTCGTTGATCCGAATTTGCTCGCGCTGCTCGCGAAGTTCATTCGAGACGACGACTTTGCATCTCGCTTTCAGCAAGCGCCGGCCGCCCGCCACAACCACCACGCATTCGTCGGCGGCCTGCTCGAACACACTTTGAATCTGCTCGAATTGGCCCTGCTCATCGTGCCTCGATATGAGCAGGTCAGCCTCGATCTCGTGCTCACCGGCATTTTTCTGCACGATGCCGGCAAGATCGCGGAGATGAACTACGAGACGAATTTCGATTACACCACCGAAGGACTACTGGTCGGCCATATCGTATTGGCCGTCATCTGGGTGCACGAAAAAGCCCGCGAAATCGAACGCGACACCGGCCGCCCGTTTCCGTCTGATCTGCTCAACGTGCTGAAGCACATGATTCTGGCGCATCACGGCAAATACGAATTTGGCAGCCCAAAGCTGCCCGCTGTCCCCGAAGCGGTCATCGTGCATCACCTCGACAATCTCGACGCCAAAGTGAATATGATGCTACACGACATCGCGGTCGATCCTGACTCGGCCAGCGACTGGACTGCGTATAACAAAGCGATCGAATCGCGTGTCTTCAAGCCGCGCCTCGCAATCGGTCCGGAGAACTCGTGATCGACCCGACGCTGATATCGCTTGCCGGCACGGCCGCCTTCATCGCCGCGACGCACACACTGCTGGGAGCCGATCACTACATCCCGTTTATCGCCATGTCGCGCGCCGGCCGCTGGTCGATCACGCGAACACTCGTCATCACCATACTATGCGGCGTCGCACATGTGCTAAGTTCCGTCGTGGTGGGAGCGATCGGAATCGCAGCGGGAGCGGCCATCGGTCGGCTGGATGGCCATGAAAACGCCATGGGCGCGATCGAATCCACGCGCGGCTCGATTGCCGGCTGGCTGCTGCTCGGCTTTGGAATCGCTTACACCGCCTGGGGCGTGCGCGAGGCGATCCGCTCGCGCCCGCACTCGCATTGGCACGCTCACGCCGACGGCACGGTGCACGATCACAAACATATGCATCATGCGGAGCACGCACACGCCCATGCCGAACAAACCCGGTCCGCGCAGGACGCCGCCCCGCCGAAATCCATGACGCCTTGGGTGTTGTTCACGATTTTTATCTTCGGCCCGTGTGAGCCGCTGATCCCGCTCCTGATGCTTCCGGCCGCGCAACACAGCCCCTGGGGCATCGTGCTCGTCGCGTCGGTGTTCGGCGCGGTGACGATCGCCATGATGCTCGGAATGGTGCTGGCCGGCGTGCTTGGAATCAACGGTCTTTTCAAATCCGGCTGGAAAATGGAACGCTACACGCACGCGCTGGCCGGCGCGGCGCTCGCCGGCTGCGGCGCGTTTGTCGTGCTGGGCGGGTGATGGCCATCATCGCACGCTCGGCCATAGCGCTCTAAGATGCAGGCATGACCTCGATCCGCAAAGCTGTCGTCATCGGGCTCGACTGCGCCGAACCCAGCCTGGTCTTCGATCAGTGGCGCGATGAGCTGCCGAATCTCAGCGCCTTGATGCAGCGCGGCCGCTGGGGAAACCTCGAAAGCTGCATGCCGCCGATCACCGTGCCGGCGTGGAGTTGCATGGCCACCGGGCGCGACCCTGGCACGCTCGGCGTTTACGGCTTTCGCAACCGTGCGGATCACTCGTATGAAAACCTGCGCATCGCGACGAACCTTGAAGTGCGCGAGCCGCGCGTCTGGGACCGGCTAAGCGCCGCGGGACGCGACTCGATCATCGTCGGCGTGCCGCAAACCTTTCCGATCACGCAGCGGCCGCGCGGCGCGCTGGTGACGTGTTTTCTCACGCCGAGCATCGAGAGCGAATACACCTCGCCGCCGGAGTTGAAGAGCGAGATCGCAGGGGTTGTCGGCGAATACATGGTCGATGTGGCCGGCTTCCGCACCGATGACAAGCGCTGGCTGCTGGATCAGATCTACGAAATGACCGCCCGGCGCTTCAAGCTCTGCCGCCATTTTCTCACAACCCACCCGTGGGACTTGTTCTGGATGGTCGAGATGGGCACCGACCGAATCCATCACGGTTTCTGGCAATTCATGGATCGCCGCCACCATCGTCACACGCCCGGCAACGAATTCGAAAACGCGATCCGCGAGTATTACCGCTTCATCGACGCGCGCATCGGCGAGCTGCTCGCCCTCATCAATCCCGCCGAAACGCTCGTCGCGATCGTTTCGGATCACGGCGCGAAACGCATGGACGGCGGCCTGTGCTTTAACGATTGGCTGATTCGCGAAGGTCTGTTGGTGATGAAAACGCCGGTCACGGAACGGCGCAAATTCGAATTTAAGGATGTCGATTGGCCGCGCACGCAGGCCTGGGGCGAAGGCGGCTATTACGGCCGATTGTTCATCAACAAGGCCGGGCGCGAGCCGCATGGCGTCGTCGCGCCGGCGGACTATGAAGCGCTGCGCAATCGCCTGATCGCGAAAATCGAAGCGCTGCGCGATCACGAAGGCCGTCCGATGGGCAATCGCGCCTACCGGCCGGAAGCGATTTATCAATCGGTGAATGGCGTCCCGCCGGATTTGATCGTGATCTTCGGCGACATGCACTGGCGCAGCGTCGGCACGATCGGCAATCCCGACATCTACACGTTTGAGAACGACACCGGCCCGGATGACGCGAACCACGCGCAACAGGGCATGTACATCATGTCGCATGCTTCGCTGCGGCCGGGGCGGCACGACGCTTCAATCTACGACATCGCGCCGACGCTGCACGCGGCGCTGGGGTTGTCGGGGCTTGAGAATGCGCGGGGGAGGTCGCTGCTGTTGTAGCGAGAAATCCAAACCCGATACGGCTTCTAGGCGCATCGGCATAACAACACCACTCGCCGCGATGTTGGATCTCGGATCACGTACGTCCAAGTCATCCCATCGCCGCGTTGAACCCATATCTCCGGTCGTGTGATTGATGCGATGCGCTGCCAGTGGAATCTTGCAAGCATAGACACGTTTGCGGGGACCAGCGCCTCGAATAGCTTGTGCCAATCGCCGCCGTCTGTGCGAACTCGCTCGTACAGCGCGGCGTCCTGCTCTTCAAGCGGAGTACCGCCGTGTGAATCCAGGATTTCGAGCATATCGCGCCAATCTGCTTCGAATTCGACGATCATCACATGCTCGCCGGGCCCGCCGGAATAGTGGCGACTGATCAGGGCGATCCGCGCGCTCGGAGGCTGTGGTGTTCTGAGAGCCTCGCGAAACGCCCAATCCGGAGAAACGCGAAGTAGCAGGCCCGTCGCCGCGCCAATGGCACACACAAGCAACAATCGAATTCGCCCCGACAATTTGGCGCCAAAAACCAAATCGGTGAATAGCGCGATTCCGGCGGCCGGGATCAGCACGAAACACCAATTGTTGGTAACGAGAAATGCGCTCAGAGCAGCAACGACTGGTGTTAGAACAGCGAAAAGTCGAGCGCGGAGCGGCGGTGCGGTTTGTTGTGTGGCTTCAATCGCCGGTGAAAGCCCTTGGATCATCACCGTACTCTTGCGCAGCGCCCAGTCACCTGACGCTTCGGTGCATACAAAGACCCGTCGGCTACCGATCCAACTCCGCCGCGATGATATGCATGCTCCCCAGCACAGCCACAACGTCGCTGATCTGATGCCCGATCATCATTTTCGGAAACACCTGATAGTTAATAAAACACGGCGGACGGCACCGCGCGCGATACGGAAAATTCGACCCGTCGCTCGCCAGGTAGAAGCCGAGCTCGCCCGTCGGACTCTCGATGCAGCCGTATGCCTCGCCGATCGGCGGCTGAAAACCGCGATTCGTCATGATCTTTTCGAAGTGGTGAATCAGCCCTTCGATCGAGAAGAATATCTCGCGCTTGTCCGGCAGCGTCGCCAGCTTGTCCGGACCGACGTTCACCGGCCCATCCGGCACGCGGTCGAGCAGTTGCTCCAATATGCGCATCGACTGCTTGATCTCGCCAAGCCGCACGAGAAAACGGGCCAGCGTGTCGCCGTCTTCGCCGACCACGACTTTGAAATCAACAGCCTTCGCGCCCTTGCCGTCCCAGTTGTCGGCATAGCACCAATACGGCTCGTCCTTGCGGATGTCGCGCCGCACGCCCGACGCTCGCGCGATCGGCCCGGTCACCGAATGCGCGATCGCATCATCATGCGTCAGCACGCCCACGCCCTTGGTCCGCTCCAGGAAGATGCGATTCCGCAGAAGCAGCGATTCGGTGTCTGCGATGGCCTTCGGCAGCCGATCGCGGATGAACGCCTTCAATTTGCCGAACCACTCCGGCCGGGCGTCCTGCATCACGCCGCCCACGCGCGTATAACTCACCGTGAACCGCGCACCGCACAGTTCTTCGAGAAGATCGTAAATAATTTCGCGCTCGTTAAACGACCACAAAAACGCCGTCAGCGCGCCCAGGTCCAGCGCGGCTGCGCCAAGACACAAAAGATGATCCTGAATCCGGCCAAGCTCGTTGCAAATCGTGCGGATCGCCTTGCAGCGCGGCGTGATTTCGATGCCGAACAGCTTTTCGCACGCA
Source organism: Phycisphaerales bacterium (assembly GCA_016795025.1). Taxonomy (GTDB): domain Bacteria; phylum Planctomycetota; class Phycisphaerae; order UBA1845; family Fen-1342; genus JAEUIR01. The sequence goes on from JAEUIR010000115.1 coordinate 8,251, forward strand.
TAGTGCCATGCGAGATTGTTCACGATCGGCGAGATGTAATTCATGCGATCAGTGACAACCACATACTGGTTGTAGTTCAGGTGCTCGCCGAGCTTTTCGAAGCCGCTATGCAAATAGCCGATCTCCGGCCGCACGCCGACGATCGTCTCGCCCTCGAGCTCCAGCACGAGTTGCAGCGTCGTGTGCGTCGCGGGGTGCTGCGGGCCGAAGTTGAGCGTCCAGCGCTCGGTTTCGATTTCATCGCGGATCAGCCGCGTCGGTTCCCAGTTGGTGGCGGTGGTCATCGGTCGATGCGTCCTTCTCTTCGCCTTCCGGCCCGGCGTGATGCGCCCGTCGAGCCGCTCGGCTGATCGCGGAATTTTAGCGGCAAACCGCGATCGCGCGTAATCGACGGCTCACGCGCGGCCGATCAGATCGACGCTGCTGCCAGTCGCCCGCCGTACGCCCCAAAAAGCACGAGCGCCCTCACCGACCCCGAAGCGGCCCTTCCGGTACGATCTCCGCTGGAAACTCCCACGTTTGCTCATCCGGCCCGTGCCACCTCACGCGCCCACCCACCTGTGGACCGCGCGGCAGTTCCACCTCCGCGGCGCGTTGACCACAGCGCACCTGAACGCGCAGCGGCTGATCGCGCACATCGCCGCCTTCCAGCGTCACGCTCGTCGTCGAAGCCCGATCCAGCACAATCGCATTCACGAACATCACCTGACCGCCGCGCGGGTGCTCAAGCTCAATGCGCCCCCAGTGCGCCGGGACGCCGAATTGCGGCCCGAGAATCGTCGGCGCGCCCAGCCGATACCACGCATTCTCATTCTCGCCCTGGCCGGCCGGCTGAATCAGCCGCTCAAACGAATTCTCATCGCCGCCCACATACGTCACGCCCTTGTGCGACCCGTCAGTTACGGCCACGGCCTGCGCCGGCCCGCCCGCGATGACTAACTGCGTCTTGCCCGGCCAAAGCGGGATCAGCGCGCCTCCGCCCTCGCCGCGCCACTCGACGCTCGGCACATCGCCGAGTTTCCACACTCCGCCGTCGTTGCTGTTTCCCGCCACGCGGCGGTCCGGTGGCAGATCGCCTTCCGCTACTGTCGGCCGCGTCGGGATGTGCAATACGAAATTCGTAGTGGTCTTGCTCCCCACCGGCCGCGCGCGATCAATCACCAGCAACACGCGACCCCAGAGCAGCGCGAACTCACGTGTGTACTCCGCCACCCGGTCCGCAGGATACGCCGCGGCCAAATCAACCGCCGCGTATGAAATGTCCGCGCTCTCGCCCAGCGCGACCAGCTTGCCCGTGCGTTGCGGATGCACGGTCGCCGCGGTTGAAAAATCACCAGTGCCGTCCTCAAACAGCTTCTGCCCGCCGATCGGCCGGTACTTCCGCCCGTGCCAATCCACCGGCCGCGCCGGCTCGAAAAAAATCAGGCAGTTATGAGCAATCGTCGAAGCTGCATATTGATTGAAGTCAAACGGTTGCCGATCGCGACCGAGCCGCTGCGAGCCGTTTTTGCCCGGCACGGCTTCGAGCGCAATGTGCTCATCGCCGCCACCGGTGACGTAGCCCCCGCGATAGATGACAAATCCGCCGGCGTCAAAATGCTGATTGCGCCGCAGATATACGCCGCCGGCGTCAACGCGAATCAACGTCTGATCTCCCGGATCGCCGCCGCGCAAGAACACGGCCGATCCGAGATTCCGCGCGCCGGGCAAATCGCCGGCTTCGATCGGCGCGATGCCTTCAAGCAGAAACACGATCGGCGCCCAGCGCCAAATGGCGGCCTCCGGCGGCGCGGATGCGCTGCGCATCTCAGCCTCGACCAGCGCCGCGACCCTCGCCGCAGCCGCGTCGCGCGTCCGCGCCGCGATCAGGTGCGCCGTCAATGGCCGCAGATCGCGCCAGTCCAGACTCGGCGTCGCGCCCGTTCGAATTCCCCCGTCGTGTGCAAACTGAAAATTCATCGGCGGCGTGATGAGCCGCGAGAACGCGTAATGTTCCATCCACCGGCCGATCGTTTCGCGATGCGCCGCCCACGCTGCCGCGCCATTCTTTTGAGCCAACTCGATCAGCCATGCCGCGTCGCACTCCTCGTCGGCCGCCGATTCCGGCACGGTCGGCCCCAGCCCGCGCACGGTGACGTAACCGGCAAACTGGCCTTCCAGAAACCGCACGGAGTCGGCCAGTATTTGTCGCCGCAGCCCGTTCCACGCGGCCGAACCGTCATCCTGTTCATCCACCGCCACGGCCAACGCCAATGCCCCCAGCCTCTCACGAAAAGCGCGATGATCCAGCGGATTGTCAGTCGGCGCGAACGGTTTGATCCGCCGCCGCACCTCCGCCAGAAAATCGCGCCGCGTCTCGGGATCGAGATCGCTCCAGCACCAATCCAGCGCGATGCTCGCCTCTATGAGATCGATAGCAGTCCAATCCGGCTTTCGAAACCAGGTGCTCAGCGCGTTCATGCGCATGGCGTCGGTCGTCGTCGAGCCGTCAACCAGGTGAAGAAACGCGATCGCCAGCAACTCGCCTGACATCAGCTCGCCCGGCGCGTTCACGCCAAAGTGATCGCGCACCGCACGATAGTCGGCAAAATTCGCGCCGGATTTTCCGCCCGCCGCGCCCGCGCTCTCCACGCCGCACGCATGTCGAATCCGCGGGAGATCGTCCACGCCGATCAGCAGCCGCGGATGTTCGCCACCCAGCGCCGCGCCGGCCGCGATTGCTAACCATACGCTCAGCGCGAAAGCTGCGGGACGCGCGCGATTCAGGTAACGATTCGTCATCGTGTGCTCCACAATCAAGGGGCCCGGCATTCTGGGTGGAGCGGGCACTCTGGGTGGGGCGGGCATTCGGCCCGCCCATCCGGCTGGCGCTTAGTCATTGAGCCCAAAATGCCCGCACCACCCGATGCGCCGCAACCGCAGTATGCGCAAAAACGGCCGATCGCGAAAGCACGCCCGCCCGCATCGGGCGTCGCGTCGGATGCACCGATAGAAAGCGAAAGCCGTCCCTGAATTTCTGCCTACGACATCGTCACAAGGCAGAAAAGATCGGCTTTGCACGGAGCAGATCGATGAGCACCGCCCAGCTCGAACAGTACTCGATGGCCAACACTCAAATTGCGCAATTGCTCGCCGGCCGCAACGAAAAGCAGGCCGATCGCCTCGCGCGCCATCAGCTTTCCGAGGCCCTGTGCGATTGGGCGGGCACGTTGCTGATTCGCAAAGACCTCGATCGCGCTGTACTCACGCTTCAGGATGCGCTGAATGCCTGCCCCGAAAACCGCCGTGCGTTTCATAATCTCGTCGGCACGCTGCTGGGGCGTCGCCAGCTTCGCGGCGATGCGTTTTTGGGCATTCTTCGCTTCATGGCTAATAACTCATTCGATTGGCTGCGCGAATACCGCGAGCTTTCGCTGCTTCCGCACTTCGTCAATCTCGAAGTGATTCGCGGCAAGTGCAATCTCAAGTGCCGCATGTGCCTCGGAACCAACTCGCCCAATCATCCGAACAAATTGGACTACATGACGGCCGAGCAGTTCCGCGATATGCTCGCGGCCGCCCCAACCACCAAGGGTGTTACGCTCAGCTCCGGCGATTCCGACCCGCTGCTTCACCCGCAGTTCGCACAGATCATCGACGTGGCGCGCGAATTTGGAATCCTGCTTGACATGTTCACCAACGGCCAGCCGCTGTCGCCGCGTTCCGCGCGGCAGATGGTCGAATCCGGCGTGATGCAGATGATCAACTTCTCGATCGATGCGGCCACGCAGGAAACTTACGCCCGAATTCGCGGCGACGACCTCGCCCGCCTCCGCTCGAAAATCGACATGTTGACCGTGCTCAAACGCGAAATGGGAAAATCCTCGCCGTGGCTGTCGTTTTCGTTCGTCGCGATGCGCGACAACATCCACGAGTTGCCCGACTTTGTATCCATGGCCCGCTCACACGGCGCGCTGCGCGTCTTTGTCGAAGACCTGATCGGCTGGGACGCCGAGACGAGCGGCAACGTTGTTGCCACCGATCATCCCGAATGGCGCGAGTTCGTTTTCGAATCGCGCAAGCGGGCGGCCGAGGCGAAGATCACGCTTACGCTCCCCGAGCGTTTCGTCGCCGGGCTGAATGCGCCGCACAACTCTCCCGCGACAACCGCTCCCTACCGCGACAACAGCTGCGAAAAGCCCTCCAATTGCGGCTCAAAGCTCAAAGCCGGCACGGCCGCCGCGCAAAGCCAACCGGCGGAAACAGGCGGCGCGGTGATGGAAAAAACCGGCTCGTTGTCCGAATCGGTCGCGGCCGACGCCGCGGAACCAAAGTCCGCCCAGCCCGTCCGGCTTCCCGCATGTAGTTGGCTCAACGGCGTCATGGTTGGCCGCACCGGCCGCATCGACCCATGCTGTCTGCTGCAAAACGTCGCGGACATGGGCAATGTCTCCGACGGCCCGCTGCATCTCAACACGAAATACGTCCGCGTGAAGAAACTGCTGTCCGAAGGCAAGGTGTTCGACGGCTGCGAAAATCAACGCATGTGCGCCTACGTCCAGCAGCAGCATGCCGCCGGAATTCCGCTGCGCGTCATCACCCGCGAGGAACTGGGCGACTTGTACATTGCCCCCGCCGTCACGGCATGCGCCGCGGACGTCGCTCCACATCAGAATTCAGTATCGCTGCCTGTCGCTACGGCGAAGTGACAGCACCGCCCACGCCCCGGGCAACACACGCAGTCCGCCTCGCGACATCCCTGGCGCACAATATGACCGCCGGCGCCGGCGAGACCCATCCGGCGGCGGCGGCGTGCGAACGCAGCGCATCACGATCCACCACGCCACGCGCGGGCCGATCGCGTGGGATGTCAAAATGGCGCGGGTGCATCTGGTCGACAATTCGTCGAAGCCCTCTCGGCCGAGCGATCGGCAGTATGCTCTGCTCATCGCCCGCAACATCGAGAGCGGCGAGATCAAGTACTTCATCAGCAACGCCGCCGCCAGCGTGCCGCTCGAGGATTTGCTCAGCGCGGCCTTCGCGCGCTGGTCGATCGAACTGTGGTTCGAGCGCGCCAAACAGGAGGCCGGGCTGGGAGCGTTCGAGGTGCGCACCTACTGTAGTCTGCTGCGACACTGGTTCTGTTCGCGATTAGCCATGTACTTCCTGGCCGCTCAAACCCAGCGGATCACGCTGGAGCAGGTGGCCGAGGCGGCGAATGCCCTGGCCTGGGCGATCTGGAAACGCACGCGGCGCT
>JAEUIR010000116.1 GCA_016795025.1 Phycisphaerales bacterium
GATACCACTGTTGGTAGCGCTCCGGCGTGTCCAGCCGCAAATCCGACGAAAGATCGACGACGCGCACGCCCGCCGCTCCTTCTTTTGCCGCCAGCGGCGCGGATGTGATCGTCGTTCGCTCGACAAAGCTGCCGGCCAAGGTGCTCGAAGCCGGCAAAAAGCTGAAGCTCATCGTTCGCGCAGGCAGCGGCGTGGACAACATCGACGTGGCCGCCGCCAGCCGCCTCGGCATTCTCGTGACCAATTGCCCCGGCATGAACGCGGCCGCTGTCGCGGAACTGACGCTCGGCCTGATGATCGCGCTGGACCGCCGCATCGCCGACAACGTGATCGATCTGCGGGCGCACAAGTGGAACAAGAAAGAGTATTCAAAACACGCGCTGGGGTTGAAAGGCCGCACGCTGGGCATCATCGGCGCGGGAAAGATCGGGTCGGAAGTCGCGCGGCGCGCGTCGGCGTTTGACATGAATGTGCTTTATTTCCACATGGGGCACACGCGCAAGCTGGTGGATTTTCCGAATTGCCGTCGCGCCGAGGTGGATGAGTTGCTCCGCAACAGCGATTTTGTAACGGTTCACGTGCCCGGCGGCAGCGGAACGTCGCGCCTGCTCGATGCCGAGCGCATCGCGATGATGAAGCCCGGCGCATGCCTGATTAACACATCCCGCGGCGATGTCGTTGACGAAGACGCGCTGATTGTCGCGCTAAGGGAAAAACGAATTCGCGCGGCCGGCGTGGACGTGTACGCCAAGGAACCGCCGGCCGACGGCACGACCATCGATTCGCCCATGTGCGATTTGTCAAACGTGTATGGCACGCATCACATCGGCGCATCGACCGAGCAGGCTCAAATGGCCGTCGCGGAAGAGACGGTGCGGATCGTCGCGTCCTATCGCGCGACGGGGAAAGCGCCGAACTGCATTAACCTGCAACAGCGCACGTCGGCGGATTGGCTGCTGATCGTGCGCATGTCGAACAAGCCCGGCAGCTTGGCCCACATTTTGAACCATCTGGCCGAAGTGGGCGTGAACGTCGAGGAGATGGATCACGTGATCTACGACGGTGGCCGGGCGGCGTGCGCGCATATCCACATCGACAAATCGCCGGGCGACGAAGCGCTGGCGCGGATGCGATCGCATGATTGCATTCTCGGGTTGGAAATGGCGCCGGTGGAGTAAGGCCAGAGAGCGCCGGCACGCGCGCATGAACCGGCGGGCGACTAAAGCCCATATTCCTTCCACCGCCGCGTCACCAGCTCCCGAATCTCCGGCGACATCTCAAGCTCATCCGGCCAGGTGCGCACCGCGCCTTCGGCCGGCCATTTGCGCGTCGCGTCCCAGCCGATCTTGCTGCCCACGCCGCAGCCGGGCGAGGCGTGATCGAGAATGTCGAGCGGTCCGTCGGTGATGACGCAATCGCGCCGCGGGTCGCAGTTCGCCAGCATGTGAAACAGCACTTCGTTTTCGTCCTGCACGTTCACATGCGCATCGACGACGACGATCATCTTGGTAAAGCACATCTGCCCAGCGCCCCAGATCGCGCTCATCACGCGCCGCGCCTGATACGGATATTCCTTTTTGATTTTGACGAACGCGCAATTGTGAAAACATCCGAACGTCGGCAGGTTGTAATCGATAATGTCCGGAATGATCGTCTGCAACAGCGGCAAAAAAATCCGCTCCGTCGCCTTGCCCAGCCAGAAATCCTCCTGCGGCGGCTTGCCCACGATCGTCGTCGGATAGATCGGGTTGCGGCGCTGCGTGATGGCCGTGACGTGCAATCGCGGATAAAGATCGGCCAACGAATAAAACCCCGTGTGATCGCCGAACGGCCCTTCGATCACCGGCGCATCCTGCGGGTCGATGTAGCCTTCGACCACGATTTCCGCGCTGGCCGGCACTTCAATTTCGGGCTGCGTGACGCACGGCACAAGCTCGATCGCGCCGCCGTTCAAAAACCCCGCGAACAGGCATTCATCAATCCCCGGCGGCAAAGGGCAGGTGGCCGCATACGGCATGACGGCCGGCCCGCCGAAGCTGACGGCCACGGGCATGCGTTTCCCGAGTTCGCGATGCATTCGAAAATGCCGCGCGCCGTCGTGGTGCATATGCCAGTGCATCGCGGCCAGCTTCGGCCCGAGCACCTGCACGCGATACATGCCGATGTTGCGCTCGCCGGTGTGCGGGTTTTTCGTGAAAACATTGGTGAGTGTGAGATAGCGGCCGTCGTTTCGCGGCGGAAGAAGCTCGGAAAGATTCGGCGTTTTGAAGTCTCGGATTTCGGATTTCGGGTGGCCGGCGGTTGCGTTTCCCGTCGTCTCCGGGCCGTGATTCAGAAACCCCGCTTCGCCGAAGTACTCGCGGGCCAGCTCGCTGCCTTCCGTCACGGAGATTGCGGATTTTGAGCTTGTATTGGTCGCTTGCCGCAGCGCGTCATCAGAATCACGCCCGCCGGCCGAGCGCATGGCCTGCGTAACATGCGCGTATGCATTTCGCGTCAAGTCGCCATCGCCCGGCCAGCACTTGATCGCGGGCAGCGCGGTCAGGTCGGCGTCGTCGCGATGGACGATTTCCTGACAGATTCCGCGGCGAACAATCTTCGGCGGCAGACTGCCCAGCGCGATGAGCTGCGGCAATTTCTTGATTTTTTCGAGCAGCGTCGTCGGCATTTCGGGCTTGATGAGCGCCTTCACGCGATCCGCGAGCTGCTGAAAATCATCGACGCCCAGCGCGTGGCACATGCGCTGCTTCGTGCCGAACGTATTGATGAGGACGGGGATATTCGAACCGCGCACCCGCTCGAACAGCAGCGCCGGCCCGCCGGACTTCACCGTGCGATCGGCGATCTCGCTGATCTCCAGAATCGGATCGACCTCGACGCGCACGCGGCGCAGCCAGCCGCGCTGCTCCAACTCGGCCACCAGCGTTTGAAAATCCTGTGCGGGCATGCGGCTCAACGTAGCCGGTAGGCCGACGCTTGAAAAGCCGCGTCAGACCGCGATCTTCCCTGCATAGCCGTAGGGAGTTCCAATCACCCGGTCGGATTATAGTGGAAGCCCGATATTCTTCGCGGATAAACTCTACACTGACCATTCGTGTGGGAGTCTTAAATGGCCGCCGGAAAGCTAATTCGCGCAATCCTATTCGTTTCGGGCAAAATCGGCGTCAAGAAAGTCGCCTACGCCGCAGGCGCACAACTCGGCCCGGGCGGCGGAACCTGGGCTGAGAGCGCCGTGGATGTCGGCCTTCAATTCGTCGAGGAAATCTGCAAGTGCTTTGGCGGGGCGAACCGCGAAAGCGTGGCTGTCACGCCAGTTCCGGGAGCTCTCAATCCCGATGCGCAGCGCCAGATTAAGCAACAGATCGCCGAAGTCGCACAAGCGAGTGGCGACGAGCTACGCCGCGAGATGGCCGCCGCGATCGACGCGGAACAACCTGAGATGCCAGCGGACGAGCGCGAAGCGCTTGTGGGCTATGCGGGCATGCTTCCCGAGCGAATTCGCCGTTCGATGCGGCGCCCCGAAGACGTCAGCGGCCGCACAATTCCGGAAGGCAAACAATTTTCCAACGTGATCGACGTGGCAGAAGTGTTGCCGCCAATGCCGCGTTTCATCGCCGGCCAGACGCCGGTCTATCAATGCACACTGACGCGCGTGCTGGGCGTCGGCACATTCGGCGAAGTGTGGGAAGCTCGGAAATTCGGGTTCGAGACCCGCCGCGTCGCGCTGAAGTTCTGCCTGGGTGACGAGCGCGCCCTGCTGCACGAGGCAAACCTGGCCCAGCGCCTGGAACATCCGGGGATTGTCGCGTTGCGCGCGATTCACGAGCGCAGCGGCGGCGTGCCCCTGAGTCTGGAGTACGACTTCGTCGACGGACCTGACCTGGCAGAGTGGTATCTGTCGCAAACGATCAGCGACGCCGATCGGCCGGCGTTCGCGGCGAACGTGATCGCGGAACTGGCTGAAATCGTCGGAGCGGCGCACGCACACATCGGCGACACCGGCCGAGAAGAGCCAATCGCGCATCGCGACCTGAAGCCGGCGAATATCCTTGTGCCGCGCGTCGCGCGCGGGGCGCGGTTCAAGATCACCGATTTCGGCATCGGCGGCATTCTGCGCGCGACGGAGGACGCGGCGGCGGCCACGCGGCAGCGCACGCTTGGCCGCTACGGCTCGTCTTACACGCTTGACGCGCTTCAAGCCCACACGCCGCGTTATGCGCCGGATGAACAGGTCGCGGGCGGCGCGGCCGATCCGCGGCAGGACATTCACGCGCTGGGCGTAATCTGGTATCAGATGTTGCGGCGAGATTTTTCGCTCGCAGCCCCGCGCGGCGCCGGGTGGAAGCGGCAGTTGCGCGATCGCGGCGTCGCGGATGCGCACCTGGAATTGATCGAACGTTGTGTTGATTCCGACCCGGCCGAGCGGCCGGAGAGCGGCGCGGTTTTGGCGGCGGCGATTTGTGCCGAGGTCGGTAGGGTGGGGCGTGCCCACCAATCGGATGCCGATCGCGCCTCGGAAAAAACGGTGGGCACGGGCCACCCGACAGAAGCACCGCGCATTGTCGTGCCGGCGACGCCGAAAATCGTCACGCCCGCCAGACCGCAACTCGTCGAGGCACGCTTCCCGATGACTGAAGCAGAGGCCCGCGAAGTGCAGACCGCCGCGGCCAAGGCGCTGGGTGTGCCGGTGATGGAAACGCTCGACCTTGGCGCCGGGGTGACGTTGGACATGATGTTGATTCCCGCTGGCGAGTTCCTGATGGGCGGCGACCAGTCGCCGGAAGAGGTCGCGCGACTTGGCGATTCGAAGGCTGAGTATTTCAAGGACGAACACCCGCGGCACCTCGTGCGAATCTCACACCCGTTCCGATTTGGGCGCTTCCAGGTGACCCAATCGCAGTGGCAGCGTGTGTTGGGCAATAACCCCAGCCACTTCAAGGGTGATCCGAAGTTACCGGTCGAGCAGGTGTCGTGGGACGACTGCCAGCAGTTTTGTCAAAAGCTGAGCCGTGACCTGGGGCGTGTTTTTCGGCTACCCACCGAGGCGGAATGGGAGTATTCCTGCCGCTGCGGCACGGGCACGGCGTTCCACTTCGGCGACACGATTTCGACCAAACAGGCGAACTACGACGGCAACTATACGTATGCCGGCGGTAGCAAAGGCGAGTATCGCCAGAAGACGATGCCGGTCGGCAGCTTTCCGGCGAACGGGTGGGGTTTGCATGACATGCACGGAAACGTCTGGGAATGGTGCGCGGATTGGAAAGGCGAATTTGAGCAAGCTGACGCGGTAGACCCCACAGGGCCCGGGAGCGGTTCCGGCCGTGTCCTGCGCGGCGGCTCCTGGTACAGCCTTCCGAGGAACTGCCGCTCCGCCTTCCGCGGCGGGGACGCGCCCGGCAGCCGCAACAACTACGTCGGTTTCCGGGTCGCGTCGGGGACAAAGTAAGCTTTGCTCTTTGCCCCTTTTTCCTTTCGATTTTTTCTTTCTTCGCGGCCGAAGGCCGCGCGCAAAAAAAAATGAAGAAAACGAACTCGCTACCGGTCATCGATCGCACCTTCGATTTGATCAAGTGGTACTCCGCGCACGTCGCGAAATTTCCGCGCTCGCACCGTTACTCACTCGGTCAGCGCATCGAAGCAAAGCTCTACGACATTCTGGAAGGACTTGTCGAGGCGGAATACGCCGAAGGCGCAGCCAAGACGGCCCCGCTGACCGCGGTGAACTTTCGTTTGGAAATCCTGCGATTTCTGACGCGGCTTTCGCATGAGTTGGCCGTGCTGCCCGGCAAGTCGCATGAGTTCGCAAGTCGCGAGATCAACGAAATCGGTAGGATGGTGGGCGGATGGATCAAGCACGCCAAAACTCGCTGAGTCTGTTCGAGCAAGTGTGCGACTGGGGCAACCTGCTCGCCGCCGCGCTGCCGGGTAATCGCGCGCGTCAAAGCGGCAACACGCGCACACGCACCCTACGTATGTCTACGCAAACGATCGCCCCTTCGGCAAGTGCCGCCTCATGCTGGCGCACGGCGGCCATCACTGTGGCGCCGATTTCTTCGGGCAATACGTTCTGCCCGCGAATCTGAAGGACGCTCGGTCCGTGGGCATGCGTCAGGGCCAGAAGCGCGCCGAAGTCGAGATCGTGCGTGAAGACGATATGATGATGCTGACGCGCCCAAGCCATGATCTCGGCGTCGGTCGAGCGCGGATCGCCGACCGCGGACCAGTGAACCGCGCTGTATCCATACCGCTCGAGTTCGGCGATCCACTCCGGTGACAGGTTGATGTCGACCAAAAGACGAATGCTCACGGGGCTACGAGCGGTTCTTCGCGCTCCTCCATGCGCCACGCAGCGTAGGCCAGCGCCGCGTCAATGTCTTCGGGTTCCAGGTAGGGGTAGGCTTGCAGCACGCGCTCGCGGGAGTATCCCGAGGCGAGCAGGCCGAGGATCATTCCGACCGTCACGCGAAGCCCACGGACGCAGGGCTTGCCGCCCATGACGCCAGGATCGAGCGTGATGCGATTGATTTGCATATGGAAAGTATAACACGCGTGGCCGGTTGGCGCATGGAGCCGGGCATCCCCGAGCTTCACCCAGCGCGGCGATATCAATCACGGCTCTTTATCGGCGCGGCTTGCGCGAGGCAGGCCGGGTGCCCAGCCGACGGCTGTTCGCGTCGGCTGGTCTTTCGGTTGCGTGCTCGATGCGAATAGTCAGAACGCGACGCGATACCCCTTCGGCGGGTTCGGCAGCGACTCGAAATCAATCGCCAGCGGGCCGCTCGACCGATCCGAATCGGCGCTGGCGCTCGACCAGCGCCGGTCTGTCGGGTGGCAACAGAGTCCGCGTCTGACCGGGTTCGCGTGAATGTAGTCGATTTTTTCCCAGATCTCTCGCGCCGAGTACGCGCTGCGGTCGTAGCCGCCGCCGCGCTGCCAGAATCGATGCGTCACCGCGCCGTGCTCATCCGCGTCGGCCATCTGTGCCAGAAACGCGGGCGACTGGGCTCGCACAAACGAGATCGCTCGATTGCTGACCGATTTCTTGAGGGTGTACATGATGTGAGCGATACGTGCCGGCTCCGGCCCCGGCCCCGGCCACAACAGCAGGTGAACGTGTTCCGGCATGACGACCCATGCCCACAAATGAAACCCATGCGTGCGGCGCGAGCGCTCCAGCGCATCGACGAACCAGGCGCGGGTGCGATCTTTCGACAGAAAAGGACGCCGTTGGAAGCATGAAAACGTCAGGAAGTGCGCATCATCGGCGGTCTCGACGTTGGGTTTATTCGCGCGATCCGGGAAGTCGCCGGGCATGTTGTCAGGATAGCTGCGGTTTCTTGCGTGACCAAGACCGGCCGACGCGAACAGCCGTCGGCCGGGCACCCGGCGCACCGATGACGCCCGCGCGACGGCTTTTTGATTTCACCGCACCTGCCGAATACAACTCCCTTCGGACAGCCCGCAACCAGGAGAAGCCACGGTGCCGAAAATCACAAAGGTCTATACGCGAACGGGCGACGATGGCACGACCGGGCTGGGCACCGGCCGGCGCGTGCCCAAGACCGCGCAGCGCATCATCGCCTATGGCGCGCTGGATGAGTTGAACAGCCATGTCGGCGCGGCGCTGGCCGCGGGTGTCACCGCACAGCTCGTCGAGCCGTTGCAGCGCGTGCAGAACGAGCTGTTCCACGCGGGGTCGGATTTGTGCATTCCGGATGAAGACAAGGCGGCGCTGCCCTGCCCGCGCATTTCGCCGCGCCACGTCGACGAGCTTGAGCACCTGATGGATGCGCTGAGCGATGAGCTTGAGCCGCTGACGAATTTCATTCTGCCCGGCGGATCGTCGGCCGCGGCGGCGCTGCATCTGGCGCGCACCGTCTGCCGCCGCGCGGAGATCGAAGTATTGCGGCTCGCGGAACATGAATCCGTCAGCATGGATTTGCGGCGCTACCTGAATCGCCTTTCAGACGCGCTGTTTGTGATGGCCCGTTACGAGAACAAGCGCCTGGGCATCGCCGACCCGGTGTGGGACAGCCGCGCGTGAGAGGTGATCACTTCTCCTGAAATTCCGGCACGCGGCTCTTATGCCGCAGGCCCAGCAAGTTCGAAAGCGACATTTCCGGCCAGGGCGCCGGGCCGCCGCCCGGAAGGAACGATCGCGCGATCGCGCCGACGACGCGCAGCGGCGCGAGCACACGCTGCCAGAACGGCGCGGCCGGCGCGAGCCCGTTGGGCCGAAAGAGCAGCATAGTCACGTCGTCTTCGGTGAGATTGTCCGGGTTGAGTTTTCGAATCGCCTCGATCAATGCGGGAATGAGCGCACTTGGATCGCTGACATTCAGCGAACGAACGATTTCGAGCAGGCCCGCCGGTTGCAGCATTTCGCCGGCCGCGTTTTTCGACTCGATCAGCGAATCGGTGTAGCACAGCACCAGGTCGCCGGTGCGCAGGCGCAGCGAAAACTGCTCATATGAAGCCAGGTCGATAATGCCGAGCGGCAGATTCGACGGCCCAGTATCGGCATCGGCACGGCCAGCGGTCGGCCGGTCCGACGCCTCGACGAGCGACCATGTGCGCGTCTTGGCGCGATACAGCAGCGGCGGCGGATGACCGGCATTGCACAGCGAAATTTCGCCGGACGGCGCGAAATACGTCGTCACGACCGCCGTCGCAAACGTGCCGCTCTCAGACAGCGATGTGAACTCATCATTCAGCGACCGCACAAACTGCGTCTGATCGATGAAATTCACATAGCGCCGCATCAACGAGCGCAACGCCAGTGATGTCTCCGCGACGGCCGAGCCATGTCCGGAGACATCCGCCACGAGCAGCCGCGTGATGCGCCCCGTGGCACAGGACGACACATAATGCACGTCGCCGCCGGCCGATGCGCCGGCGTATGGCCGGCTGAACACCCAGGCGTCGAGGCCGGCCATTACCACGCCGCTATCGACGGGCTGGTTGCCGCCCCAGACCTCCATGCACTGCATGCGTTGCGTGTCGTGTTCGGCCATTGCTCGATTATACGTCTCTGGAATTCTGCTTTGGCTGAGCGAGGTACTGGTTCGATGAAGCGCTACGCTTGTCATGCCGCGTTGGATGCCAGCCGAGCGTCATGGGTTACGCCGGGCTTTCCGCCGCTGCTTCAACAATGGCGTACGGTTCGCCGCCCGGCTCGTCCGATGAAGTACAATGCCCGGCCCTGATTGGGAGATGCTCGCGATGCCCGCACACGACCTGATCGTCATCGGCGCCGGCCCCGGCGGATATGTGGCCGCCATTCGCGCCGCGCAACTTGGCGCGAATGTCGCCATCATTGAAAAAGAATCCGCGCTCGGCGGAACCTGCCTGCGCGTCGGCTGCATACCCAGCAAGGCTCTGCTCGAATCCAGCGAACGCTATCACGCGGCGCGGCACGAACTGGCCGCGCATGGCGTGAAGGTTCAAAACGTTCAGCTTGATCTCGCCACGATGCTGAAGCGCAAGGATGAAATCGTGCGCGGCCTGACCGACGGCGTGGCGATGCTGATGCAGAAGAACAAGATCACGCGCTACGCCGGTCACGGGCGAATCAGCGGGCCGGGACAGGTGACGGTCGAAGCGCGCGAGACCGCGCCGCAAACGCTCGAAGGCCGCTACATCCTGATCGCCACGGGCAGCAAGTCCGCGCCGCTGAAGGGCGTCGAAGTGGACGGCGACCGCATCGGCACCAGCACCGAGGCGCTCAGCTTTGCTCAAGTGCCTGAACATCTTGTCGTAATCGGCGCGGGTTACATCGGGCTGGAGATGGGTTCAATCTGGCGGCGGCTCGGCGCAAACGTCACCGTGCTTGAATACCTGCCGCGAATTCTGCCGGGCATGGATGCGGAGTTCGCGGGGCTCGCGCAAAAAATCTTCGAAAAGCAGGGTATCGCGTTCAAGCTCGGTGCGCGCGTCACGAGCGCCCGCGTTGAGCCGGCCAAAGGCAAAAACAAGCAACCAATCTGCGTCGTCGAATATGAAGGCGGCGAATCGATCCGCTGCGATCGTGTGCTGCTTTCCGTCGGCCGCCTGCCGAACACCGACGGTCTCGGCCTCGATGCGGTGGGCGTGCAGCTTGACGAGCGCGGACGAATCAAAATAAACGAGCATTTTGCCACAACCGCTCCGTCGATTTACGCGATCGGCGATGTGATTCGCGGGCCGATGCTGGCTCACAAGGCCGAAGAAGAGGGTATCGCCGCGGTCGAGTATCTTTTTACCGGCTATTGCCATGTGAACTATGACGCGATTCCTGGCATTGTGTACACCGAGCCGGAAATCGCCGCCGTCGGCAAGACCGAAGAGGAACTGACGCAGGCCGGCGTCGCGTATCGCAAGGGCGTGTTTCATTTTCGCGGCAACGGCCGCGCGCGGGCCATCGGCCATACGGACGGTCGCGTGAAAATCCTGGCCGATGCCAAGACCGATCGCGTTCTGGGGGCTCACATTCTCGGCCCACGGGCCGGCGACATGATCGCCGAAGCGGCCGTTGCGATCGAATTTGGCGCGAGCGCCGAGGACATCGCCCGCAGTTCGCATGCGCACCCGACGTTGGCGGAATGTATGAAAGAGGCGGCGCTCGCCGTCGATCAGCGAGCAATTCATGCGTAACGCCTGGCTGGCGCTTGCGGGGGTGAACGGTTTGATCGGGGTTGCGGCTGGCGCGTTCGGCGCACACGCTTTGAAGGAGCGGCTCGCGCCCGATCTGCTCGCAGTATTCCACACGGGGGCGCAATATCAAATGTACCACGCGCTGGCGCTGTTCGGCGTGGCTCTGCTCGCGCGCCACGACACGCGATGCCGAATCCTCGCGGGTGCGAGCTGGTCGTTCCTGATCGGGATAATTCTGTTCAGCGGAAGCCTCTACGCCTTGGCACTCAGCGGCGTGCGAGCTTTGGGCGCGATCACTCCGTTCGGCGGTGTCGCGTTTCTGATCGGCTGGTTTTTGTTGATCGTCGCCGGAGCGCGACGGAAATCCGCGCCGCCGATCAACGAATTGCATCACTCGTGAATCGCCACGATCATGCGCTGCATGTGGTTACGCATTAAGCCTGCCGTGCCTTGGCTTGTCTGCTTTCTTGGCTGCGCTGCCGCAGACGCGATACAGCCGGCTGCATCCCCCGACGTTCTCGACCCGCTTGGCCAATTCGACCGCGAGATCATCAATCTTGCTGAACCAGCGGCCGTCGCGTTTCTTCCGTCCGGCGAGCTTGTGACGGTGGAAGCCACGCCGCCGCGCGTGATCATTCACGATTCGGCGGGTCGCGAAACTCGCGCCTTTGGCACGCGCGGAAGAGGCCCCGGTGAATTGTTGCGGCCGGCCGGTGTGTGCATCGCCGACGACGGCGAGATTTTCATCGCGGACGCGGCGAATGACCGCATCCAGGCGTTCGACGCGACCGGCGCGCCAGGCCGCATTTTTGGCGTCACCGCCGGCGACGGGCGATTGAGCGGACCGTGCGGCGTCGCGGTCGATGCGCGGCGCGTCGTTATCGCTGACACGCTGAATAACCGCATCGTTGCATTTGATCGGTCCGGCGGCGCGCTGCTTTGGTCATCCGGCCGCTATGGCCGCGCGGCCGGCGAGTTTGCGATTCCGACGGACGTGGCGCTGAGCGCGAGCGGCGAAGCGTTTGTGATCGACTCCGAAAACAGCCGCGTGCAGCGATTCGATTTAAGCGGCAGATTCGTACGCGAATGGGGTTTGTGGGGATATCACCCCGGGCTGCTCGCCGGGCCGACGGGCATCGCCGTACGGGGCGAGCGCGTGTACGTGGCCGACGCGATGAATCACCGTATTCAGGTGTATTCGCCGGATGGCGAATTGTTGTATATGTGGGGGCGGCATGTGGTTGTGCCGCATGAGGGCGCTGGCAAGCTCCACTACCCCGCCCGCATTGCCGTTTCCGCGGATGCGCGCCGCGCCGCCGTTTGCGAGACATTCGAGAACCGCGTGCAGCTCTTCGGGTTGCGGGCGGACGGCAAGCCCGAACCGCCCGTGGCGGGCACGACTGCCGATCTCGGGCCGGTGGCGCACTATGGGCCTTACATCGCGGCCGGCGGAAACCGCTTGACGCTCACCGAGCCGGAATCGCATTCGTTGCTGGTGTTTGACACGTCCCGTGCGGACGCGATTCACATCTGCCGCTTCGCCGGTCGGGGCAGCAAGTTCGGCGAATTTCTGATGCCGCTCGCGATCGGCGTCGATTCGGGCAGCGGACTGCTTTTCGCCGCGGATCGCGGCAATCGTCGCTTGCAGATGTTTCGCTATCAGCCCGAAGACGGCGAAGTGCGCATGATTCCGAATCTGGCGCGGTTCGTACGGGCCATCGACTATGACGTATTGGCGCGCGGCACGGCGAATCACCCCGCTTTGGACGACGTCGCGCTCACGGCCGTGCGTTGCGATGACGCCGGAAGACTGTTCGTGCTCGACGCGCGGCGAGAGCGCATGATTGTGCTCTCGCGTGAGTTTCGCCGAGCGGCCGCGTGGTCAATTCGCGCAGGCGCGCCGTCGCCGCACGGCGCCACCGACTTTGTGATTGACGCCGCGCGCGGCCGCATCGCCATCGTCGATTCGCTGGCCGCGCGCGTGAGCGTGTTTGACCCGGACGGAAACCACGCGTTTGACTTCGGCGCGTTTGGCGATGGCGATGGCGAGTTGGTCGCGCCGTTCGGCATCGCGGTGAGCGCATCGGGCGAGTTTTTTGTGACCGACGGCGCGGAGCACCGCATCACCCAGTTCGACGCCGCCGGCGGCTTCGTGCGCGCATGGGGTGAGCAAGGTCTCGGAGCGGGTCAGTTCTTCAAGCCGCGCGGCGCGGTGATCGATGCGCGCGGGAGGCTCTATGTTGTCGATTGGGGCAATCATCGCGTGCAGTGGTTCTCGCAGTCCGGCGAATTTGGCGGCGTATTCGGAGCCCGCTCATACATCAAGCCCGCGCTGCGGCGCGGCGGCGCTCAGGAGTCCAGACCGTGATCCATCTACGAAAAGCGACCTGTCTGGTTGTCGTGACTTTGGTGATCGCCGCAGGTTGCGAATCGACGCGGCCGGCGCGGTCAACTGATACTCCATCGGCGTCTTCGAAAAAACCGCCGAGCGCTGCGCGCGGTTTGAAAGGCAACATTCACTCAGCAAAAAGCGATGACGGCCGGTACGAGCTCAGCTATTCGACCTCTCCCGATCCGCTCCCGCTGAACGAAATGTTTTCGATCGAGGTCGCGCTGCTGGACACATCGACCGGAGCCCCGCCGGCCGCCCCGGATTTGGCGCTTACCGTGGACGCTCGCATGCCCGAGCATCAACACGGCATGAATGTCACGCCCAAAGTCGAGAATCTTGGTGACGGCCGGTTCAAAGTCTCGCGCATGTTGTTTCACATGCCTGGATACTGGGAGTTGTACTTCGACATCGTTGTCGCGGGGGTGGCCGCGCG
>JAEUIR010000117.1 GCA_016795025.1 Phycisphaerales bacterium
CTGACGTGCGCGCCGGCCGGCGCCGCCTCGCGCATCTTGGCGGTTTCGAGCAGGAGGTTATAGAACGGCTTGGACGCAACCGTCTGCCCAGGAAGGCGCAAACTGAGCGTCTTTGGCCCGTCGTTCGTATAAAGATCTTCGCGGCGAATGGAGAAAGTGATCACATATTGGCCGCGGTTATTCACGCTGGTTCCCACGGCGACGATACCGGTCGTGGGATCGCCATCTGTAACTGTTCCTTGTCGCGTTGGCGGTCCGACCACGGCCGGATCCGACTGCGTGCCGTCCGATGCCTGGTGAATTCCACGATTGACGTTCAGGTCGCTTCGCACGCCCTTGTAACCGTAGATGCGCGACGCGCTTTGCGGCGCGTTATTCGCCGGCACGCTGGCGCCGGCGTCGTCAACCAGCGTGCCGTCAATCCAGGCTGTGGCACCTTGCACCGACGTAACGATTTCAAATCCATACCAGATCGAGTTGCCGTCCGCGACAAGCCCCAAGTTTCGATGTACAGTGTCGTTATTGGTGTTTGCGCCACCCCCGCCGATGTTCGTGCGCCCGTGCTGTTGAGCCAGTCCTCCGTTGAGGACGGACAACGTCGCTTTCCACGAATTGATTCGCCCGTAGCCGAAATTCGGGTCCGGGGCGTCCGTGCTGCGGATCGGGCCATTCCCGGCGTCATTATTCACAAATGGCGCTGCCGCCGTTGTGCTGCCCAGGTCATCCGCGCTTCCCAGGACATATTCAATGATCTGCCTGCGACGGGTCGCGGTCGCCGCTCCACCCGCCGGCGCGCCGCGTGTCCACTGATCGAGATGGATCAACTCAACTAATAGGCCGGCGACTTGCGGCGCCGCCCAGGAAGTGCCGCCGCAACTATTTCCGTGAAGCGCGCCGGCCCACCCCATCGCGGCGAATTGCAGCCCTCCAAACGCACACACCGCGATCTGATTGCCGAAGTTCGTGCCGACAAACGCGCAGCCTGCGCCTGGAGCGCAGGGCGGATTGGGCGTCCACCACGATTGTTCCGGCCCCACGGGACCGATTGCCGTCGGCGCGGGAATGTCAACCGCCGCGACGTTGATCATGAGCGGACGCACCAACGGGTTTACCAATTGCGCATCGGCCAGCGTCTGCGGCGAGAACAAGTTCGCGTTGACGCCGCAGTTCGCCGCGGCGAATACAGTGATCTGGTTCGCAGCCCAGGCGGCGTTCAGCGCGGCCGAACGCGCGGCCGTTACGTTCGCCACCGCGGCGGCGGCATTTGCGGCAGGATTTGTTGACCCCAGCGAAAGGTTGATTACGGCCACGTTGGCTCGCCCGGCGGCGTTATTCAGCGCGGCGTTGGTGTTGTTTTGCGCGATCACGCCCGCGCCGTTCGCGACGCGATAAGGGATCACCGTCGAGCCGGGCGTTTGCCCCAAGAGCATCGCGCCGCCACCCGCCGCGAGGAGCGCGACGAATGTACCGTGCGAATTCGCCCCGGCGTTGTCGATCAGATTTTGGACCAGCACGCGGGAGTCACCGGCGGCCGCAGCCGGACGCCCCAGCACCATCACCGGCGCCAGGATGTTCACAGCACCCGTTTCCGCCTGGATGCCGTGGAACGCAACGCCGTCAGCATCTGTCGCGCCGAGACGCGCGGTTGGAATGTCGTTCAGCACCCGATTCCCCGCGGCGACGCTCGCCGTTCCATTTCCAAAACCTGTGTCAACAACCGCGAGCAGCGGTCGAGCAGGCCCCGCTCCGCCTCCGGACGGATTGATGTTGGCGTAGACATAACTCTGAAGTCGTTGCGCGGCGAAAGTTTGATAGAAGAAATGATTGTAATAAATGTCCGTCTCATCGATGCCGATGCCGCCCACCGTGTCGCCGTCATTGTCAAATCCGCCGTTATTGGCGTTGTAGGCGACGTTGTTGGTGCCAGAATTGTACGCCGGGCGCGGTCCACCATTGATCAACCGCGCGGGCATCTGCTCGCCGACGGCGCGCACTGCTAGCGGCGCGTCCAGAAAATTCAGCCACGCGTTCTGAACCTCCGGCGCCGAGCGGATCGCGTCGCGCAGGGTCACTACGCTTAACGAACTGCGCCGGGCGTCGACATAAAGGTCCAGCGGAATCAGCGGCGCGAAGGTCTGGTCGAGCGTGAGTCCAACGGGTGTCACATCATATGCGGCAAGCACATCGCGAATGACGCTGAGCGAAGCACCCGGATAAAACTGCACTTCGAGAAGCTCGGTTTGATAGTCCAGTCCCGATTCCGAATCAGGTGACGATGAAACTTGGTCCGCGTCCGCTTCGGCGCCGATACTCGCGATCGAAGAGTCAAAATTCAACATCGTGCCCGCGAACGAAAACGAGGCGCCGCTCGTAGTCGTACCCATCACTACCAGCGTATTTACACCCGCAGGCATTAACCCAGAGGTGGTCGCGCTCAGCGGCGCGCCGCCGAGCGGAAACGATGCAGTCACGTCGACCGGACCCAGGGTATTGCGAACCACGGCGTAAACTCGGTAGCTGCCGCTCACCAGGCTCGTGATCGACGAATCCAGCGTAATCGACATCGTTGGAGACGAGTTGTTTACAACGGAGAAATCGAGCGGCTGAAAGCCCGCGTCGGCTTGCACTAGCAGCAGGTTCGTGAAGCCGGGATCCGATTCGATCGTAAGCGGCACGGGAGCAATCCCGTTTTGACCGTCCACGGTGACCTCGACGCCGCCCGACGCTGCTCCGCTGGGGACGATGGCGACGATAACACCGGGCGCGGTGGGATTTAGGACTGCGGCCGACAAGCCGCCAATGGTTACCTGATTTTCGGAAGGCACCGGTGAAAACCCGCTGCCGACAATAACGACAGGCATGCCGACAGAAGCCGCCAAAGGCGCAATCTCGGTAATTACCGGTTGACCAAATGCGAAACTCACAAAGCTGAGCGCCAGAATCACTGTGGTTTTGGAGCGTACTGATTTCGATGGAGCGTTGCTGGACATGTCGAATCCCTCTCTGAGTTTCCGTCGAGGTTTTGCAAATCGATCCACTGCACATCTGTAAGCGCTGCGCGGCCGATGAACGGGCCGCACCGCTCCAAAGCGCGCTCGTCCTTTCGCTGCGTAGTTGGCGCAATACGGGACTATTACTCGTTCAGCCGGCGCGCCCACGAAAAGCCCTAACAAAGGAATCTCGCGCATGTCGCAGCGAACAGGCAAGTCCGCGTGATGGGGGAGATGGAAGATCACGCACGCCGATCGGTCTTACCCCGAACGATCGACCCGAACACATGAAGATTAGAATAGCACAAGTTCGACGCAAAGCAAAAAAAATGCGACGTTCGGCCGAAATTTGTATTGTAAACCCGACGCGCGCCCGATCGTACGGCGCGCAGATTCAGGTCTTGTTTACGCTTAATATGCGAAAAACACAAGGGTTACGACAAAAAACAGCGGCAGCAAGATCGCCGCCGAATAGCCCATGTAACCGAAAAAACTCGGCATTTTGACGCCCGATTGCTCGGCGATCGCCTTCACCATGAAATTCGGGCCGTTGCCAATGTATGTGTTCGCTCCCATGAACACCGCGCCGCAACTGATCGCGACCAGCAGGTCCTCACGAATAAACTCGCCGGTGATGAGCTTGATGATCCCCGGCCCGGGCTCGTGCGTAAGCTGGTTGGCCGCCTCGAAGAACACGACGTACGTCGGCGCGTTATCGAGGAAGCTGCTCAAAATTCCAGTGGCCCAGAAGTATTGATACGGATGCGTAAAGCCGCGTTCGGCCAGCGTCGGGCCGAGCGAATGCAGAATCTCGATCGGCACCTGCATGGTAATGAAAATGCCGAGAAACAGTGCAGCAACTTCGCCAATGGCGGCATAGTTGAACTGGTTGGCCTCGCGGGCCGCTCGCGGCGTTGTCAGCAGCGAGACACCCGCCAGCGCCAGCAGCACGCCTTCACGCAGAAACGGAAACGGCTTCCACGTTGTCCCCGGGATGACCTTTGACGTATCCAGCAGCGCGACGGCCAGCACAGCCAGTGTCAGCCACAAAATGTTCACCAAACCGGTGATGCGAAGCGGCGTGATGTCGAGGCGGTCGTGAATCCGGTCGGAGGGTGTTTCGTGGCGAAACATCCAGCGATCGAGGAAGTAGTAAATGACAAGCAGCGCCGCGCAGCACAACGCCCATTCCTTCCACAAGCGCAGCGTCCACAGAAACGGCACGCCGCGCAAATACCCAAGAAAGAGCGGCGGATCGCCGATGGGCAGCAGCGAACCGCCGACGTTGCTGACCAGAAAAATAAAGAACACCACGGTGTGTGCGACGCGCTTGCGTTCGCGATTGGTCATCAACAGCGGACGGATCAGCACCATCGACGCGCCGGTCGTGCCGACAAAGCTCGCGATGAGCGCGCCGACACCCAGAATCGCCGAATTCACGAGTGGCGTGGCGCGCAAATCGCCCGTGACGGCGATGCCGCCGGCGATCACGTACAAGCTGAACAGCAGTGTCAGGAATGGGACATATTCACCGAGCAAGGAATGTTCGAGCACGGACCCGACGCTTGGCGCACCCGGGGCCGACTCGTGATATCCGGTCGCGCGATTGTAGTAGTACCCCAGCGTAACGGCCGCGAGCACGACTGATACAAGCAGCTTGTTGCGATTGTTCTCCCACCAATGGTGCGTGGCGCGAATCAGCGGCAGAACCGCGATCGCCAGCAGGATCGCAACGAACGGCAATGTCCAAAGCCAGTGAGGAGCGGGGCTGGCCGCCCCCAAAATCGCGCTCATTGAACGTCCCGGCTCCCGCGATGATTCAAGATCATCTCTAACCGACTAACCCGTTCGCAATCTCAATGATTTCGTACTCCGCGTCTTCGCCGGCGATCGCGATCGTGGCTTTGTCGCCGACGCGCCGCCCGAGCAGCTTCTGGCACACCGGCGCTTTGTAGTTATAAATGCCGTGCTCCAGATTCGCGTCGAACGGACCCAGAATCGTCATCTGGCGCACATCGCCGTTGGCGGTGTTTCGCAGCGTCACGCGCGTGCCGATGTCGACCCGGTCCGTGCTCACCTCGCCAGGCTCCAGCACCCGCGCGATTGTCAACTCGTTGTTGATCTGCGCCAAACGCGCCCGCAGCAGATCGCGCTCTTCCAGCGCGAATTTGTACTCGGAGTTTTCGCTCAGGTCACCGAGCGCCGCGGCTTCGCCGATGCGCCGCGCGTTGTCGCGCATCTCGACATTCACCAGATGATCGCGCTCGTCGCTGCGTTTGCGCAGGCCGGATGCCGACGTGTAAACCACCGTTGTGTCTTCCCAGGTCGCGATCTTCGGCCCGGCGGCTTTCACCCACAGATGCGGATGGGCCTCGCGCATCGCGGAGATCAGCGCGTCCTGCGTGTTGTCGCCCAGCCCTTCCAGCCGCTCCAACTGCGATCGCACCACGATCGCCCGTGCCGCGTCCATCTTCAGGAAACATGATTTCACCGACGCGAAATCACGTGAGCCCAGCGCGGATTTCATCCGTGCCCGGAACTGCTTGGTCACATCGCTGTCCGCCTGAATCGTGCGGCCGAGTCCGCTGAGCGTGTCGATGATGAGCGTCAGCAGGTCGTGCGGAGCAGGTGGCTTGATCGCCGACGAGTGGTCCGTTCCGCGCCACAACCAGTGCAGAATCTCGGCGTTGCTCAACGGTTCGCGCATCGCCGCGTCGATGTGCTGCTGCACGCTTTCGCCCGCGCCAAGCCGCAGCGCCGAGCCCACAACCGTTTCCAGCATGCCGGCCGGCGCGCGAGGCACCAGGGCGACGAACACGTCGCGCGCGTCGCCCGGTCGGGCGGTCTCCAACAGCTTGAGCGCGGGCTCCCAGAATACGTTGCCCTCCAGCCGAGCGATCAGCGAGGCGGCGTCACGCGCGTTCTTCAGCAACTCCATCGCCACCTGCCGCCCGGCCTGCGATCCATCCGGCGACTGCGCCGCGCGGTCCACCAACAAGCCGCAAGCGAGCGACTCGGCCGGGCGCTTGGCCACGACCTTATGCGCATATTCCAGCAAAAACTGCTCCATTCGGCCGAGCAAATCCACCGACGGCGGCTCTTTCCATTTGGCTTTTTCCCGTAGGTAGTCTTCCAGCGCATCGAGCCAGTCCAGCGGGTCTTTTCGTGAAGTGAATTTCTGCCATGTTTCTTCTTCGAGCGATTGACCGGCGGCCGTGTACTTCATGATGACCGGCGAACGTCCTTCGAGGATGACGTTCGGCGAGCGCTTCATCAGCGTTCGCGCGTTGCTCCACCATTTCGTCCAATCCTTTTCGGGCAGATAGCGCGGAACCAGCTCGCTCTTCAGCGTGTCGCTGTCGATCTGCTCGCCGTGCGCGTGGATCAGGCCGATGACGACGGCGACCGGATCCTTGCTGATCATCTCGCCGAGCTTGTCCGGCCAAAGCTGGCGCATCACGCGGAAGTCGTCCGGCGCGACCATGTCGTACTCGCGAACCAGCTCCACCAACGGCATTGTCATGCCTCGCCCCGGCCGCTTCAGCGAGATCATTCCCCCCACCAGGTCAACATCGGTGACCTCGGCCGCATGATTGTCGCTGCGGGCCAGCAGCGTGCTGCCGGGCTTCAGCGCCATGCAAGTATCCAGATAGCGCAGCGCGGCGCGAATGGGCCGGCCGCTGCGGATGCCGGAGCCTTCGATTACACCCTGGACGCCGGCGCGTTCCGCGTGCGACTTCTCGAAAAGATCGGCGACACGCTCGCGAAGCGCCGCGTTGTTTGGGTCGGCCTCGAGCGAGACGCGCGCCACGCGCAGCGCGGCCATCGGCTCGTGCGCGGTGTCGGCGTTGTCCAGAATCATTTTCGCGATCTGCGCCGCCCGCGCGGTTTGACCAGACTTGGCCAGATATCCCAACGGGCCGGCAACGCTCGTATAGCCGAGTCGGCCGCCTTCCAACAATTCGATGCAGCGCGTTTCGAATGCGTCCAGATCGCCCGCCTCGGCCAGCCGTTGCAATTCGGTTTCCGGCATGATTCTCGCTCGCGAAAAATCGTGACAATGACGCCGCCGGGCGCGACACACTCGCGTCCGGCGGCCGAAAAATTCCCTAATCGCTATGCACCGTCGGGCGGTCAACAGTCCGCGACTGCCAACGGCCGGTGCGGACTGTGTATTGTGCGCTATTCTTCCGGTTTGCTCAAATCGTCGCGGGCGCGTTTCTTGGCCTTGAGCAGCCGCGAGGTGTAGTCGGCCTCATTTGTGGCGGTGGGCTTCTTGGTGGGGCGGGCGACGACCGGCTGATCTTCCGCCGATGCTCCGCCGAGTGCCTTGCTCAATTGCTCCGAGACTTTCGCGGCTGTGGCGGGCGCTTCGTATTTCGCGGATCGGCTCGGCGCAACGCCGGTTTCGCTCGGCTGCGAAGTGGCGCTGGTCGCCTCGCGCACCTGGTCGCGAGCGCCCTTGAGCGTTGAAAGCACGGCTGCGCTGGCTTCGGCGGGCTTGCGCGGCCCGGCGATCTCGCCGATGTATTTTCGCGCGCGCCGCGCGAGATCGATCGGGTTAATGGCGATGCGGCGAATCGCGACATCCAGCAAGAACACCAGCAGCATCCACCGGATCAGATCCTCCCAGATCGGGGGACGAGCTTCTGCCTTTGGAAGCGCCGCGCGGTCGAACGGAGCGCGCGGATCGGTTCCGCTGAGCGTACGTCCACCGGTGCGATCGGCCAGGTTTTGAAGCAACGAAAGATTGGTGCGCAAGTCGCGATATTCCGGCGAATACGCAATCGAAAAACCCGTTTGAAGCGCCCCTGCCGTGGTGGTGGTGCCGGAGCCCGAGCGATACGACAAATTCACGATGTAGCTTCCCGGATCGCGCGCGTCGAATTCGCCTTCGTAGCGGCCGGGTCCGGTCTGAGTCAGCCGCATTTTCTTTGAATCGAAGCCGGGCACGATTAGTGAGCCTTCGACGGTCATGAAATTCACTGCCGCGGCGCTTTTGTCGCGCGCGTCGATGCGTATTTTGCCGCGCCCACCCTGTACCGACGTCGAGATGTCAAAAGCGCCGGCATCGGATTGACGCGACGCCCAGCGCGCGATTTGCGCCCAGAGCTTGCTGAATTTCTGCCATTGGGCCCAATCCGCGCCCCAGCGATGCCACATGCCGCTGGTGAACGCCACGGTCTTGCCGAGGCCCACCTGCCACTGCGCCAGCACAGGGTCGTCGGATTCCTCGGTTTTGCGGATCAAGGCCACATCCGCCGTCGGCCGCTTGGTCGTCACGACGTAGCCGCCGAGATCGGGCACGCCTTCGCCGGCGAGTCCCGCGATCGTCGGCGACAGCGAATTCGAGATGCGCGGCCGAAAGGGCGTCTCATTGATCAGCGCCCGCTGCACAACGCGCGATTCCTTAATGAAAATCTGGGGCAGCTCGCTGTAGTTCTGCGTAGAGTAGAACTTGCCCTTCGTTTCGTCCGCGATCCACTTGGCCTTCGCCTCGTCGATCATGTGCGCGCCATAGCCGATCGCCACCGTGGAAATCGTGATTCCATTGCGCTTGGCTTTTCCGATCAGAGCCGGCGTCGGCCCCTGAGGATCGAAGTCCGAGATGACGATCATGTGCCGGGCCTGCGCATCCGTGCGGCGCGCGAGTGCGTCGATGCCGTCGGTCATCACTTCCTCGAGCGACGGCATGTCGCCCATTTGCATTTTCAGAATCTGCTGAACGACCTTGGTCTTGTCTCCGACGATCTGAAGCGGGACGACCCAGAATTGCTGCTTGGCGCTAACCCATTGATATGACAAAACGCCCACATAATCGCGGCTGCTCAGCGTCTTGACCGACGCAACCGCGATGCGCTCGCCCCAATAATTTCCCTGCGGAATTTCGCAGGCGTGCATCGTCAACACCAGCGCGCCTTTGGGAATCTGCCGCTTGCTCTTTACGTCAAACGAAACCGGCATGATGTCTTCGACCGGGCTGCCCATCCAACCACCCGCGCCGAAGGCCTCATCGCCCCCGACCATCACCAATCCGCCCCCCAGCTCGCGAACATAAACGTTCAGCCCCTGCTGCTCTTGCTCCGAAATGTAATTCGCCGGAACATTTGACAGCACGATCAGCGAATATTGCAGCAGGCGAAGCTGATCCAACGGACGCTCGCCGGCGATTTCCACATCCACCAGCAACTGCTCGCGCCGCATGGCTTCGGCCATCAATTGCGCCGATTCGCGGTCTTCCTGCGTCGTAAGAATCAGGATGCGCCCCTGACCGCCTACGACAGTAAACGCGCGGCCGCGATTGTTGCCCGTCACCGTGTCGCCCTCCGCGCTGTCGGGCTCAAACGTCGCTTCAAAGCGATGCGCGCCTTCGTCGCGAAGCTGAACGGGAAACTCGAAGCGCTCGGGCCCCGGACCAAATTCGACGATCGGCGACGTCGTCCCATTCGGCCCGATC
This sequence comes from Phycisphaerales bacterium, assembly GCA_016795025.1. Taxonomy (GTDB): domain Bacteria; phylum Planctomycetota; class Phycisphaerae; order UBA1845; family Fen-1342; genus JAEUIR01. The sequence continues at coordinate 9,448 of JAEUIR010000117.1, forward strand.
GGCACGATTTCGTCGTTGTGTTTCAGTACGATTCGCCCGCGCACGCGCTTCGTGGAGCGCACCACCATCTGCAAGTTGACTGTTTCTTCGAGCGAAGCGGTCGATGGCGCGGAGAGCCGCTCAAACACGACTTCCTCGCCGTGGTCATATTGCAGCGGCAGAATATCAACCGGCACGCCGGCGGCTTTCAGTTGATCCGCCTCAGTCAGTGCCTCGCCGATGTTCTCGTTGCCGTCGGACATCACCACGATCCGCCGCGCCGTGTCCGGCGGAAACAGAGCCATCGCCATGCGCATCGCGCCGGCCATGTCCGTATGATCCGGATCCACCGGCTCGGAGATTTTGTCGAGATTGAACCGCCCGCTTGGCAATAATTCGACGGCGCTCTTGCCGTCGAATGCGACGATGCCCATGCGGTCATTTCGACCCGCGGCTTCACCGACGGCTCGCAGATAGGTCAGCATTCTGTCTTGAAGCTCGCGCGGAATGCTGCTGGAACGATCAACAACAAAAAGCGTCGTCAGCTCGTCGCTGGTTTTGACCGTCCGCGCCCCCGCCAGCGCGAGGACCATCAATGCCACGACAGCGCAGCGAAACACGATGGCCAGCCAGCGCCGCACCGGACCAAGCCCGGAAAGCGATCGGAACGACAACGCGATCAGCAGTGGAACGACGGCGAATAATGCAAGATAGGCGGGCGACTCGAAACGCATGAACCCCAAAATGCCCGCAGCAAGCATGTTATTAGGGTAACACACGATTCGCACAAAGCAAATCGGAGCGGCCAATCACGGCAATTTGATGACTCTTCGAGCGCCTATCAAAACAGAGCCAAACTCGCCAGGCAACGGTCGCTTGGAAGCAAAGTGAGGAGTTTTCTCAGGCGCTCTGGACATACGTTTGGGCAGGAAAAACGCTGTTTTCAGGCTGCCGGCCAGAGCAACCGGAATGTACACCCGCGCCCATCGTCGTTTGTTCGAACTGAGATCGTCGCGGAATGCTGCGCGGCAATTGTGCGGCAGACGGTCAGGCCCATGCCGACCGATTTCCAGGCGCTGGGCTCGTCGCCCTTACCGTCCAGCAGCGGATTGACGACGGTGCTCAGCACTTCGGGCGTGATTCCGACGCCCGTGTCGCGCACGTCGATCTCCACGAGGGTGCCCTCGCGCCGCGCCGTGATCGTCAAAAATCCGCCGCATTCGCTCATCGCCCGGCGGGCATTCAACACCAGGTTTAGAAGCAATTGCTCGAACAGCACGCGATGGGCGAGAATCAGACAGTCCTCGCCGATGTCGAGCCTCAACTCGATCCGGTCCTTGTCGAGCGGCCGAATGCCGGCCTCCAACACCTCGCGCACGGCGCCCGCCACGCCGACCGGCTCAAGCTCGTCCTCGCCGGGCGCGGCGAACGAGAGCATGGTCTTCGAGACCGCCACGGATTTTTTGATGTTCGCGATCGCTCGCTCCAGTGCATGGCGCATTGAGTCAACGTCGTTTCGCGATAAAGCGTCTTCCGCACGCGCGAGCACGGGCGTCACTAGATTGTTCCACTCATGCGCCACCATCGACGCCATCATGCCGACCATCGCCAGTCGATGCAGATTCTCCACTTCGGTTTCGAGACGCTGCACGATCGACGGCAACTCCGCCGGCAACGGTCGCAGCGCTGCGCCGCTCGAAAATGGAGCGTCCATGATCCGGGCAGCGTCATTCATCGTTGCGGGCGAATCAACCCCGATGCGGGCCATGCAGTTCTCCGTTGCCTGAATATGTCACGCGCGTAAATGCATTGTCTGGTCAGCGCCAATGCTGATCCTCCCGCGCGGGGATCACGTGCTGTCATCCACAGGTGAGTTTCCGACAGCCTTTGGCGCAGCTACTGCCCGCGAACGCCGGAGCCGGGCGATCGCTAAACACGATCTTCGGCTTTGGGTGGCCGTTTCATCAATTCGGTAATCGCCGTAAGAGGTGGCTTTTGATTGAATAATACGTGGAATACCGCAGTCGTAATCGGCATTTCGACGCTGCGTTGTGCCGCCAATTCCATCACCGCTCGCGTTGTTGGAATTCCCTCAATTACCGACGGCGAGCCCGCAATCACACTTTCGACGCTTTCTCCGCGGCCGATTCGTTCCCCCGCACTTCGGTTTCGACCCAGCGGCGACACACAGGTGGTCACCAGATCGCCCACGCCCGCCAGCCCCACGAAAGTCTCCGGCCGCGCCCCCAGCGCCACGCCCAGCCGCGTGATTTCCACTAAGCCGCGCGTCAACAACGCCGCCTTCGCATTGTCGCCCGCGTGCAACCCGTCCAGGATACCCGCGGCAAGCGCGATGACGTTCTTCACTGCGCCGGCCAGTTCCACCCCCAACACGTCTGCTGATGTATAAACACGAAACCACGACGTGCTCAGCGCAGATTGCATGGTCTGCGTCACCGCAGCGTCGTCTCCGGCGATGACCACCGTAGTCGGCAAACAGCGGGCCATTTCCGGCGCAATGCTGGGACCGGACAGCACGGCCACCGGGCTGCGCGGACAACACTCTCGCAGAATTTCGCTGGGGCGGGCCAAGTGCTGCGTTTCGATCCCCTTTACGACGCTGCAAATCGGCGCCGCCCCGGGGATGTGCCCTGCGATCGTCGACCAGGCCGAACGCAAATGCTGACACGGAATCGCCGCGAAGATCATTTCGCTGTGTTGCAACGCGCGGCCCGGATCGACCGTCGCCACAATCCGTTCTGAAAGGCGCATTCCAGGCAGGTAGCGCCGGTTTTCCCGCAATAGCGCCAGCTCCTGCGCGCGCTGATCGTCGCGCACGAGTAATGCAACGTGCATGCGGTTGGCGGCCAATATCTGCGCCATCATCGTGCCCATCGCGCCGCCGCCGACCACTGTCGCTTTCGTTAGCATAGTGCTCGACATATCCTGCGTTTCACTGCTTCGCCGGCGCGGCCGGCGCGAGGTCGCGAAAATGGAAGGCTTCCGTCCGTGATGCGCCGCCCAGCGCCGTATCCGCGACTAGGTTCACGCGAAATCCATCAACGGCTTCGACGAGCTGAATCCCATCGACGTGCATCTTCCGTCCGCGGAAAATCTCGGCCGCTTTCGCCCTGCGCCGAGCGTCCTCCGCGGACTCGGCCGCCACGAAAAAGTTGGTGTGCGACTCGAAAATTCCGGAGCTCACCCCTTCATCGTAGTAACCGCAGTGCACGAGAAACAACTTCATATAGTCCCTTAATCAGCAAGCAAATCCGACAAAATGCCGCGTTATTCCGCCAAGCCTTCGTGTTGCCTTGCGTTCCCGAACTCCGGCGAAACCGCAGCCGCGCCGATGGAATGCTATTGAACCGCCGGCACGACTTGACTATAAGCGAATCAGCGGACTCGCGGACGGGTCGCCGCCAGGGGAAACGGGAGAAAACATGTTCATGTCCCGAGTCGCAAATCGCATTCGCCCCGCGCGAATCGCCTTCGCCGCAGCGATATTCACCGGCTGGCCGCTCGCCGCGCCGAACTCCATCGCATTGTTGGCCCGCACGTGGATGACTTCGTTTCGCTGGCCGACCGTCTGCTTCTTCGGCTCGCTGCAGAGCACCTCGCCCTCAAACACATGCAGCTCGGTCCGGCCG